>JBEPVS010000122.1:0-7962 GCA_041690875.1 Gammaproteobacteria bacterium
GACATCGGTTATCCGACGGAAGAGCGCGCGGCGGGGCGTCCCGCGAAATGCTCGCCCGCTTACCAGCGGCTCAAGGACAAGGGGGCGCGTTTCGGCGCGCGCGGTGGCTGGGAGCGCGCGGTCTATTTCACGCAAGCAGGCGATGACTTCGAAGGTCGCGAGCTGTCTTTCCGGCGGCCCGCATGGCACGCGGCGGTGGCCCGCGAATGCGCAGCGGTGCAGAAGCACGTGGCCGTGCTAGACCTCCCCGGATTCACGAAATTTGAGGTGACCGGTCGCGGCGCGGCAGCGTGGCTCGATCACATGGTTGCGGGCGTCGTACCAAAGCCGGGGCGCACGGCGCTGAATTATTTCTGTGCGCCGAACGGCGGCATCGTCACGGAGATGACACTGACGGGTTTTTCGGCGGAGCGTTTTTGGCTGATCAGCGCCGCCGCGGGCGAGCGCCACGATGAGCATTGGCTGCGCGAGCACTTGCGGTCACCTGAAGACGTGCGCATTGAGAATCTGACGTCGCGGTATGGAACGCTTATCGTAGTAGGACCGCGTTCCCGCGAACTGTTGTCGAAGCTGACGAGCGCGGACCTGTCGAACGCGGCGTTTCCGTGGCTGTCGATGCGCAGCGTGGAGATCGGCTACACGCGTGCGACTGCGCTTCGCGTGAACTACATGGGCGAGCTGGGCTGGGAGCTGCACATTCCATCTGAACACCTCTTGTCGGTGTACGACCTGTTGTGGGAGGCGGGCGCAGGCCTGGGGATCCGCGATTTTGGCCTGTATGCGATGGACAGCCTCCGGCTCGAGAAATGCTACCGCGCCTGGAAGGGCGACCTGACGACCGAGTACACGCCGTTCATGGCCTCGCTCGATCGCTTTGTGAAATTGGACAAGCCCGGCGGCTTCATTGGCCAGGAAGCGCTGCGGCGCGAAGCAGCAGCAGGGCCGCGCGAACGTTTCGTGCCACTCATCGTCGATGCTTCCGACGCCGACGCCGCGGCCGTATCGATCGTTTATCGCGGCACCGAGGTCGTCGGCCTCGTCACCTCGGGCGGCTACGGATACCGCCTTGGCTGCAGCATCGCGCTCGCTTACGTACGCACCGACCTGGCAGTCGAAGGCACCGAACTCGAAATCGAAATCCTGGGGGAACGCAAGCGCGCGACCGTTGCCCGCGAGCCGCTTTACGATCCGCAGAATGCGCTGCTGCGCGACAGTCGTTAGGAAGTCCCGATGAGTCGCAGACAATTCGTGCAGGGCATGGCTGCCTTCGCAGCGCATGCCCTGGCCGCACCGGCGCTGAGCCGAAACAAGCCAATGCGGGTCGCCGTCATCGGGGGCGGCATCGTCGGCGCGTCGATCGCGATGCACCTGGCCGAAGGCGGCGCCGAAGTCGTGCAGTTTGAGAAAACGGCACCCGCTGCCGGCGCCACGCGCAATTCATTTGCCTGGATCAACGCCTTCGTCGACGACCGGCACTATCAGGCCATGCGTCTGGCAAGCATGGACGCCTATCGGCGCCTCGACAAACGGCTCGGGCTCGGCGTGACCTGGGGCGGTTACCTGGATTGGGCACGAGACGACGCGGAGGCATCGACGCTCCATGCCAATGCCGCACAGATGCAGGGCACGCCGTACCCGGCACGCAGCCTCACCCTCGCTGAATTTGCTGCCCTCAACCCGCACATCGATCCGGGCGGCCCGATTGTCGCGGCGCTCTTTTCTTCAATCGATGGCCACGTCGATCCCGTACATGCGACGCAAAGGTTCCTCGAGCGTGCGCGCGGTCACGGAGCGAGACTCGAGTGCCCGTCCGAAGTCCGCGGATTTCGCATTCGAGATGGTCGCGTACAGGCCGTGCAAACCGACGCGGGTGAGGTGGGTGTGGATCGGGTTGTCATCGCCGCCGGCGTTGATACGCCTGCATTGCTGGCCCTGGCCGGCTTCCGGCTGCAGCTACGTCATGCGCCGGGATTTCTTGCGCACAGTGCGCCTCTACCGATGCAGGCACGCAGCATCTGCGATGCACCCGGCGGCGTGCAATTCAAGCAGATGGCCGACGGCTCACTCGTCGGCACCGATTCACCGGACCCTCCGGACCTGCCGGTGCACGCGCAGATCCGCCAACACGCGGTGGATTTTCCCGACGCAGCTATCCGGGCAATGCATGGCAATCGTGCACTCGGCAAGATCACCGCCTTCCTGCCCGGCGCGCGCCGCGCAACGCTCGATCGCGTCACGCTGGGTTTCCGGCCGATGCCGATGGATGGATTCCCCGTGGTGGGACCGGTACCGGGGGCGCCTGATTTCTACGCGGTCGTCACGCACAGCGGCGTGACGCTCGCGCCAATCCTCGGCGAATATGTGCGCACGGAGCTGCTGCACGCGCAGCATGTGCCGATGCTGTCGCCATACCGGCCCGATCGGTTCCTGGCCAGCGCGAGCTAAAGCGCTTCAACCTCTCGTATGCAGGTGCCCGGCAAACGGGCGACCGGTGGCCGTTGATCGCACCACTGCCTCGGCCAGATATTCCACATCACCCATGCGCGCGCGCCGCTCAGTGAGCGTCGTTTCCACATGCGGGTCCGCGGCGCCGGCGTGGCGCGCCGCCGCCAGCGCCAACTCGCAGGACACGCGCCGCGCATGCTCGATGGCGGGCTCAGGTGTTTCATAGTCACGGCTTCCAGCCGGGTCGTGCACGCGGAACACGCTGAACGAAGGCTGGTCGACGAGCACGTCGATTGTCTGGGCGACGACGCCGGCCACGGCGCCGACGGCGTTGCACACCGCAGCGTGCTCTGGAATGGCGAGCTGTGCGCCCAGGCGTCGCGCGACATCGCTGTAGTAGCCACCGACAGGTGCTCCGATTGCGATGAGCGGCGTGGCCAGCGCAAGTCTGGCATTGACCAGCTGTGCAAATTGCCGGCCGCAGACGATGTCGTCAATCAGTTGATCGCCCAGCTGGCCGAAGGAGCCCTTGCGCGCTTCCACTCCCGGATCATGAGCGAGTGCCGTGGCGAGCACGACGCGCGCGGACTCCCGGATCACGTGTTCGATGACCTGTTCACTGAATGCCTGCGCGGTGGTAGCCTCGCGCGCGCCGCGCGTGTTGCGCTCCTCGATTGCGAGCATCTGTGCACCGAGCTCGGAAGCTTCGCGTACCCAGCCTTGCTGGCGGCCGACGACGTGCATCGCGTCGGTCGGCGTGAATGATGCGATCGTCGCGAGTCCCGTATCGGCAAGCCGGCGCAGCGCTTCGCGGCCCGGCGCGCTGTGCGCCAGTTTCGATACGCGCACAGGTTCAAGCGACAGCGCGTCCCAGGCTCGTAATTCCGCTCCGGCAATGTGAGTGGGCGCCTCGCGTCCTGGGTTACGGAAGGCATACTGCGTCGCGTAGTCCGGCAGGTGCAGCATCGTGGCGAGCGCACGCAAGTCAGTCAGTACGGCCGGCGAGCGATGCGCGAGCTGGCATAAGGGCATGGCCTTGCGCGGTCCGACCAGCAATCGCGCATGACGATCGAGCGAGACCTGGCTGTCGCCACCCAAGCCGACGGTGCGCACGTCGACGGCTTCGACCATGGTGCGCCATCCGCCGATCAACGCGCCTTCGTCGTTGATGGCTGGACGGCCATTCGCGACGACCGCGCAATCGGTGGTCGTGCCGCCCATGTCGGAAACGAGGAAATGCTTGTGCCCGGTGAGGTAGCCCGCGCCGACGACACTTGCCGCCGGACCGGACAGAATTGTTTCGACCGGATACTCAATCGCGATCTCGGCCTTCATCAGCGAGCCATCACCCTTGACGATCATCAGCGGCGCATCGATCCGTTCGGAGTTCATCACCGCCGTGAGCGCGTCGATTAGGTGACGAATCTGCGGCGTCAGGCGCGCATTCAGCGCCGCTGTCAACGCGCGGCGCGGTGCATCGAGTTTCGAACTCAATTCGTGCGCGCAGGTCACGGGCTTGCCTGAGCAAGCGCGGATCAGCGCGCGAGAACGCAACTCATGCGCGGGATTGCGCACCGAGAAGCAACCGGCGACGGCGAATCCTTCTACGAGTGCGGCACACTCGCGTACCGCGGCCGTCAACGCGGCTTCATCGAGCGGCTCGAGTTCTTCGCCCTCGGCATTGTGTCCGCCCCTCACCAGCAGGATCGGATTGGCCGCCTCGCGCTTCAGTCCTGAGCGCGCCAGCATGGCTTCGTCGAACCCGACCAGTACGCTGGCAACCGGGCTGAAGCGGCCCTCGACGACGGCGTTGGTCGCGAGCGTCGTCGACACCGATACGAGCTGTACATCGCGGCGCGCGTCCTGCGATTGAAGCGAATCGAGCACAGCGCGGATCGCCGCGCCGAGCCCGAGCGAGAGATCCCAGTGTGTGGTCAGCGCCTTGGCGGTGGCGACGATGTGTCGTCCATCCTCGAGCAGTACGGCATCGGTGTAGGTGCCGCCGGTGTCGAGACCGAGCCAGAGTGCGCGTTGGTTGGCTTTTTCCACGGGCGCCATTGTGTACGACTATGATGGCGCCGGGCAAAGGCGCGCGGGGCGGGCAAGCGACAGATGCGATCATTGTTCCCGGTGCGACGGCGGATTTTTGGCTTCCTGTTCGGCATCGGTTTCCTCGCCTATCTGCAACAACGCAGCATTACCGTGGCGGCGGCGCGCATCATTCCCGAGCTGCACATCAGCCAGATGCAGATCGGCTGGCTGGAACAGGCCTTCGTGATTGGTTACGCGCTGTTTCAGATTCCCGGCGGCGTATTGGGGCAGCGATGGGGTGCGCGCTGGACCTTCCTCGGCATCGGGTGCCTGTCTTCGCTTTGCATCGCCATGACGGCGCTGGCGCCGCTTGCGCTGGGCGGCGCCGCGCTGTTCGTCATGCTGTTCGCCGCCCAATTCATGCTGGGCGTGAGCCACGCGCCCATTTTTCCAGTCTCCACCGGCGTATTCGAAAGCTGGTTCCGGCCGCAGCGGTGGGCGCTGGTGCAGGGGATGCAGACGATGGGCCTCTCGCTGGGCGCGGCGCTCGCCCCGCCGCTCATCGCAGCGCTGATGATCACGATCGGCTGGCAGAAGGCATTGCTGTGGACTGCGGCGCCGGCAATTCCATTGTATTTGTGCTGGGCCTGGTACGGCCGCAATAGCCCGCGCGAACACCCGGCGGTATCGCAGCAGGAACTGGCGCAGCTGCACGACACCGGCTCCGAACAGGTCAATGCCCGGCTTTCGTTGAGTGAGCTGCTGGCCATCCTGCGCGATCGCAACGTGCTGCTGCTGGCGTTGTCGTACCTCGCGATGAACTACGTTTTTTACCTGCTCGCGAACTGGTGTTTCCTTTACCTGATCCAACAGCGCGGTTTCTCGGTGCTTGAAGGCGGATGGCTCGCGGTGGCGCCGCCGGTCACGGCGGGCATCGGCGCCGGCCTCGGCGGCGCGATCGCCAGCGCGCTGTTTGTGCGCCTTGGAAGCCGCCGCGGTTTGAGGCTGACGCCGCTCCTGGCATTGCCGGCCGCCGGCTTGCTGCTGATCGTCACGGTCCATGCAGCGAGCGCGTACGTGGCAGTCGCACTGCTCGCGATGTGCTACGGACTGGTGGAACTGACCGAAGGTTCGTACTGGGCTGCGGCGATGACGATCGGACGCAGCAATACGATGGCAGTGGGCGGCGTTCTGAACACCGGCGGGAACCTGGGCGGCGTCATCGGCATACCGGTGGTGGCGTATCTATCCGGCCACGGCAACTGGACCGCGGCCTTCCTGATCGGAAGCGTCTCTGCGCTGCTGAGCGCGGTGGCCTGGCTCGCGATCGACGCCAGCCAGGCCGTGGCCGCTACGCCGTCGGAAGAGCGGCGCGCGTGAACTGTACGGCGAGCGCGATGTCGCTCGCCAGTGGCCGGTCTGCAATCTCGGGTCACCGCAGCGGCCCGTCGACCAGAACTTCGCCCATACGTTGAAGTGCAGTACCATGTACTGATGAATAACAACAACCTTCGATTCTATATCAACGGCGCTTGGGTCGAGCCGCTCACGCCCGCGACGAAGGATGTCATCAATCCGGCCAACGAGAAACCCTTTGCCAGGATTGCGATGGGGTCAGTCGCCGACACGGCGCGCGCGATTGCCGCGGCAAGGGCCGCATTCCCCGCGTTTTCGCAGACGACAAAAGAGTATCGGCTGGGCCTGCTGCAGAAGATGCTCGCGCTGTACAACGATCGCGCCGAGGACATTGCTCAGGTCGTGTCCGATGAAATGGGCGCGCCGATGGAGTTCGCGCGCGGCTCGCAAGTTTGGGCGGGCAGGGCACACCTGGAAGCCGCGATTGAGGCGCTGAAGAACTTCGAGTTCGAGGAGCAGCGCGGCAACACGCGCATCATCCGCGAAGCAATCGGCGTCGTGGGGCTGATCACGCCGTGGAACTGGCCGCTGAACCAGATCGTCACAAAAGTGGCGCCGGCACTGGCGGCCGGTTGCACAATGGTGCTGAAGCCCAGCGAAATTGCGCCGCTCGATGGCATTATCTTCGCGGAGATCGTGCATGCGGCGGGGGTCCCCGCAGGCGTGTTCAACCTCGTCAACGGCGATGGCCCGACGGTGGGCCAGGCGCTGGCGACGCATCCCGATGTCGACATGGTTTCGTTTACCGGTTCCACGCGCGCCGGCGTCATGGTGGCCAAGAGCGCTGCCGACACGGTCAAGCGTGTCACGCAAGAGCTCGGCGGGAAATCGGCGAACATCATTCTGGCGGATGCGGATCTCGAGACCGCGGTGACGCAAGGCGTCGCCGCCTGCTTCGGCAACAGCGGCCAGTCCTGCGATGCGCCGACGCGCATGCTGGTTCCGAGGGACAAGCTCGAGGCCGCGCTGAAGATCGCGAAGCAGGCCGCCGAGAGTCACACGGTGGGTGATCCGCGCGCCGATGGCATCCAGCTCGGACCCGTTGTCAGCGAAATGCAGTTCAACAAGGTGCAGAAACTCATCGCTGCCGGCATTGCCGAAGGCGCACCGCTCGTCACCGGAGGTCCGGGGCGTCCGGACGGACTCAAGCAAGGCTACTACGCGCGACCGACCGTGTTCGGCCCAGTCCGGCCCGACATGACGATCGCGCGCGAGGAAATCTTCGGGCCTGTGCTATCGATCATTCCGTACGATTCCGAGCAGCAGGCGATCGACATCGCGAATGACACGGTCTATGGCCTGGCGGCGTACGTGCAATCAAAGAATTTTGAACATGCGCGCGCGGTCGCGCGGCAGCTTCGCGCCGGGCAGATCCAGTTGAATTATCCGGACTGGGACACGATGGCGCCGTTCGGCGGCTACAAGCAATCCGGAAACGGACGCGAATACGCCGACTGGGGCATCAGCGATTTCCTCGAGATCAAGGGCGTAGTGGGGTTTGGCCTTTCGGCCTGACCTCGAAGCCATCCATCTCAGGCTCGTCGTCGACCATTTCCGCCGGGAATCCCTGGCCCAGCACCTTGACGCCGCAAGGCTCCTCGAGCCGCCGGATGATGTTTGGTGAATGTTCGCGCGCACCATAGCGGCGCTCGCCGTCCTTGAAGATGTTGAGCACCAGCGGCGAAAGCTCGAGCGGCACCTTTAGTTGCTGCGCGAGCTGATCGAACAGGCCGACGTCCTTGATGACGAGGTCCATCGTGAAGCCGATCTCGCGCGAACCGTTGAGGATCACCTGCGATTCGGTTTCGTGCACGAACGAATTACCCGATGAAATGCGGATCGCCTCGTAGGCGGTGTTCATGTCCATGCCCGCGACGCGGCACACCGTCAGCGCTTCGGCGAGCGCGGCCAGGTGCACGGTGCAGAGGTAATTGGTGACTACCTTCAGCGTCGACGCCGAACCCAACGGCCCGGTGTGCAGGATCTGGCGCCCAAGAATTTTCAGGATGGGCAGCACTCGCTCAAAGGCCGCGCGGCTGCCGCCGGCGAAGATCGAAATATTGCCGGTCG
>JBEPVS010000123.1:0-7930 GCA_041690875.1 Gammaproteobacteria bacterium
GCATGGGTGCCGTGACCAACGCGTTGGCCGCTGCGGCGCGCGCCGCCGGGGTGGAGTTTCGATTCGGTGCGCAGGTCGAAGAAATCGTCGTCAACAATGGCCGAGCCACCGGCGTGCGATTGCGGAGCGGCGAAGTGTTGTCGGCCGAGGTCATCGTGTCGAATGCCGATCCGAAGACGACGCTGTTGCGGTTGCTGGGTGCACGGCACCTGGAAGCCGAGTTCGCGCGCAGCGTGCATCACCTGCGCGCCATCGGCACCGCGGCGAAGTTGCACCTTGCGTTGAGCGGTGTGCCGCAGTTCCGCGGCGTGGCGGCGGACCATCTCGGCGAGCGTCTGGTGATCGCACCCGACCTCGACTACATCGAACAGGCGTTCAATCCGGCCAAGTACGGCGAGTATTCGCCGCATCCGATCCTGGAAATTACGCTGCCCACGCTGCACGATGCCTCGTTGGCTCCGGCGGGCCGCCACGTGCTCTCGGCGATCGTTCAGTACGCCCCCTACGATCTCAAGGGCGGCTGGGACGGTGCGAAGCCGCGGTTCCTGGCCACCATCATGGACACCCTCGAACAGCACGCACCCGGCATCGGCGCACTCGTGCAGCACGCCGAACTCCTGACCCCGCTCGACATTGAGCAGCAATTCGGTATCACGGGCGGACATTGGCACCACGGCGAACTGGCGCTCGACCAGTTCATGATGCTGCGGCCCGTCGCGGGAGCGGCGCAATACGCAATGCCCGTGGCAGGACTCTACCTGTGCGGCGCCGGCTGCCATCCCGGCGGTGGCGTGATGGGGAGCGCCGGCCGCAACGCGGCGCGCGTCGTCCTCGGAGGTCGGTGAGTACCATGTTGGCGCGCGATCACTTCCACCATGCGGTTTGCGAAACGCCGTTCCATCCGCGCACGGCGGCGCTGAACCAGCTGAACCTGTGGCACCGCTGGCGTGACCACACAGTCGCCGACGCCTATTTCGACGTCGGCATGGAATACAACGCGATCCGCAACAGCTGCGCGGTGTTCGACCTCTCGCCGATGACGAAGCACCTCGTCACGGGCCCCGACGCCCTAGCCTTCATGAATCGCCTCGTCACGCGCGACGTGGCGAAGATCAAGCCGGGGCGCGTCGGCTATTGCGTGTGGTGCGACGACGCGGGCCAGGTCGTCGACGATGGCACCATCTTCCATTTGCGCGAGGGCGTCTACCGGCTGTGCTCCCAGGAGCGGCAGCTCGACTGGCTGCACACTTCCGCGCTCGGCTTCGATGTGCGCATCGTCGAGGAGACCAATGACGTTGCGGGCCTTGCCGTGCAGGGTCCGACTTCGTGCGCGGTGTTCAAGGCAATGGGACTGGAAGGCATCGAGACAATGACGCCGTTCGGACTGCGCGAGTATCCCTTCGCGGGCGGCACGCTCTGCGTCTCGCGCACCGGCTACACCGGCGACCTGGGATACGAGCTGTGGATTGACCCGGAGCTTGCGTTGCCTCTATGGGATGCGCTGTTCGCTGCCGGACAGCACCACGGCATACGCGCCATCGGCACGTTGGCGCTCGAGATGAGCCGCGTCGAGGCCGGTTTCATCCAGGCCGGCGTCGATTTCCTGCCGTCCGACAGAGCAATACGGGCCGATCGCACCCGTTCGCCGTTCGAACTCGATCTCGGCCGCCTCGTTGATTTCAGCAAACCGAACTTCACCGGCCGGCGGGCGCTGTTCGAAGAACAGCAACGCGGCTCGCGTTTTCGGCTCGTGCGCCTCGACGTCGAGGGCAACAAGCCGGCGAAAGACGCGTATGTCTACGACAAGCAACGGCGCAATATCGGCGTCGTCACCTCGTCGATGTGGTCGCCGGCCGCGAAGGCCAGCATCGCGCTGGCATCGGTGAAGATACCGTGGGGTGCGCCTGGCGAGGAAATGCTGGCCGAGATCTACTACCAGAAAGAACTGAAGTGGAACCGCTTCATGGCGCGCTGCCGAGTCATCGAGGGCGCGTTCTTCGATCCGCCGCGCCGCCGCCAGACCCCGGCCGCCGATCGCTAGTCGAATCGCCGTGGCAAACGCGCGCTCCGGCATGCAGCGATTCTGGACCGGCGCATCCGGTTCAGGCCCGCCCGGCATTGCGCGCGCAAAGGGGCTGCATATCTGGGATACGGCCGGCAAGCGCTACATCGATGTCACATCTGGTCCGATTGCCGTCAACATCGGCCACGGCAATGAGCGCGTCCTGGCAGCGATGCGGGAGCAAGCGGAGCAATTCTGCTTTGCGTACCCCAGCAATTTCGAGAGCGAGCGCAGTACCGAATTGAGCCGCAGGCTGGCGAGCCTCGCAGGACCGGGGCTCGACTGCGCGTTCTATGTTTCGAGCGGCTCCGAAGCCGTGGAGAAGTGCCTGCAGTTCGCGCGCCGCGCGGCGATGGCGCGCGGCGAACCCGAACGCTACAAGGTGATCAGCCGCAATCCTTCGTACCATGGCAGCACGCGCGCGACGATGGCGCTGTCGGCCGATCCCGGTTACGCCCCCTATCTCGAACACTTTCCGCCGGGCATCCATGTGCCTGCGCCCTCGAGCTACCGGCCGCCCTCAGGCATGAGCGCGCAAGATCATGCGATGCAGTGCGCCGAGACGCTGCGCGCGCGCATCATCGAGTGTGAGCCGAAGACTGTGCTCGCCTTCATCATGGAGCCGGTGATGGGGTTCTGCGGTGGCGCCGACAGTGCGCCGCCCGACTACTATCGACGTGTGCGCGAGATCTGCGACGAATTCGGCGTACTGCTCATCTACGATGAGATCGTCAGTGGTGCCGGCCGCACCGGGCGCTTTCTCGCATCCGATCGCTGGCCGGGCGCCCGGCCCGACCTTGCGATTCTCGCGAAGGGACTGGGCGGTGGCTACGCACCGCTGTCCGCCTTCCTTGCGCCCTCAAGGCTCGTCGATGCGGTCGCAGGCGCCGGTGGTTTCCATGTCGGGCACACGCACAAGGCGCATCCGCTGGCCTGCGCGGTGGGTCTGGCCGTGCTCGATGTGACGATCGGCGAGCGGCTGATCGAAAACGCCGCGGCGATGGGCGATTACCTGCGCGGCGCGTTGCGCGCGATGCAGCAACGCAATCCGCTGATCGGCGATGTGCGCGGCCTTGGACTATTGAATGCCGTCGAGCTCGTCGCCGACCGCGACAGTGCGCGCATGTTGCCGCGTGAACTGGATGTGATCGGCCGCGTGCAGGCGCTTGCACGCGAGCGCGGCCTGTTGATCTACGGCCGGCGCACGCACGCCGGCAAGTTCGGCGACTGGATCATGGTCTCCCCGCCGTTGATCGCGACCCGCGCCGACATCGATGAAATTGCCGACGGACTCGAACACTGCCTGGCCGCCTACCGCAACGAGCTTCCGGCCGTGCTTTGACGCCATGCTATCGTCTTCCCACATACCTCCGGAGATATCGCCATGACGAACAACGCAATCCTCAAGGTGCTGACGCAGGCGCTGCGTATCGCGGCGGGCATTTCCGCCATCACCATGATGCCATCGTCCCTGGCGCTGGCCGACGCCCCGCGCGCTGTCGTGCTCAAGTCCGCGCGCCTGTTCGATTCGGTATCGGGCAAGCTGGCGGAGCCCGGTGTGATCGTCGTCGTCGGGGACAAGATCCAGGCGGTGGGCGGTGGCGCGGCAATGCCTGAGAATGCCGAGGTCATCGACCTGGGCGATACGACGCTGCTGCCGGGATTCATCGACGCACACGTGCACCTCTCGGATGAGTCGAGCGAGAACTGGTACAAGGATTGGTATAACGACAAGATGCGTTTTCCTGCTGAGAAAGCGCTCTACGGATCGCACTACGCGAAGATCACGCTCGAAGCGGGCGTCACCACGGTGCGGGACCTGGGTTCCGCGGATTACATTTCCCTGGGCTTGCGCAACGCGATCAACGCGGGGGTGATTCCCGGTCCCCGGATGCTCATCGCAAATCATGGCATTGGTTCGACTGGCGGTCACGCCGACCAGGATCCCATGCCACCACAGCTCGTGGCCCCGGTGGGTCCGTTAGAGGGCGTCTGCAATGGCGCGGACGAATGTCGCGCGGCGGTTCGCGATCAAATCAAATATGGCGCCGATGTCATCAAGTTCATGCCGTCGGGCGGAGTCCTGTCGCTCGCAGATTCCGTCGATGAGCCCGAACTGACGCAGGAGGAGATGAACGCGATCGTTTCCGAGGCGCATATGTGGAAGCGCAAGGTCGCGGCCCACTGCCATGGTGACCGGGCAGCCAAGATGGCCATCGCGGCCGGTGTCGATTCAATCGAGCACGGCACCTTCCTGAAGGAAGACACCTTGCTCGAAATGAAGAAACGACATGTATTCCTCGTGGCGACGCTATCGGCACAAGAATCGGTGGGAGCGAAGGCCGACACCTATCCGCCCGCTATCGCTGCCAAGGCGCGCGCCGCCGCCGCGCAAGTGAAGATCATGTTCCAGAATGCGGTGCGCATCGGGGTGCCACTGGCCATGGGCACGGACGCCGCAGTGGACCCGCACGGGCGCAATGCGCACGAGTTTACGTTGATGAGCCGTTATGGCATGCCGGCGGCCGATGCTTTGCTGGCCGGCACTGCGGGTGGCGCCGAGCTACTGGGCCTGTCCGACACCATCGGCACGCTCCAGGCGGGCAAGCAGGCCGACATCGTGGCCGTGGCCGGGAATCCGCTTGCTGACATCCGGGTCACGGAACACGCGGTCTTCGTCATGAAGGAAGGCGTCGTCTACGTGCGGCCTGATCGCTAGCGTCGCTGTTCAAACACCTTGCGCGCCGCAGCGATCTGATCCAGCGTCGCCTGCCGCTCCAGTGCGGTGTTGAAATCCGGGTGCACGCGCGCGGCCTCGGCCAATCGATCAGTCCACGCGATGAAGTAGTCCGCATCGGCGCCGCAATGCGTCGCAACGCCCGGGCTGCTGAAGAACACCGGATTCGTCGACGCATACGGATAGATATCAAACACATCCGGACTCGCCTGCTCGTTCCACGCGCGCAGCAGCAGCCAGCCCGGCGCCGCGACCGTGAGCTGCTCGTCGATGTCGGCGCTGCGCCGGTCGTCGTGCAACGGAATCTCGACCAACACCTTGCCCTGCGACATCAGCTGCAGGTGATCCATGGGCACGATCGAACGCATGAAGCCCTTCACGCGCACGCTTCCGCTGCTCGCGGCCAATGAAATCTCGGAACCGGGCGATTTGCCATCGACGGTCAGTCCCAATAGCGCACTGTTGGTCGCGAGGCTCTGTCCTGCCTTGAGCGCGTGCAACCAGCGATCGACCCGGGCATGTCGGTCGGCGGATGTGATGCCGCGCGGTGCATCGCCGTCCTTGACGAAGACACGCGCGAGCCCGACCGGCCCGCGCATCGAAGCGTAGTTCGCCATCGCATCGGTGCCACCGGCCGCCGACGGACGGAAGCCGCAGTTGAGCAGCCGATGCCAGACAGTGGCGCTTGCCTTGTGATCGCTGAATCCCACCACCTCGTAGTAGTCAACCTTGCCGAGCGCCACGTCGACCGGCAATTCGCTCGTCAGCGATTCGTCGTGCTGCGGATCAGGCGGCGGATCGTCAAAGGGATGCACGTAGCCGACCAGCGCCGATTGCGCGTGCGCGAGGTCCGCGATCGCTGCGTTGGTCGGATACAGGCTGGCCGCAGCGGTATTCGTGTAGGCCGCGTAGCCGGGCAGCAGGAAATGATCATTGAGCCCAAGCAGCCCGAGGTGCCCCCAATAGCTGGTGTGGTATTCCTGGCCGTGCGACAGCAGCACCGAGCTCGTCGTGGCCGGGTCCGGGTCCGGCGAGAAATACGCGATGTCGGGAATGCGCTGTTCCTTGTTGACGACCAGGTCAAAGACGACGTCGAGGTCTTCCGCCTGCGCCTGTGCGACGAGCCGCTGCGGATTGTCGCGGTAGGTGCCCGCATAGTTCATGTGCACGTGCACGTCGGCGCTGTGCCAGTTGGCGCGCCATCCGGCCGGCAATGCAAGCGGCTCGAGCGCAACAGCGAGCGGTGTCGCAGCGTCAGCCTTGATCGTGACCTCGCGCCGCGCCACGGCCGTCGCCAGGCCGCGCCAGATGGTGATCTTTGCCGGCCCTGCGGGCAGCGTGATCGTGGAGTGTCCCGCGCTGTGGAAATAATGTGTCTCGAAGGCCTGCACACTGCGATCAAAGCCATCGTCGCCGCGCATCCAGGCATCGTCGGGCGCATAGGCGCGGCCATCGGAACCCATCACTGAAACGCGCGCCGCGAGGTCGGCGCCGGACGTGCTCTTGCCGGCGGCGGCGTCGGTGACTTGCAACTGCAACTGACCCATCGGATGCAGGTACTGGCGCTTGCGAACCAACACGGTCTGCGACCGCGCCCCTGGCACATCGACGACATGGATCTGCTCATCGCCCGTCGCGTTATCCAGGTAAGCGATGCGCGTCGCATCGAGCGACCAGCGCGCCCCGGTCGCTTCGGCGTCGCCATATGTCAGCGCCAACGGATCGCCGTTGCCGGCTGCGGTGGTCAACCAGATCTGGTGCGAGTTTCGTCCCGCGTACGAGGCCCACGCGACGCGCTTGCCGTCCGGCGACCAATCCGGCCGCGCGCGCCACGTGGTTTCCTCGGCGCGCACCAGGTGCGGCTCGGCGTCACGCGCGATGGCGCGCCGCCAGATTCCGCCCGTCCCATAGATCGACTCGGGATTGCTGACGTAGATCAGCTCCTTTCCATCGGGCGACCAGCTGGGCGATATCTCATGATCGAAGGCGCTGTAGTAGTAGCGCACGACCTTGCTGCGCCGCTCGGGCCACACTTCGCCGCCGTCGAGATGGTCGCCATTCAACGTGCCCACGAAGACGTGGAAATGGCCGGTGCCCGCGGTCGATACCCATGCGACGCGCGCCCCATCGGGCGAGAAACGCGGCTCCGTGTTGACAGCGCCGCCGCTGGTGATTTGCGTCACGGCGCCGCTGCGCAGGTCGAGCAGTTGCAGTTCCATCGCGTCGTTGAGATAGCGCGTGAATACGACGCGCGTGCCGTCGCGAGACACATCAGGCTGGTAGTCGTAACCGCCGCTGCTCGTCAGCTGAACGGCTGTGTCCGAGTCGAGGGATTGCTTCCAGAGGCTCCCCTGCATCGCATAGACCAGCGAATGCCCGTCGGGCATGAATGCGAGGCTACCCGGACTGCTCGTTAACTGCGGCAGGTACATTTCGCGGTAGTAGTAGTGATGCGGCACCTGGATCTGGCTCAGCACCGCGTGGCGATCCGCCAGCGCAGCAGCGCACAGCAACAGTCCGCCCAGCAGCGCGGCAGCGCGCGCGCCGACGGCGCCGCGCGAACCCATGCGCCGCATTACTTCAACTCCGCGAGGGTCTCGCGGATCGAACGGTGCAGGATGTCGAGCCCCTCGTCGAGCAACTCGGGGCCGATCATCAGCGGCGGAATGATGCGCAGGCCACTGGCACCGCATTCGAGCAGCAGCAGGCCGTTCTCAAAGGCCCGCGTGACCAGGCGGGTCGCGAATTCCTTGGCCGGCGCCTTGCTCGCGCGGTCCTTGACGAATTCGACTCCGATCATCAATCCGCGGCCGCGCACGTCGCCGATAATCGAAAATTCCTGCGCGAACTTCTGCAGCCGCTCCGTCGCGCGCTGGCCCACGACGCGCGCGTTTTCGGTGTAACTGCCACTCACGAGCTTCAGCGTCGCCAGTGCCGCCGCGCAGCAGACCGGATTGCCGCCGAAGGTATTCGCGTGCGAGCCGGGTGGCCATTTCTCCATGATCTTGCGCGCGCCGACCATCAAGCCGATCGGCAATCCCGAGCCCAGGCCCTTCGCCAGCGTGATCATGTCGGGCCGCACACCTTCGTGCTGCCACGCGAGCATCTTGCCGGTGCGGCCGATGCCAGAT
>JBEPVS010000124.1:0-7819 GCA_041690875.1 Gammaproteobacteria bacterium
GTGTATAAGAGACAGGTGTTCCGTACATCGATCACATCCTCAGCAACTGGTTCCGGTCCGATATCGACATGCGCGCGCGCCTGATCATGGCCACGCTCGAAGAACCGCTCGCCGACCTGCTTGATGCAGGACAGGAAAAGAAGGCGGGCGCATACCTCGCCCATGTGGCCGGTGACGAGCGCCTGCTCGGCGTGCTGGTCTGCACGCGTGAGGGGGTGTCGGTCCTGCAGACCTCGCATGTCCCACCCGACGTATCGTGCGAACCTGCCGGCGCCGCTGCGACGCCGGGCAGTTCGGTGGTTGCGCTGAAGTCCGGTCCCATTTACGTTTCGCGTTTCGATCTGCCGATCAGGTCGGGCAAGGCCTTCCGGGTGTCGCTGGTCCATGACCTCGGTTTCATCGGTCATCGGCAATCGTTGGCCCGAAATTTCGTTCTCGCGGCCGCGGTCGTGGCGGCGGCCGCGCTGGCGGCGCTGGGCGGGTTCGGCGTGCGGCTCCTGGTGCAGCGCTGGATCCGGGTCCTCGTCGGTGACATCAGTCAGCGGCGTTTCCTGGACAACGCGCGCTCTCCAAGCCATTCCATGCCTGTGCTGACGGAAGTACGGCAGGCATTGCGCGACCTGGAAGCCGCGCAGCGACTCGAGATCGACTTCCGCGAGAACTGGACGCCGCAGGCACTGCAGCAGATCGTGCGCGACGAGCTCAAGTCAGGTCCGATGTTCGTGGTGTCGAACCGTGAGCCGTATATCCACAATCTCGACCCGCACGGCAAAGTGGTCGTGCAGGTGCCCGCCAGCGGCATGGTCACGGCCATCGAGCCGATCATGCGCGCCTGCTCCGGCACGTGGATCGCCCACGGCAGCGGCAGCGCCGATCGCTCGGTGGTCGACCGCTTCGATCGGGTGGCCGTGCCGCCCGACGCGCCCAGCTACACGCTGCGCCGCGTCTGGCTGACGCCGGAAGAAGAAGAAGGCTATTACTACGGCTTCTCGAACGAAGGGCTGTGGCCGTTGTGTCACCTCGCGTACGTGCGCCCCAGGTTCCGGCCGAGCGACTGGGATGAGTATGTCAGCGTGAACAACAAGTTCGCCGATGTGCTGGCGGATGAAGCTGGCCGCAGCAAGCCGGTCGTGCTGATCCAGGATTTCCATTTCGCGCTGCTGCCACGCCTGGTTCGCGAGCGCAATCCCGGCGCCACGATCGCACTCTTCTGGCACATTCCCTGGCCCAATGTCGAGACCTTCGGCATCTGCCCCTGGAAGGAACAACTGCTGCTCCACATGCTGGGCGCCGATATTCTCGGGTTTCACACCCGCTACCACTGCCAGAACTTCCTGGCTACGGTGGACCGGTATGTCGAGTGCCAGATCGATCACGAACGCATGACGGTGACGCATCGCGGCCACGTATGCCGCGTCAGACCCTACCCGATTTCAATTGAATGGCCACCGCGCTGGCTCGATGGGGCAGCGCCCCATGCCGAGGCGCGCGAAGCCATCAGGCAGCGCTGGAACATCTCCGCGGATGTACGCATCGGCATCGGCGTCGAGCGCTGGGATTTCACCAAGGGGATCGTCGAGCGCTTCCAGGCGCTCGAGGCACTGTTCGAGCAACAGCCGCAGATGCGCGGCAAGCTGAGTTTCCTGCAGGTCGCGGCACCCTCGCGCAGCAAGCTGCCGGCATACAAGGACTTGCAACAGCACACGTTCGCCGAGCTCAAGCGCATCAACGATCGCTTTGCCACCGCCGCGTGGCAACCGATCATCCTGATCGGTGAGCACCAGGAACCCATACAAGTCTTCGAGCTGTACCGCGCGGCCGACTTCTGCATGGTCAACAGCCTGCACGACGGCATGAACCTGGTGGCCAAGGAATTCGTCGCCGCGCGGGATGACGAGGACGGCGTGCTGATCCTGAGCCGCTTTGCCGGCGCGTCGCGGGAACTGGCCGAGGCCCTGCTCATCAACCCCTTCGATGTCACCGCCTCTGCCTCGGCGATCGTCGCAGCGCTCGACATGTCCAGGGATGAACGCCGCGAGCGCATGCGGCTGATGCGCAAGACCATCTCGGAGCACACGGTATACGGTTGGGCAGGCCGCATGCTGGTCGACATCGCGCGAATCCGCCAACGTCAGGCGTTGGGCGGCAGCACGGGCCGGTGATCGGTAGCGCGGGCCGATGATCAGCCTGCGGCGGCAAGTGTGAGACGATACCGCGATCATGACGAGCGACCTGCCACAATTGGGGCTGCTGATGCTGGTGGCCGCGCTCGTTGCAATCGTGACGCGCAGGCTCGGCATTCCCTACACGGTGGGGCTGGTCCTGGCAGGCATGGGCGTATACCTGCTGCCGTTCAAACTCAGCCTGCAACTCTCGCAGCATCTCGTCTATTCACTGTTCCTGCCACCGCTGGTTTTTGAGGCCGCTTTCCACATTCGCTGGGAGGAGCTGCGCCGCGACCTGCCAGTGCTGGGTTTGCTCGCGACGCTGGGGGTGTTGGTTGCCGCGGCGATAACCGCGATTGGCATGCACTGGGCGAGCGCGTGGCCGTGGAGCAGTGCGATCATTTTCGGCATCCTGATCGCCGCAACCGATCCCGTCTCGGTCATCGCGACTTTCAAGGAGGCGGGCGTGCATGGCCGCCTGCGGCTGCTGGTCGAGGCCGAGAGTCTTCTCAATGACGGCACGGCCGCTGTCGCATTCGTGATCGCGCTCGGCGTTGCTGCCGGCGAGTCCAGTGGGTTTGGCGAAATGGTGGCAACCACGCTGCGGACGATCGGCGGCGGCGTTGGCATCGGCGCGCTCACCGCTTACATCCTGATGCGGCTTGCAGGCCGCACGAGCGATCACCTGGCGGAAATCACGTTCACAACGCTGGCGGCTTACGGCTCATTCCACCTGGCGGAACATTTCCATTGTTCCGGCGTGCTGGCGGCGCTGTCTGCCGGGCTGGTGGTGGGTAACTTCGGAATCCTCGGCCGGGTCACCGGACGCGGCCGGGAAGCGGTTGAATCCTTCTGGGACTACGCCACCTTCGTCGTGAATTCACTCATCTTCATCCTGATCGGTGGGCAGGTGATCCAGCAGCAGTTCTCGGATCTGTGGAGACCCATCGTCGCGGCGATCGCGCTGGTCACATTGGGGCGCGCGTTATCGATCTATCCGCTGTGCGCGCTGTTCGCGGGCTCAAAGTTACGCGTCGACTCCCGGCACCAGCACGTGCTGTTCTGGGGTGGTCTGCGTGGCGCACTGGCGCTGGCATTGGCGCTCGGTTTACCGGAGACGATGCCGATGCGCCGTGATCTCGTCTCAGTCACTTTTGCGGTCGTGGTGTTCTCGATATTCGGACAGGGGCTGACCATGGTGCCGCTGCTGAGGCGGCTCGGGCAAATCGGCGACACCAGGAATGAATGAACCGCAGCAAGGGAGCTCCGGACCAGCGCCAGCGAGTGCATTGAGCAACAGGCTTTAGCTGCCTGCAGTGTATGGGTGTTCGCCGCGTGCACCCCAGCGATACAGATCTTCATTGCCACAGTGCGGACACTTGATCGCAGCGAGTTGATCATCCGCAGATCGATCTGCAGCCGCCGCACCTTCAAGCTGTGAGGCCACGACGGCGATAACTTTTCCGCACGTCTTGTTCTTGCAGAGCCACCCTATATACGTGTCGCCAGACTTCATGAACGGCAGGGCGCGCACATCGACGTGCCTGAGGCCCGGCGAACTCGAAGTCTTGCGCACTGGCGTTCCAGAAGTCTTGGCTGGACGCTTGATCGCCATTGTCGTTCCTCCGGACTATTGCTTCGCGCGGCTGAGGTACCACAGTACCGCGGCCACCAGGATCAGCGCGGGCACGTCGCCCATCAGATGGCCGGTTTCGTGCGAGTCGCCGAGCGCCTGCACGCCCATGATGGCCGCGTGCACGAGGCTCGACCAGATGGTGAATGAAATCAGACTGCGGTTCGCGGCCGGGTTGTTGGCCGCGATGATCAGGAAGACGCCGAGCACCGCGTAGATGCCGGCGATCATCTGCAGGTAGTAGTGGCCCATGCCACCGTGCCAGACCCAGCCCGACGGCCAGATGAGGCTCAGCGGATAGACGCACAGGAAGATCACGCCGAACAGGCGCAGCGCGAGCTTCAGTATCTTTTCCTTGGAGGCGTTGTCCATGGTCAGCTCGCTTGCGTGGACCTGACTTGAATTGTTATTCGTTGGTCTTAAATGAAAGTTCGGAGATCAAGATAGTCCACCGAGGCGTGGGTATCAACAATGGCCGCAGCGGAGGCCAGTAGCGCCTTGCTGGTTATGGCTATTATTTTCCCGAACGCTCGTCCGCAGGGAGTAGTGGTGGCGAATCAGGGTGATCCGTGCGCTCTCCCTCAAGCCCGCTTCAGATCCTCGAGCACCGTATCGAGATGCCGCAGCGGCGCGGCAAACCGTTTCCGGTTCTCCGCGCATACCGCCACCGCTGACATACCGATCCAGATGGCGAACACGATCGCGCTGGCGATCGGATATGCCATGACTCCACCGCTCACGAACAGCGTAAACGTGACGAACACGACGATCGCGCAGCTTACCGGCACGCCGATGAAGTCCATGCGCCGCTTGAAGCGGAAGAAGTCGGCTAGGCGATCGCGCTGCGCACGCACGTAGTGACCGATGTCTGCGCTCGCGGTGCTGGCCGCATCGCTAGCTCCCGAATACAGCGCGCGAGCGCGACGCAACAGCATTGCCGTGAGCGGCACATACACTGCCGCGCCGGCGAGGCTGAGCAGCATGATCGGCGTGTTGCCCCAGTTGCGCACCAGCGTGTACGAGAGGAACGAGTACAGGATGATCTGGTGTACGACCGACGCCCATACGAACGCGGCGACGCTCTTGAACTGCTTCTTGACGCGCGAGGCGGTGATCGAGCGAAGGTCGTTGCTCGTGATCCCGGGGGCGGCCTCTTTGGCCTTGCCCCGCTGCCAGCAGGCGTTGATGTCGATGGTCGTATCCATGGGGTGACTCCTTATATATAGAGCTATGCGGTCGGTTGCAGGCGTTCGCTCAAGGCACGCTTGATGCGCACGAGCCGGACGCTGACGTTGGTCCGGGTCAGGCCGGTGATGGAGGCAATCTCCTCGTAGCTGTGATCGTCCAGGTGCAGCAGCACGATGGCCTTGTCGATGTCGGTGAGCGTTTCGATCGCCCGGTACAGGCGCTCCATCTCCTCGGCCAGGAATGAGGTATCCGTCGCCCGCGTTGATTCCGCGATCGATTCGGTCAACTCTGCATCGCGGGGAGTGCGCACGCGGCGCCGAACGTGCGCGATCGCGGTGTTCAGCGCCACGCGGTACATCCACGTCGAGAACTTCGATTCCCGCTTGAACTGCGGATATGATTTCCACAGTTGGTACATGATGTCCTGGTAGACATCTTCGTATTCGCTAGCGTGGCGCGGCACGTAGGCGCGGCAGACCGAATGGACGATCCCGAGGTTCGGGTTTACGTCGCTCAAGAATGCCGCTTCCTGCTCCGCGCCCATGATTGCTGCTCGCTACTCCGTCAATTCATCAGACATGCATATGAGTAGCGGGAGGGCGGAGAAAACTACAGAGCGATTCTCAAATGCCACAATTTGTGCCCTTGAATGTCTAACAACATGATTCATAAAACGAATCAATAAATCCACCCGTCGCCTCACATCGTTTCCACAGCATTTCGCAAACGCTGGAGATCCTCAATGTTCCAGTCGCATTTTCCAGCTTGCAGCTATTCCGCCAAGAAATATAGTTATCGCCGGGCCGGCACTACAACATCATTGTCGCTAGGCAACACAAGAGTTACGGATGGATATCGCCGGCGCCATCACTGTGTTGCGCAGCCAACGAGTGCTGTTAGATGCAGACCTAGCCACTCTTTACGGAGTCGAGACGGGCGCTTTGGTGCAAGCCGTGAAACGAAATGCCACGCGGTTTCCAGAAGATTTCATGTTCCAGTTGACGGCTGTTGAGTGGATCGCTTTAAGATCACAATCTGTGATCTTAAAGAATGGGCGTGGCCATCACCGAAAATACCTGCCTTATGCATTCACCGAGCAGGGCGTGGCGATGCTTTCGTCTGTCTTGCGCAGCGAACGCGCTATCGCCGTCAACATACAAATCATGCGCGCCTTTGTTCGCATGCGGGAAATGCTGTTCTCCAATCGGGAACTCGCCCGTCGGCTAAATCAACTAGAGACACGCATCGGTAAGAAGCTTACCAGGCACGATGAGGCGATTGCCGCCATACTGTCGGCTATCCGGCAAATGATGAATTCTCCAAGACCGCGGCAGAGACCGATCGGGTTCACAGCTGATCTGGATGAACAATGACCTGGCAATACTCACGTTGGCGGATCTTTGCCCTGTATTTCTCGACGCTCACAACGTTAGGCGCCGCCGCGGACGAACCCGTCTGGCCCAACAACGAGGACCTGCGCCACCTTCGCGCCTACGATGAGGTGCAAGTCTCGCCGGACGGATCGTCGGTACTTCTGCAAGCGCGCGATACGACGGCGGATGGCGGCCGCGCGCATCTCTGGCTGCTCGACTCGAAGGGTGGCGAGCCGCGACAGCTCACGTATTCACCGGAGGCGGACAAGGACGGCGAATCATCGGCACGCTGGATGCCCGACGGACGCAGCGTTCTCTTTATTGCGCACCGGGGCGAACGCGCGGGGTTGTTCCGTCTGTCGTTGACGGGCGGCGAAGCGGAGAAGGTCGCGATCGAAGTGCCGGTGGTCGTCGATGATTCGCGCGCGCCTGAAGCATTGCCGCCAGTCGCTGCAGCGAGCGCAAACGCTGCAAGCGCGTCATCGGAATCGGCTGCGACACTGCCAGTCGAAGTGAAATCAGTTGGCGTGAACGCTAGCGGTGAATGGTTGTGGGTCATCGCGGGGGATCCGCAAACGCCGGGTGAAAAAGCGCAGGCCGACGCCAAGGCGGACGCCAACTGGATCGACCACGAGACGCACGGCACGCACCTGTACCTGTGGAACTTGCTCACGCGCAAGGCCGTCGTCGCTGCGTTGAAGGACGACGTTGCAGAAGCGGCGTGGAGCCCCGAGGGCTCGCGGCTCGCCGTGGTCACCGAGGCGCCGCATCATGGATCCGATCTGGGCCCGACGCGGCGCACGTGGTTGGTTTCGCTGAAGCATCCTGAAGCTCCCGAAGCGCTTGAAGAAGTGCCTCACGAGATCGCATCGCTCCAGTGGAGCGTATCCGGGCGCGAGTTGTACTTTGCTTCGCAGGCCTCGCGCGACGCCCCACCGGGCTATCTCGATCTGTTCGTCGACGATCTCGCGAAACATCGCGTTCGCAATCTCACAGACGGACTCGATGGCACGCCGGTCGACAACGTTGTCGCCATCGCGGATGGCGGCGTCGCAGTCTCGATCGTGCGCGGATTCGATTGGACGATCGAGCAATACGGCGGCGACGCGAGTTCCAATCCTGGTGACGCTCGCGTGCTGCGCCACGTCGCGGGTTCGCTCGGCATGTTGGCCACGAACACCACCCACTCCGCATGGACGTGGATCGAATCGCGCTCAGGACATGAACCTGAAGTCTGGTACGCGCCTTCGCTCGCCGCGCCGGGCCATCGCCTGAACGTGCCGGCGTTCAGTACCGCAGGCGCGCATCGCAGCGTTGAAGCGCAACGAGTCGAATGGACATTCGAGGGCCGCACACTGCAAGGCCTGCTTTACTTGCCTTCTGGCGTCGCAGCGAGCGCTCGCGTGCCATTGATCGTCGAAGGACACGGCGGCCCGACTGGAGCGTTTGTCGATCAGTAC
>JBEPVS010000125.1:0-7819 GCA_041690875.1 Gammaproteobacteria bacterium
GGATCGGAGGTGGTCTCCGCCTCCTCGAAGGCGCGCAGCAGGCGGGCGCGGATGGCGCGGGCGTTCTCGATCGTCTTCAGGCCCGGCGCCTGTCTCGCCCACGCTTCCTTGCCGAAGTAGTCGTACATCGAACCGGTGGCGAGGATCAGGACGTCATAGGGCAGCCGCCCGCCGCCCTTCAGCCGGACCTGGCGGCCGGCGGCTATTTCACCATGGGACGATGGGGCCTCGCGGTCAATGTCATTGCCGTGCTGTGGGGTGCGGGCATGGCGCTGAACCTGGCGTGGCCCCGCGAATCGGTTTACGGCACGCCCTGGTACAACACCTGGGGCGCCTTCGTGTATACGTCCGTGATCATGGGATCGGGCTTGTTGTGGTATGGCGTCAAGGGCCGCCATCACCTCGGCACTCTCGCCGCGCACGCCTCCGATCGCGCGTGAGGTGATGCGCGCAATCGCCTTGGGCTCGTGCAGCGACTAGCGCTGGCGGCTTTCCCAGTCGCGCGCCTGGAAAACAGGCGCTTGCGACGCTTCGAGGGGTTTGCGCCCCAGGATCGAGTCCGACAGCTTCTCGGCGATCATGATCGTCGGTGCATTCAGGTTGCCGGTCGTGATCGAGGGCATGATCGAGGAATCGACGATGCGCAGTCTTTCCACGCCGAGCACGCGTCCTTCCGGGTCAACAACGGAGCGTGGATCGTCGCGTGAACCCATGCGGCAGGTGCACGAGGGGTGATACGCAGTCTCGACTTTCCGGCGAATGAACTCGTCGATCTGCGCATCCGTCTGCACATCGGCGCCCGGTGACATCTCGCGGCCGCGATATCGATCGAAGGCGGGCTGTGCGAATACCTCGCGCGTCAATCGAACGCAGGCGCGCATTTCTTCCCAGTCTTCGGGGCGGCTCATGTAGTTGAAAAGGATGCGCGGATGATCTTCGATGCGTGGCGTGCGCAAGCGGACCCAGCCGCGGCTCTGCGAGCGCATCGGACCGATGTGCGCCTGGAATCCGTGTTCCTTCGCGAGCGTCGAACCGTCGTAGCTCACCGCCATCGGCAGGAAATGGAATTGCAGGTTCGCGTAGCGCATGCCGGCGCGGCTGCGGATGAACCCACCGGTCTCGAAATGATTGCTGGCGCCGAGCCCATCGTGGCGCAGCAACCAGCGCGCACCGATCAGGAAGCGGCTCAATGGATTGAGCGCCGAGTACAGCGTGATCGGTTCCTTGCAGGCAACCTGGAAATAGAACTCGAGATGATCCTGCAGGTTCTCGCCCACTGCAGGGAGCGCACGCACCAGCGGTATGCCCTGCGCCGCGAGTTCTTCGGGCGCACCCACGCCGGAGAGCTTCAGCAGGTGCGGCGATCCGATTGAACCGGCGCTCAGGATGACTTCGCGCCGCGCCTGCACGCTGCGCTCCTCTCCGCCTGCGCGATAGCGCACGCCCGTTGCGAGCGCGCCCTCGAACTCGATGCGCGTGACCATCGCGTGCGGTCGCACCGTGAGGTTCGGGCGGCGCATCGCGGGGCGCAGGTATGCGTTGGCCGTGCTGCAGCGGCGGCCGCTACCGACCGTCATGTCGAGCCGGCCGAACCCCTCCTGCTGGCCACCGTTCACATCGTCGGAATGCCGGTAACCCGCCTGCTCTCCGGCCTTCAGCCAAACGGCGTGCAGCGGATTGCGTAGCGTTCCGTATGAGGTCTGCAACCTGCCGGAGTCACCGCGATACTCATTGCCGCCCTCGCCGCGCCGCTCGGCGCGGCGGAAATACGGCAGCACCTGGCTGTAGCTCCAGCCGGCGGCTCCTTCTTCGCGCCAGCGCTCGAAGTCCATCGGATTGCCGCGCACGTACACCATGCCGTTGATCGAGGATGAACCGCCGAGCACCTTGCCGCGCGGGGTACCAATGACCCGACCTCCGAGGTGCGGTTCAGGCTCACTACAGTATCCCCAGTTGTAGCGCGGCATGTTCATCGGAATCGACAGCGCCGTCGGCATCTGGATGTAGATCGACCGATCGGAGCCGCCGTACTCGAGCACCAGCACGCTGTTACGGCCGTCCTCGCTGAGCCGGTCGGCCAGCACACAGCCGGCAGAGCCGGCGCCGATGATGATGTAGTCGAATTCTTCCACGTGCGACTCCGCTGCGGCCCGCTCGCGCTTCAGTACGGCGAATCGATGTCGCGCATCGCGACGTAGACGCTCTTCAGCGCCGTGTAGTGCTCGATCGCCGCCCGGCCGTTTTCGCGTCCCAGCCCCGAGTGCTTCATTCCGCCGAACGGCAGTTCGATCGGCGTGATGTTGTAGTGGTTGATCCAGCAGGTGCCGGCCTGCAGGTGCGCGATGACGCGATGAGCCCGCGTGAGATCGCGCGTAAACACGGCGGCTGACAGCCCGAACTCAGTCGCATTCGCGCGCTGCACCGCCTCGGCTTCATCGTCGAATTCAAGCACTGTCATGACCGGACCGAAGATTTCCTCGCGCACGATGCCCATCGCATCGTCGCAACGGTCGAACACGGTCGGCTCGACAAACCACCCTTTGCGCAATGCTCCGCGCGTCACGCGCTTTCCACCGACAAGCACGCGCGCGCCGGTCTTTCGGCCCTGTTCGATGTAGCCGAGCACCTTGTTCATGTGTGCTTCGGATATCAGCGCGCCGACCTGCGTCTTCGGGTCGAGCGGATCGCCGATTTTCAGCGCGCGCACGCGCGGCAGGAGCCGGGTGATGAAGTCCTTGGCGATCGACCGTTGCACGAACACGCGCGTGCCATTCGAGCAGACTTCACCGGCCGAATAGAAATTGCCAAGCAGCGCACCCGACACCGCGTTGTCGAGATCGGCGTCGGCAAACACGAGGATCGGTGATTTACCGCCGAGTTCGAGCGTGACCTGCTTCAGCGTTGGCGCGGCATCGCTCATGACAGCGCGCCCTGTTGGGACGGATCCGGTCAGTGAAACCTTGCGAATCTGTGCATGGCAGGTCAGCAAACGACCGGTATCGGCGGGACCCTGCAGCACCTGGAACAATCCCGCCGGCAATCCAGCCTCTGCGTAGACCTGCTGCAGCTTCATCGCGGTGAGCGGCGTCAGGTCGGCCGGTTTGAACAGCATCGCGTTGCCGCAAGCCAGTGCAGGCGCGGACTTCCAGCAGGCGATCTGCAGCGGATAGTTCCACGCGCCGATGCCAGCGACGACGCCGAGGGGCTCGCGGCGCGTGTAGCCGAAGGCGCTGGCGCCCAGGTCGAGGTGTTCGCCCGCGATCGTCGGCGCGACGCCGGAAAAATACTCAAGGCAATCGGCGCCCGATACCACATCAACGACGCGCGTTTCCTGGATCGGCTTGCCGGTGTCGCGCGTCTCGAGTTCGGCGAGCTCGTCGTTTCGGGACCGCAACAGGTCCGCGGCGCGCCGCAACACGCGTCCGCGTTCGGTCCCGCTCAGCGCGGCCCATCCGGGCTGCGCGGCTTGCGCCGCGCGCACCGCTGCGTCGACTTCGGCAGCGCCGTCTACGGCCAACGTCGCAAGCAGCGCGCCGGTGGCCGGGTTGTACGTGCTGAAGCGCTGCACCGCGCGCCGTCCGGCTTTTTTTGCTGGTTTTTTCATGCTGTTGTCTGTGTCAGAATCCGATCATGCCGACCTGAAGAAGCGGCGGTCAAGAGCGGGACCTCCATGGAGCGATGCCGATGAACCCAGCCCGAAGCCGGTGCTGTGCAATGCTGGCCGGCGTGTTGTGGGCCGCGCTGCCAGCCTTAGTGCAGGCACAGACGGAGGCCGCGCCCCCCACGACAGAACCCGCCAGTTGCCAGGCGGTGCGGCTCTCCGATGTCGGTTGGACCGATGTCACCTCGACCACCGCCGTGTTCGCAAGCCTCGTGCGTCAGCTCGGCTACCAGCCGCAAATCACCGTGCTTTCCGTGCCGGTCACATTTGCGTCGATGAAGAACCACGACATCGATATTTTCCTCGGCAACTGGATGCCGGCGCAGGACGGCGATCGCAAGCCCTATGTCACCGACGGTTCGGTCGAAGTGATCCGTGCCAATCTCGTCAACGCCAAGTACACGCTCGCGGTCCCCGCCTACACCTACGCAGCAGGACTGCACGATTTCAGCGACATCCAGCGCTTCGGCGCGCAGCTCAACCATACGTTCTACGGCATCGAGCCGGGGAACGACGGCAACCGGCACATCCTGCAGATCATCAAGACCAACGCTTTCGGCCTCGGCGATTTCAAGCTGGTTGAATCCAGCGAACAGGGCATGCTCGCGGAAGTCGAGCGTGCCGTGAACGCGAAGCGCCCGGTGGTATTCCTCGCCTGGGACCCGCATCCGATGAACATGCGCTTCGACATCCGTTACCTGGCCGGCGGCGATGCGACCTTCGGGCCGAACTACGGTGCGGCGACGATCTACACGACGGTGCGCGCGGGCTACACGAGCGAATGTCCCAACATCGCGCGGCTGCTGAAGAACCTGCAGTTCACGCTGCGCGGCGAAAGCGAGATGATGAACGCGATCCTGAACCTGCACCAGCAGCCCGACGCAGCGGCCGATGCGTGGATCCGCGCACACGGCGCGCTGGTCGCGCAATGGCTCGAGGGTGTGCGCAGTTTCGACGGACGGCCGGCGCTGCTCGCGATGCAGGGCACGACCACCCCCGCTCCGAATCATCGTTTCGAGGGCTGGGTCACCGCCCACAAGATTCCACTCGGCGAAACGATGGCCGTGGGCATCGAATACGTGAAGGCGCACGGCATGGGTTTTTTCAATGCCGTCGCGAGCGCGATCCGCGGCAGCGTCAATGGCGTGACCGCAGCGCTGGTTGCGATTCCAGCCGCAGTAATGATCATCGCCATGACGGCTCTCGCCTGGGTGCTGCGCCGTTCGTGGAAGCTGGCGTTGTTCGTCGCGCTGGCACTGCTGTTCATCATGAACCAGGGCTACTGGCTGGCGACGCTCGAAACACTGTCCCTGGTGCTCGTTGCCGCGATCCTCTCGACGCTGATCGGCGTACCGATCGGCATCGCCGCCGCGCATCGCCCGCGGTTGTTCCAGGCACTGCGGCCGATACTTGACCTTATGCAGACGCTGCCGACCTTTGTCTACTTGATTCCGACGCTGGTGCTGTTTGGCTTGGGCGTCGTCCCCGGCCTGATCTCGACGATCATCTTCGCGCTGCCCGCGCCGATCCGTCTCACGCATTTGGGCATCTCCTCGGTGCCCCAATCGTTGCGCGAAGCGGGCGAAGCCTTCGGCGCCACGCCGATGCAGTTGCTGTGGAAAGTCGAGCTACCGAGTGCCGCATCGACCATCATCGCCGGCATCACCCAGTGCATCATGCTGAGCCTGTCGATGGTCGTCATCGCGGCGCTGGTCGGTGCCGGCGGGCTCGGAGTGCCTGTGGTTCGCGCTCTCAACACCGTGCAAGTCGGGATGGGCTTCGAAGCGGGATTTGCGATCGTACTGCTGGCGATCATCCTCGATCGCATGAGCCGTGCCGCCGAACAGGGTCGCCCATGACGCAGAACGCGGTCGAGTTTCAGCACGTCGACATCCTGTTTTCGCGTGAACAGGGCCGCAAGGGCCGCGCCGCGCTGCGACAGGCGCTTGAGTCGCTCGATACCGGCGGCACGCGTGCGCAAATCGCGGAGCAGTTCGGCGTCGTACTCGGCGTCGCGGATGCGAACCTGTGCGTCGAGAGCGGTCACATCAGCGTACTGATGGGCTTGTCGGGCTCCGGCAAGTCGACGCTGCTGCGCGCCGCGAATGGCCTCAACACGGTGACGCGCGGACGCGTGCTGGTCCGCGACGGCGAAGGCACGGTCGACGTCGCGAGCTGCACGCCCTCCAAGTTGCGCCAGCTGCGGCGCGAGCGCATCGCGATGGTGTTCCAGCAATTCGGATTGCTGCCGTGGCGCACCGTGCGCGACAACGTCGGCTTTGGCCTTGAGCTGCGCGGCGATAGCGCCGCACGCCGTGCGCAGGTCGTCGATGAGAAACTCGAACTCGTGGGACTGTCGCAGTGGGCGAACCGCTACGTCAGCGAACTCTCGGGTGGTATGCAGCAGCGAGTCGGACTTGCGCGCGCGTTCGCGACCGATGCGGACATCCTGCTGATGGACGAACCCTTCTCCGCGCTCGATCCGTTGATCCGCACCAGGCTCCAGGACGAGTTGCTTGCCTTGCAGGCGCGCGTCAAGAAAACGATCCTGTTCGTCAGCCATGACCTCGACGAGGCGCTGCGGCTCGGTAACCAGATCTCGGTGCTTGAGGGCGGCCGCATCCTGCAGACCGGCAGCGTACAGGACATCGTGCTGCGCCCGGCGCACGAGCGCGTGTCGGAGTTCGTGCAGCACATGAATCCGCTCAATGTGCTGAGCGGCGACATGATCATGCGCTCGCGCAACGAGATGATGGCCATCGCATCGGGCGATGCGCAGGCGGTGCAGTTCGATGCCGAGGGTGGATACCTCGTGCGGATCGACGCCGCCGGAAAGCCGACGGAAGCGAGCGTCCACGGACGGCCGCTGGCCATCGTTGCGGTGAACGGTGCCGATGGTGCAGCCACGCAGCCTGGCGTGTGCCTGGCGCCCGCTTCGGCGAGCATGCAGCAGATCGTCGATTGGTGCGCGCAGAGCGGCCATCCGGTGTTGCTGCAGCAGGACGGCGCGCTGTGCGGAGCCTGCGGCGAAGCCGAAATCCTGCGGGCGCTGGCAGGGCGCGCGGGAATGACGCCACCGCACAAGTCAGTGCCGCAATCGGATCAGCCGGGCCCCTAGTCGACTCCCATACTGGCCAGCATGGACGAGCCCAGCAGCGCCAACACACGGGGCCGCCGCCCGAGCGGACGCGATGCCAAGCGCGCCGCGCGCACCGCGCGCGCACACACGTTCGTGCCCTACATCACGCGGAAGATTCCGCGCTATGAAGTGCTCGGCAATGACGGACTCGAGCTGCTCGAGCACAACGCCGACACCATCCTCCAGGAAATCGGCATCGATTTCCGCGACGATCCGGAGGCGCTGGCGCTCTTCAAGGCGGCGGGTGCCGACGTCAAGGAAGAGCGCGTGCGCTTTCCGCGCGGCATGTGCCGCAAGCTCGTGCAGGCGACCGCACCGCGCGAGTTCATGCAGTACGCGCGCAACCCGATGCGCAACGTCATCATCGGTGGCGACAATACGGTGTTCGCGCCGGCCTACGGATCACCGTTCATCCGCAGCCTTGATGAAGGGCGGCGCTATGCGCGCATCGAGGATTTCCGCAATTTCGTCAAGCTCGCCTACATGGCCACGGGGCTCCATCACTCCGGCGGCACGATCTGCGAACCGGTGGACTTGCCCGTCAACAAGCGGCACTTCGACATGGTCTACAGCCATATGAAGTACAGCGATAAACCCTTCATGGGATCGGTCACGCACCCGGAACGTGCCCGCGACACCATTGAGATGGCGAAGATCCTGTTTGGGGCCGACGCGATCGACCCAATTACGCGGCGAATGCGCACCGTGACGATCAGCCTGATCAATGCCAACTCGCCGTTGACCTTCGATGCCACGATGCTCGGCGCGCTGAAGGAATATGCGCGCGCCAACCAGGCCACGATCGTCACGCCTTTCATTCTGGCTGGCGCCATGTCGCCGGTGACCGTTGCCGGCACCGTCGCGCAAACGCTGGCGGAGTCGCTCGCAGGCATGACGCTGACCCAGCTGGTGAATCCCGGCGCGCCGGTCGTCATGGGAAGTTTTGCCTCGTCGCTGTCGATGCAATCGGGCGCACCGACCTTTGGCACGCCGGAACCCGCGCTTGTGCTGTACACGAT
>JBEPVS010000126.1:0-7775 GCA_041690875.1 Gammaproteobacteria bacterium
CGCCTCGCGCGGCGACTGGGAAGCGGTGCACGCGGTCGCCCAGGAGGTGCAGGGTCCGATCATCGCGGGTCTCGCCCGCTGCACCCGCGCCGACATCGAAGCGGCTGCCCGCGCGCTGATGCCCGCGCCGCGTCGCCGGCTGCACGTATTCCTGGCGACCAGCGCGATCCATCGCCAGTACAAGCTGAACATGGCGCAGGATGAAATCGTGCGCGCCGCGGTCGAAGCGGTGAAGATCGCGCGCGAGTACTGCGATGATGTGGAGTTCTCGCCAGAAGATGCCTCGCGCACCGAGCTCGATTTCCTGGCGCGCGTGTGCGCGGCGGTGATCGAAGCCGGCGCCACCACCGTCAACATCCCGGACACAGTCGGCTACACGGTGCCCGATGAGTTCGGCGAACTGTTCCGCTACCTGCGCCAGAACGTACCCGGCATCGACAAGGTGCGGCTCTCGGTGCATTGCCACGATGACCTCGGCATGGCGGTCGCGAACAGCCTGACGGCGGTCGTCGCCGGGGCACGCCAGATCGAGTGCACGATCAACGGCATCGGCGAGCGCGCCGGCAACTGCTCGCTCGAAGAAGTCGTCATGGCGCTGGCGACGCGTTCGCAGTTCTTCAACCTGCGCACCGGTATCCAGACGAACCGGCTTTATCCCGTCAGCCGTTTGCTCTCGAACATCACCGGCCAGCCGATACCGCGCAACAAGGCGGTCATCGGCGAGAACGCCTTCGCGCACGAATCCGGCATCCACCAGCACGGCATGCTGAAGAATGCGCAGACCTACGAGATCATGCGGCCGGAAGATGTCGGCCTGTCGCGCAGCAACCTCGTGCTTGGCAAGCACAGCGGCCGCCACGCGTTTCGCGAGCGCGTGCAGGAGCTCGGCTTTGAGCTCGACGAGCTGGAACTGAACCGCGTGTTCGAGGAATTCAAGGCGCTCGCCGACCGCAAGAAGGAACTGTTCGACGGTGACATCGAGGCGTTGGTGCTGCGCGCCGAAGGCTCCGCGCACGGCCCCTGGTCGCTTAGCGGACTCGAAGTGAACTCCCAGCTCGGCGCCTCTTCCATGGCGACCGTTCGCCTGCAACATGCCGACGGCCGCAGCCCCACTGGCAAGGCCACCGGCGACGGCCCGGTCGATGCCGCCTACCAGGCGATCGAGCAGGCCACCGGCCTCGTCGTCAAGGTGCGCAAGTTCGAGGTGCACGCGGTCACGGTCGGCGAGGACGCACAAGGCGAAACGGTCGTCTACGTGGATTACAATGGCCGCAGTTACCGCGGCTCAAGCGTGTCAACCGACATCATCGAGGCGAGCTGCAAGGCACTGCTCGAGGTCGTCAATCGCATCGAGCAGTCGCAGCAGGGTAGCGCGCGCCTCGCGGCCCGCGAAACCGTCGCTGCCGCCGCGAAGACCGCCGGTTAGCTTTCGTTACGCACTGAAACTCGAGGACATCATGCCCATCGCAGCCACCCCGTACATCTGGTTCAACGGCAAGCTCGTGCCGTGGGAAAAAGCCACCGTGCACGTGCTCGCGCACGCGTTGCACTACGGCTCATCGGTGTTCGAGGGCATTCGCGCCTATGCCACGCCTGATGGCGTCGCGATCTTCCGGCTGCAGGACCACACGCGCCGGCTGTTCGATTCGGCGAAGATTTATCGCATCCAGATTCCGTTTTCGGTCGAGCAGATTGACTCGGCCTGCCGCGACGCGATCTCCGCCAACAAGCTCGACAAGGGCGCCTACCTGCGACCCATCGCGTTCCGCGGATATGGCGAGATGGGCGTCGTGCCGAAGATCGATCCACCCATCGATGTCGCGATCGCGGCCTGGGAGTGGGGCAAGTACCTGGATGCCGAGGGCGAGAGCGAAGGCGTAGACGTGTGCATTTCCTCTTGGCAGCGCGTGGCGCCGAACACGCTGCCAGCGATGGCCAAGGCCGGCGGCAATTATCTGTCCAGCCAGCTGATCAGCATGGAAGCGAAGCGTCTCGGTTTCGCCGAAGGCATCGGCCTCTCGACGGACGGCACCGTCAGCGAAGGCGGCGGTGAGAACCTGTTCATCGTCAAGGATGGCGCGCTCATGACGCCGGCGCTGGCGCACTCGGTGCTCGGCGGCATCACGCGCGACACAGTGATCCGCCTCGCGCGCGAACTCGGGCTCGAGGTGCGCGAGTGCGCGGTGCCGCGCGAGATGCTGTACATCGCCGACGAGTTGTTCTTCTCCGGCACCGCGGTCGAAGTCACGCCGATCCGTTCAGTGGATCGCATTCCGGTGGGCACCGGCAAGCGTGGACCGGTCACCGAGCGCATCCAGCAGGCATTCTTCGGATTGTTCAACGGCCATACGCGGGACAAGTGGGGTTGGCTCGACTACGTCGACATGACGTACCAGCCGCGCGCCGCCGCGGCCGGCTGACGGCTTCTTCCCGTGAAGACCCTGTACCAGAAAATCTGGGAGCGGCACGAAGTCGTCCCGGAGACCGAAGACACGCCCGCGGTGCTGTACATTGACCTGCACCTCGTGCACGAAGTCACGACGCCGCAGGCGTTCACGATGTTGCGCGAACAGCAACTGCGCGTGCATCGTCCAGACCTGACGCTGGCGACGATGGACCACTCGACGCCGACGCGCACCGAACAGGTTTTCGGCGGCGCACCGATCACCGTGGAATCGGCCGCGCAGCAAATCGCCGAGCTGGAGATGAACTGCGCGTTGTCCGGCATCGAGTTGCTCGGGCTGCAGAACAAGCTGCGAGGCATCGTGCATATCGTCGGACCCGAACTGGGCTTGACGCAGCCCGGCAAGACCGTTGTTTGCGGGGACAGCCACACCAGCACTCACGGCGCCTTTGGCGCGCTTGCCTTTGGCATCGGCACGACCGAGGTGGCGCATGTGCTCGCGACGCAGTGCCTGCTGCAGCGGCGCGCACCGAACTTTGCCATCGACGTGGACGGCGTGTTGCCGACTGGCGTTACGGCCAAGGATCTGATCCTCGCGATTATCCAGCGCACCGGCGTCGGTGGCGCGACCGGCCATGTGATCGAATATCGCGGCAATGCCGTGCGCGCGCTCGACATGGAGCAGCGCATGACCGTGTGCAACATGTCGATCGAGGCCGGCGCGCGCGCCGGCATGATTGCGCCCGATGAGGTGACCTTCGAATACCTGAAGGGCCGACCGCGAGCGCCGCAAGGCGCAGCGTGGAACGCGGCGGTGCGCGACTGGCTCACGCTCGCGACCGACGCCGGCGCGCGCTTCGATCGCGAACTGACGATCGACGGATCGGCGCTCGAACCGATGATCACGTACGGCACGAATCCGGCCATGTCGATCCCGATTGGCGCGACGATACCGGCGTCGAACGGAGATCCGGCCTTTCAAAAGGCGCTCGCGTACATGGGATTCGAGGCCGGCGCGCCGATCCGCGAGCAGGCGGTCAACGTCGTGTTCATCGGCAGCTGCACCAACGGCCGGTTGTCGGACCTGCGTGAGGCGGCGCGCGTGCTGCGCGGACACAAGGTCGCGCGTGGCGTGCAGCTGCTCGTCGTGCCTGGCTCGCAGCAGGTCAAGGCCGCCGCCGAAGCCGAAGGTCTCCACCACGTGTTTATCGATGCGGGCGGCGAATGGCGCGAATCGGGCTGTTCCATGTGCATCGGCATGAACGGCGACAACGTCGGGGCGCAGCAGGTTTCGGTCAGCACCAGCAATCGCAACTTCGAAGGGCGCCAGGGCCGCGGTGCGCGCACGTTGCTGGCAAGTCCGCTCACTGCGGCAGCGAGCGCGGTGCGCGGCCGTGTCACGGATCCGCGCGAACTGCTCGACGGCTGAAACAGACGCCATGCAACCCATCCGGCAGTTTCGTTCACGCACGGTGGTACTGCCGTCGACCAACATCGACACCGACCAGATCATTCCGGCGCGGTTCCTGCGCACCACGGTGCGCGCCGGCCTCGGCAAGCAGCTGTTCGCCGATTGGCGCTACGCGGCCGACGGATCGCCGCGCGCGGATTTCGTGCTCAACCAGCCCGCTGCGGCGGGCTGCCAGGTGCTCGTGGCCGGTCGCAACTTCGGCTGCGGTTCGTCGCGTGAACACGCGCCGTGGGCGCTGCTCGACTACGGCATTCGTGCCGTGATCAGCACTGAGATCGCCGATATCTTTCGCAGCAACTCGTTGAAGAACGCCTTGCTGCCGATCGTCGTCGACGAAGCCAGCGCCGGCTGGTTGCTGGCGAATCCTGGCGTCGACTTGCTCATCGACCTCGAAGGCAATCGAGTCGTACTCCCCGATGGCCGCGAGGTGCCCTTTCACATCGAGCGTTTCGCGCGCTACTGCCTGCTCAACGGGGTCGATGAACTGGGATACCTGCGATCGCAGCGGGCGGCAATCGAGCGATTCGAAGCGGCGCGCGCGTGACGAACATATGAAGGCGCGCATCGCAGTCGTGGCCGGCGATGGCATCGGCCCGGAGGTCACCGCCGAAGCGCTGCGCGTGCTGAAGGCAGTGGCGGCGCGATTCCATCACGAGTTCGAATTGCTCGAAGCGCCATTCGGCGGCATCGCGATGGATCTGCACGGCGAACCGTTGCCCGCGGCAACGTTGCGCACCTGCCTCGACGCGGATGCTGTACTGCTGGGCGCAATCGGCGGGCCGAAATGGTCATCGCCGCAGCTCAAGGTGCGGCCCGAACAGGGATTGCTGCGCCTTCGCAAGGAACTCGCCGTCTACGCCAATCTGAGGCCCGTTTCGCTGTACCCCACGCTGCGCGATGCGTCCACGCTCAAAGCCGAAGTGCTCGAAGGCGTGGACCTGGTGTTCGTGCGTGAACTGACTGGCGGGATCTACTTCGGCGAACGCAGCCGCACTGCAACAGCGGCCAGTGACCACTGCACGTACACGGCGGCCGAGATCGAGCGGGTCGTGCGTGTCGCCGCGCGATTGGCAATGGGCCGCCGGCGCAAGCTCACGTCAATCGACAAGGCGAACGTGCTCGATACATCGCGCTTGTGGCGCGAAGTGACCGAGCGTGTCGTTCGCAGCGAATTCCCCGGGCTTGCGCTCGAGCACATGCTGGTGGATGCCGCGGCAATGCACCTGATCCGCCGACCGCGCGATTTCGACGTGGCCGTGACCGAGAATTTATTCGGCGACATACTGACCGATGAGGCCTCGATGTTGGCCGGCTCGCTGGGCCTGTTGCCTTCCGCTTCGCTCGGCGACGGGGCGCGGGGCTTGTATGAACCGATCCACGGCTCCGCGCCGGATATTGCCGGGCTAGGCATCGCCAATCCGGTCGGGGCGATCCTCAGCACGGCACTGCTGCTGCGCCACTCGCTGCGGCTGGAGGCGGAAGCAGCCGTGGTCGAATCAGCGGTGGCCTCCGTCATCGCCGGCGGACTGCGCACGCCCGACATCGCAGCGCCTGGCGTTTCAACGGTCGGCACACGCGCCTGCGCCGACGCCATTCTTGATAAGCTCGGTTGAAGTCAAATGCCAGGACAGAGGTCAACATGATCAAGTACGTCATAGCCCTGGTTGCAGGCGCCATTGCTGGCGGCTTTGCCGGTAACTTCATCACGCACCGCATCGATGAACCGCACCACCATCCGCGCGCGGTCATGCACCTGCTCGGATTTCACCGAGAGCGCCTGGATGCCGCTACGAAGGCGGGTGACTGCGCGAAGGTCGATGTCGAACGGGGCCGCCTCACGTCGCTCCAGCAGGAAATCTCGCTCGCCTTCCCGAAGGCCTATGAGCAGGACGCCGATTTCCGCAAGGACGCCGATACGCTGGGCACGGTACTGCAATCGATCAACGCCGCCGACATGCCTGCCGCCGCGGTTGCACCCGCCGCCTCGGGTTCGAGCTGTCCGGATGCCGTGGCGCAGTTCAAGAAGATCAACGACACCTGCGAGAATTGCCACAAGGTCTACGACCCGGACTAGCGGGCCACAAGCGCGCTACGGCGGGCTAGGACTTCACAACGGGCTTCAGACTTGCGATCGCTTCGCGCGCCAGGTCTTCGAGGCCTTCACCCCCGGCGGCCAGGTGCGCGGCAATCTGCCGCCGCATGCGCGGATCCCAGAACCGCTGGATGTGTCCGGCAACTCCGGCAATCGCATCCGCACGTTTTGGCTCAGCGGCGAAGAAATGGCCGATGTCATTGGCCATCTGCACCAATCGCTCGGCGCTCATCGGGACGGGACGCCTACCTTCGGCGCGCTGGCTTGCTTGGCCTCACCGAGCAGTGCGTTCTGCCGGTCGCTGAACTCCTGGTAGCGCTTCTGCCAGGCCGAAGGTTGCGACACCCGCGTCGCCTGCACCGCCGTGACCTTGTATTCAGGGCAGTTGGTCGCCCAGTCCGAATTCTCGGTGGTGATGACGTTCGCGCCCGACTCCGGAAAATGGAACGTGGTGTACACAACGCCAGGCTGCACGCGCGTGGTGATGTTGGCGCGCAGCACCGTTTCGCCCGCGCGGCTCTGTATGCCGACCCAATCGCCCTCCTTCACGCCGCGCTCATCGGCGTCATGCGGATGGATCTCGAGACGGTCTTCATCGTGCCAGGCGACATTGTCGGTGCGGCGCGTCTGCGCGCCGACGTTGTATTGCGACAGGATGCGTCCGGTGGTCAGGATCAGCGGAAAGCGCGCGTTGACCTTTTCGGTTGTCGGAACATATTCCGTCACCATGAACCTGCCCTTGCCGCGCACGAAGCTGCCGACATGCATGAACGGCGTACCGTCGGGATGCTCCTCGTTGCAGGGCCACTGGATGCTGCCGAGCTCGTCGAGCTTGGCGAAGCTGACGCCAGCAAAGGTCGGCGTGAGCGCAGCGATCTCATCCATGATCTCGCTCGGGTGTGAATAGTTCATCTTCATGCCGAGCGCATTGGCCAGCAGTTGCGTGATCTCCCAGTCGGCGTAGCCGGACTTCGATCGCATCACCTTGCGCACCGGTGATATGCGCCGCTCGGCGTTCGTGAAGGTGCCGTCCTTCTCGAGAAACGAAGACCCCGGCAGGAACACGTGGGCGAATTTCGCGGACTCATTCAGGAACAGGTCCTGGACGATGATGCACTCCATCGCCGTGAGCGAGGCGGTCACGTGCTGGGTGTTCGGATCGGACTGTGCGATGTCTTCGCCCTGTATGTACAGGCCCTTGAACTCGCCGTCGAGCGCGGCCTCGAACATGTTCGGGATGCGCAGTCCCGGCTCGGCCAGAAGGCTGACGTTCCATCGCTGCTCGAACTGCGCACGCACTGCGTCGTCCGCGACGTGCCGGTAACCCGGGAATTCATGCGGGAAGGAACCCATGTCACACGAACCCTGCACGTTGTTCTGCCCGCGCAGCGGATTCACGCCGACGCCCGAACGGCCGACATTGCCGGTGGCCATCGCGAGGTTGGCAATGCCCATGACCATCGTCGAGCCCTGGCTGTGCTCAGTGACGCCGAGGCCATAGTAGATCGCCGCGTTGCGCGCGGTCGCGTAGATGCGAGCCGCGGCGCGCACCTGCTCCGCGGGCACGCCGGTGATCGCCTGCATGGCCTCGGGCGAGTTTCGGTCTTCACCGACGAAATGACGCCATTTCTCGAATGACTCCGGCTCGCAACGCTCGCGCACGAAGTCTTCCTTGACCAGTCCCTCGCGCACAACGACGTGAGCCAGGCTGTTGATCAGCGCCACGTTTGTGCCGGGTCGCAGCGCGAGGTGGTACGCGGCCTCGATGTGCGGCGTGCGCACCAGGTCGATGCGACGTGGATCGGCGA
>JBEPVS010000127.1:0-7701 GCA_041690875.1 Gammaproteobacteria bacterium
GTAAGACCGTTGGATTTCTGGCGGTTGCCGCCGCGCTGTTGCTCAGCGCCTGCGCAAGCCAGATGGAACCGGCGCAAAAGGCCATTGCGGGAATCGACAGCGCCGTGAGCGCCGCCGCCCCTGACGCAAGCAAGTACGTGCCTGACCAGCTGGCCGCCGTGCAGAAGAAGCTGGATGACCTGAAAACGGCGTTTGCCAACAAGGATTACGCGACGGTGGTGAGCGGTGCACCGCCCGTACTCACCGAAGCGCAGGGCCTGCTCGGCGCCGCGATGCTGAAGAAGGACGAAGTCGTCAAGGCGATGAACGCGCAGTGGCCGGCACTGGCGGCTTCGCTCCCGGGCCTCGTGACCTCGGTGACCAACAAGGTGAATGCGCTGGCGAAGATGAAGCATGCGCCGGCGGGCGTTGATGTCGCCGCAGCCAAGGCCAGCATCGCCGATGCCGGCACGCTGTGGGGCAAGGCGCAGGCCGCGTTCGCTGCGGGCAACGTCGAGGAAGCCGTCAACACCGCGAACGAAGTGAAGGCGAAGGCCGAAGCGGCTGCCGCGTCAATCAAGATGACGCTGCCGAAACCGGGGGCGATGCCGGCTGCAACTGCAGCAGCGATGTAAGGCTAAACATGCGGGGCGAAGTGCGGCCAATGGCGGCCACGCTTCGCCCCGCTTTCATTTCACGCAGCGTCGATCGCCTCGATGCGCTCGACGCTGCGCCAACCACGCGGCAAGACCGCGCCACGCTGCGCGCGTTGTCCGAGGTAATGCTTCAGATCCGTCGCACTGAGCGTCATTTGCCGCTCTCCGGAATGTACACGCAGTGATTGTCCGGGTCCGACCGCCGCCACGGCGATCATGAGTTCCTCGCGCGCCTCGGCTTTCTTCCCCGGAATCCCAAATAACTTGTTGCCCTTGCCACGCGGCAGTTCCGGCACTTCGCTGGCCGGGAACACGAGCAGGCGGCCTTCTCTGTTGACCACGGCCACCCGCGCGTCGCCCGCGGGCACCGGCACCGGCGGCAGCACTGTTGCGTTTGCGCTGACGTTGATCACGCCCTTGCCGGCTCGATTGCGCGACTGGAGCTCACCGAGCCGCACGGTAAAACCAAAGCCGGCGTCCGTCGCAAGCAGCCACAGGTCGGTCGGCTCGCCGATCAGCACTCCTGCGAAGCGCGCGCCGTCGGGCGGATCGAGGCGCCCGGACAGCGGCTCGCCGGTGCCGCGCGCAGACGGCAAACTGTGCGCCGGCAGGTTGTACGCGCGGCCGGTACTGTCGAGGAACAGCGCGGGCTGAGTGCTGCGTCCACGCGCCGCCGACTGGAACGCATCCCCGGTCTTGTACGCCAGCGCACGCACGTCGATGTCGTGCCCTTTCGCGGCGCGCACCCAACCTCCGGTCGAAAGCACGATCGTCACCGGCTCGTTGGCGACAAGGTCGGTTTCCTCGATGGCTTGCGCGGCCGCACGTTCGACGATGTGCGTGCGGCGCTCATCGCCATACTCGGCCGCGTCGGCGACGATCTCGGAACGGATCAGCTTCGTCAGCTTCGCCTTGCTGGCGAGCAGCGCCTCGATATCCTTGCGCTCCGCGGACAATCGCTCCTGTTCGTCGCGAATTTTCATTTCCTCGAGCTTGGCGAGGTGACGCAACTTGGTCTCGAGGATCGCCTCGGCCTGTTCATCCGACAGCTTGAAGCGCTTGATCAGCACCGGTTTCGGTTCTTCCTCGCGGCGGATGATGCGGATCACCTCATCGAGATTGAGATAGGCGATCAACATGCCATCGAGGATGTGCAGTCTGCGCGATACCTTGTCGAGCCGGAACTCGAGCCGACGGCGCACCGTGCGGCGGCGGAAGTCCAGCCACTCGGTGAGCAGCGACTTGAGTCCCATCACGCGCGGCCGCCCGTCGAGCGCAATCACGTTGATGTTGACGCGGTAGCTGCGCTCGAGGTCGGTCGTCGCGAACAGGTGCGCCATGAGTTGCTCGACGTCGACGCGGTTCGAGCGCGGTTCGATGACGAGGCGCGTCGCGTTTTCGTGATCCGATTCGTCGCGAATGTCCTCGACCATCGGCAGTTTCTTGTCGCGCATCTGTTGCGCGATCTGCTCCTGCACGCGGCTGCCCGATACCTGGTAGGGAAACTGAGTGATGACGATGTGCCCGGTTTCCTTTTCCTGCTCCCACACGGCGCGCGCGCGATAACTGCCGCTGCCCTTGTCGTAGAACTCCACCAGTTCGTCGCGGCTGGAGATGATCTCGGCGCCCGTCGGCAGGTCGGGTCCCTTGACGTGCTTCATCAATGCGCGCGTGGTGGCATCGGGTTCATCGAGCAACAGCACGCAAGCTGCCGCCACTTCGCGCAGGTTGTGCGGCGGGATGTCGGTCGCCATGCCGACCGCAATGCCCGACGCGCCGTTCAGCAGCAGGTTCGGAAGGCGCGCCGGCAACAGCAATGGCTCTTCCATCGTGCCGTCGAAGTTCGGCCCCCAATCGACGGTGCCGTCCGTCAATTCATCGAGCAGCAGGTCCGAATAACGCGTCAGTCGCGATTCGGTGTAGCGCATCGCCGCGAACGATTTTGGATCGTCCGCCGAGCCCCAGTTGCCCTGCCCATCAACCAGTGGATAGCGGAACGAGAATTCCTGCGCCATGTGCACCATGGCTTCGTAGCAGGCCGAATCGCCGTGCGGATGGAACTTGCCGATCACGTCGCCGACGGTGCGCGCCGATTTCTTATGCTTGGAAGCCGCCGACAGTCCCAGCTCGCTCATTGCGTACACGATGCGCCGCTGCACTGGCTTGAGTCCGTCGCCGAGCGCGGGCAGCGCACGATCGAGGATCACGTACATCGAGTAGTCGAGGTACGCCTTTTCGGTGAAGGTTCCGAGCGGTCGGCGTTCGACGCCCTCAAAATTGAGCTCTTCGGATTTCAAGCGTTCACCAGTGCAAGGAAGCGTGCGCTCGCAATGTCACAGGGCCGCCGCGTCGGTTGGGCATGTGCCACCTTGGCAGCACAACCTGGCCGGTATGGCGCCACGAGCGCGCACCGCAGTGGCTTTTGGATCGGGTTATGGTGTTTTTCTCTTGCCGGGACCGTCCGCGCCATGGACGGCGCGGCCGGAGCCTCCATGGACGGATTCACGGCGTTCCCGGCAAGAGAAAAACACCGTAGCCCGATCGAACGTGTCATCTCGACCGCGCTCATGGCGCCACATTCGCCAGGTTGCCGCTTTGCTCCAGCCAATCGCGGCGATCGCTCGCGCGTTTCTTCGCGAGCAGCATGTCCATCAGCTTGTCGGTATTGTCCTTGGCCTCAATTGTCAGTTGCACGAGGCGACGCGTCAGCGGATCAATCGTCGATTCGCGCAGCTGCGAGGGATTCATCTCGCCCAGGCCCTTGAAGCGCGTAACAACGGGTTTCGCGCGCGAGTGCTCGGCCGCGAGGCGCTTGAGCACGGCATCGCGTTCGTTGTTGTCGAGCGCATATAACACCTGCTTGCCGGCATCGATGCGGTACAGCGGCGGCATTGCGACATAGACATGGCCGTTCGCCACCAGCGGACGGAAGTGACGCAGGAACAGTGCACACAACAATGTTGCGATGTGCAGACCATCGGAGTCGGCGTCCGCAAGGATGCAGATCTTGTGATAGCGCAGTCCCGTGAGGTCAGCAGAACCAGGATCGACGCCGATCGCGACGCTGATGTCGTGCACTTCCTGCGAGCTGCCGATTTCGCCCGACTCGAGCTCCCAGGTGTTCAGGATCTTGCCGCGCAACGGCATGATCGCCTGGAAATCCTTGGAGCGCGCCTGCTTGGCCGAACCGCCGGCGGAATCGCCTTCAACGAGGAACAGTTCGGAGCGCGCCGGATCCTGGCTGGTGCAGTCGGCGAGCTTGCCGGGTAGTGCCGGCCCGTTGACAGCGCGCTTGCGCGTGATGCGCTGCGCGGCGCGCAAACGTTCCTGCGCGTTGGCGATGGCGAATTGCGCGATGCCATCGCCGGCGTCCGGATGCTGGTTGAGCCACAATCCCATCGCATCGCGCGCATGCGTCTCGACCAGCGCGGCCGCCTCGCGCGAGCTGAGCTTCTCCTTCGTCTGCCCGGCAAACTGCGGATCGCGGATCTTGATCGACAGGACGTAGCAGGCACGGTCCCACACATCCTCGGCGCTGAGCTTGATGCCTCGCGGCAGAAGATTGCGGAATTCGCAAAACTCGCGCACCGCATCGACGATGCCGGAGCGCAATCCATTCACGTGCGTGCCACCGGCAATCGTCGGAATCAGGTTGACGTAGCTCTCGGCGATGAGGTGCGGCGCATCGCTCGACCAGGTGAGCGCCCACTCGACGACATCCTGCTCGGATTCGTGGCGGCCGGTGACCGGTTCCGTTGGCATTCGTTCGTGCTTTTCGAGTTGCTCGGTCAGGTATTCGCCGAGGTGTCCGGTGTAGAACCATTCCTCTTTCTTGCCAGTCGCCTCGTCGGTAAACGTGAGGCGCAGCCCTGCGCACAGCACGGCCTTGGCCTTGAGTACGCGCTTGAGTTCCGGCACGGCGAAGCGCTCGGTGTCGAAGAACTTCGGATCTGGCCAGAATCGCACTGTCGTACCGGTGTTGCGCGCGCCGACGGTGCCGATGGCCTCGAGCTTCGAGGAGATGCGGCCGTTCTTGAACGCGATGTTGTATTCCTTGCCACCGCGGCGCACCCAACATTCCAGGTGCGTCGAGAGCGCGTTGACGACCGAGACGCCGACACCGTGCAGGCCGCCGGCAAAACTGTAGCTCTTGTCCGTGAATTTTCCGCCGGCATGGAGCCGCGTCAGGATCAGCTCGACGCCACTGACCTTTTCCTGCGGATGGATATCGACCGGCATGCCGCGGCCGTCGTCGGTGACTTCGAGCGAACCGTCCTTGTGCAGCGTGACGTCGATCTGGTGACAGTGGCCGGCGATGGCTTCGTCGACGCTGTTGTCGACGACTTCGTGCGCGAGGTGATTCGGGCGCGTCGTGTCGGTGTACATGCCCGGCCGGCGGCGCACGGGCTCGAGACCCGACAGGACTTCAATATCTGCGGCGTTGTACGACTGTGCCATCAGGGCCTGCTAATGAAATGATCCGCACCGATGCGCGGGCGCGCGGATTCTAGCACCGTCTCGATCGGGCGAAGCCGGCGCGTTCAGGCGAGGTCGGCGAGCAGCGCGGCGCGAAGCGTGGCCGGTACTGGATCGACCGTGATCATGCAGGCTGGCAGGTCGATGCCTGCCGCCAGCACCGCACCGGCGGTGAGTGTAGCGATCATGCCGCCACTCAGTTCAAAGCGCAGGAAGTGTACGGCAGAGGTCTTCGTGTCATTGCTTCGCTCGAGATCTTCGTCGGCAACGGCAATCACGGCGTCATGGCCGCTGACGCGCAGCCAGCAGCGATGCTCGATGCCACGAAATTCGACGAGACGTTGCGCGCGTTCGATTTCATCCGGGTATTCAATCAACAATGTCGCCTTGAGATTGTTGCCATCGGGAATCAACGGATTGTACGCAGCGAGTTCCTCGGCAATTGCGTCGGGCTCGAAGATGCGCTCGGCGCGCAGCATTTCCTGTACCTGGTAGCGCACCGTCTCGCGATCCTCGAAACTCCAGGTGATATTCGCGCCGACCTGCAGTCGGCGTGAAGCGCGATATTCGATCATGCGCGCGCGCACGCCTTCGCGTTCGCGCGCGTACTGTTCGAGCGGCATCAACTCGCCGGCGTGGAGTTTCGGTGACATGGCCGGGGCCTAGATTCCGTACGCGATGCGCAGCAGCTTCAACGGCGGCGTCGGCTCGCGCGCACCTTCGGCCAGTCCGCTCTCGATCTGGTGGCCGGCCATCGGGCAGTCGCTCGAGTAATAGTCGGCGCCGGCACCCTGCACTTTCGAGATCACCGGCCGCGCGATCTTCATCGATGCCTCGCGAAATTCGCTCTTCACCGCGTAGCTCCCGTCGTGTCCTGAGCAGCGCTCGATGACATCGACGGTCGTGTCGGGTACCAGCCGCAATACGTCACGCGTTTTAAGGCCGATGTTCTGCACGCGCAGATGGCAAGGCACGTGGTAGCTGACGCGCCCGAGCCGCGCCTTGAAATCGGTGCGCAGCAATCCCGCCTTGTGCCGCCGCATCAGGTACTCGAACGGATCAAAGGTGTGCGCACGCACGCGTTGCACCGCTTCGTCCTCGGGAAACATCAGCGGCAGTTCCTGCTTGAACATCAGCACGCAGGATGGAATCGGCGCCACGATATCGAATCCGGCGTCGACCAGGCGCAGCAATTCAGGAATGTTCTGTTCCTTCAGCCGCGCGACGGCGTCGAGATCGCCCAGCTCGAGCTTCGGCATGCCGCAGCAGCGTTCCCGTTCGGCCAGCGTCAATTCGATGCCGTTGTGCGCAAACACCGCGGCGAGGTCGGTGGCGAGGTCGGGCTCGTTACGGTTGCCATAGCAGGTCGTGAACAGCACGACGCGTCCGCGCGTATCCGCCGTGGCCTGCGGTGCGGCAGCGGGCGCCGGCATGTTCGCCGCCAGGCGCTTGCGCGCGCTGGTTGAATGGTATTCGGGGAGCGGCGCCTCTGGATGCACGTGCAGCACCTTGTCGAGGAGCTTGCGGCCAATCTTGCTGGAATTTGCGGCATTGACGAGCTGCGCGATCACCGGAATGCCGGCGATGCTGCCGACCGTGTCGGTCGAGGTCAGCATGCGGTCGCGAAATGTATTGTCACCGCGCCGAGATTTCACCGCTTTCGCGCGCAGCATCAGGTGCGGGAAGTCGACGTTCCACGGATGCGGCGGCACGTACGGACACTTGGTCATGTAGCACATGTCACACAGGTAACAGTGATCCACGACTTTCCAGTACACCCGCTTGTCGACGCCGTTGAGTTCGCCGGTCGGCGATGCATCGATCGCATCGAACAGCGTCGGGAACGCCTGGCAGAGGCTGAAGCAACGTCGGCAGCCGTGGCAAATGTCGAACACGCGCTCGAGTTCTTTCTCGAGCGCATGCTCGTCGTGGAATGACGGATCGCGCCAGTTCAGCGGATGGCGGGTGGGGGCCTCGAGATTGCCCTCGCGGCCCCCTTCCTTGATGCCGCCGCTCACCGGCCGTTACAGCCCGTCGAGTGCTTTCTGGAAGCGATTGGCGTGCGAGCGCTCGGCCTTCGCCAGCGTTTCGAACCAGTCGGCGATCTCAGTGAAGCCTTCGGTGCGCGCGGCCTGTGCCATGCCCGGATACATGTCGGAGTACTCGTGCGTCTCGCCCGCGATCGAGGCCTTCAGGTTGTCCTTTGTTTCGCCTATCGGCAGGCCCGTGGCCGGATCGCCCACCTCTTCGAGGTACTCGAGATGTCCGTGCGCGTGGCCGGTCTCGCCTTCGGCGGTCGAACGGAACACGGTCGAGACATCGTTGTAGCCCTCGACATCGGCCTTCTGCGCGAAATACAGGTAACGGCGATTGGCCTGCGATTCGCCGGCGAAGGCCTCTTTGAGGTTGTTCTCGGTCTTGCTGTTCTTGAGGGCTGCCATGGGGGATCTCCTTTGGCTTGAAAATGGGTCGGCGGGAGAATTGGGACTCTCGCTGCGCGATGAAAATGGCAAGCGCCCAGCCGAGAGTCAATAGTTTAGAATAGTTCTAAACAAAATAATCACGTCTCATCGGCGCTTCAGCCGGACAA
>JBEPVS010000128.1:0-7659 GCA_041690875.1 Gammaproteobacteria bacterium
GACTCACCTCGCACGGCCTGCCTGCTGCGGCCGACGCTGCCTCGGCCGACTGCGTCGTCGGCTATGCGATCGGTTCGCGCCTCGCGCCCGATCCTGCTTCCCCGCGCTTCAGCTGGGGGCTGGGAATGGGCTGGGGCGGCTGGGGCCGCCGCGGTTTTGGTTCGCTCGCCTGGGAAGCGCCGTACGACTATCGCGAAGGCCGCGTGACGGTGAACCTTTACGACGCGCACTCGCACGCCGCGTTGTGGCACGCCTATGTCGACGCCGACGTGACCGGTCTCACCGGCATCGATGCCGAACAGCGCATCAAGGCCGTTGTCGACGCGATCTTCAAGAAATACCCGAGCGGCGGCGCAATCGCCGCAGGACCGACATCGCGTACCTGAAGCGGGTTTGATCGGGCGCGGGAGCGGTCGCGCACCCGATCATTACGCGTTGTTCATGCGTGCATTACGCGCAATTCACGATAGCGCGGACTCCGGCTGGCAGTATTCGCCTCGTCCCCCGAGGGGCGACCAACCAACCAGGAGTGAGTATGAAGTCCCAGATCGTTGTCATCGCGGCCGCCGTTGCCGCACTGTCCGCCGCGCCGATGTTTGCCGCTGATGCGGCGGCGCCCGCCGCGAAGCCGGCTGCTGCCATGGCGGCGCCGGCCGCTGCGCCCGCTGCCGCCCCGGCTGCCGACTCCTCGGCCGCCAAGCCGATGAAGAAGCATCATCACGCGCACAAGAAGGCTGCTGATGAAGCGGCAGCTGCGACGAAGTAAGCGCGGCTGATCGACCCTACGAATTCCTGAGGAATTCGTCGCGGGGCGCCATGTGGCGCCCCGTTTTATAGCTGCCTTCCGCCAAATGTGACGCAAGTCCGTTCAATGTTTTAACCCGATCATCATTTTTCCCGTCGCCAACCGTTAACGTGCGCCTCACTGGCACAATTGGCGAGGCTAGATCCAATGGGCGCGTTCGTCCAGGCTATCCGCTTCCAGGGATGGTCGGTCGGAGCAAGGTTGTTGTTGATCAACGGCCTGCTGACCATCGCGCTGGCATTTGTCGGCGCGATCGCCTGGCGCGCGTTGAGCGCGCAGAACCGCGCCATGTCCGAGCTTGCCCTGATCAGCAAGGCCGCGCGCTACCATCAGGACAGCGCGACGCTCCAAGCCGAGTTGCGCGCCGATGTCGATTCGGTCCTCGCCGAGCGCGCAGTCACCGACACCGAACGCACCGAGCTACTCGACTCGCTTGACGACAATTCCAAGGAACTGCGGCGCGACTTGATGACGCTCGAGCAGCTGGACCTGCCAGCCGACCTCGTCGATACCGAGGGCAAGGTGCAGACGCTCGCAGACCAGTACCTGATGAGTGCCGCCGAGCTGGGGCGGCTTGCCATGCGAGATCCGGTTGCGGCCACGAAACTCGTGCCGCATTTCAACGATTCAATTGCTGCACTGAATCAGGCGATGGACAAGCAGACCGTGGCCTTCTCCTCGCACATCGTGCAGGCGAACGATGATGCCGCGATCGCCGAAGGCAATGCGAAAAAATGGATGATCACGGCCTTCATTCTCACCAACCTGGTGGTGGGCCTGTTGGTGATGTGGTTGTCGCGCTCGATTCGAAGCTCGCTGCGCGGCGTGCGCGACGTCGCGCAGGCGCTGGCCACCGGCGATCTCACCGCGCGCAACCGCAGCATAGGTCCGGACGAGCTGGGCGAACTCGGCAGCGCCGTCAACGACATGGCCGACAACCTGCGCGACGTGATCGGCAAGCTCCGGGCGGAAGCGGACCGCGATGCCTTCGGCACGCAAATTGTCGAGGCGCTGGAAATGGCGGATACCGAGGAGGAAGCGTATGGCGTGCTGGGCCGCGCCATGACGCTGATCTCGCCCGACCTGCCGACCGAATTGCTGCTGGCCGATTCCAGCCGCGCGCACCTCGAGCGCGCCACCGCGCATCCGCAGGCGGGTGCGGCAGGTTGCACCGTCGATTCGCCGTTCAGCTGCATGGCGGTCCGGCGCGGCAGTGCGGTGATCTTCCCGGACAGCGACGCGCTCAATGCTTGTTCCCGGTTGCGCGACCGGGCTTGCGGCCGGATCTCGGCGGTGTGCGTCCCGATCAGCTTCATGGGCCGAGCGCTCGGCGTGCTGCACTCGGCGGCACCCGTCGGCCAGACGCCGGATGCCCGCCAGGTGGCGCAGCTCACGACGCTGGGCCTTCAGGCCGGCGCGCGCATCGGCACGGTGCGTGCGTTCCACAGCACGCAACACCGCGCGACCACCGACAGTCTCACCGGACTCCACAACCGCCGCTCGGCCGAGGAACGCGCGCGCGAACTCGCGACAGCCGGCGGGACGTTTGCAGTCGTTCTCGCTGATCTCGACCACTTCAAGAAGCTCAACGATTCGCGGGGGCACGGAGCGGGTGACCAGGCGCTGCGCCTGTTCGCCGATACGTTGCGTGCGCAATTGCGCGAGCACGACCTGGCAGCTCGCTGGGGCGGCGAGGAATTCGTGCTGATACTGCCCAATGCAAACGTCAAGCAAGCGTGTGAGGCCGCCGAACGCATTCGCGTCGGATTGGCCACCTCGCTCCTGCTCGGCGGTTCACCGGCCTTCACGTCCAGTTTTGGCGTCGCCGACAGTTCCATGGCGTCGCGCTTCGAGAAACTGCTTAAGATTGCCGATGAAGCGCTGTACCGGGCCAAAGACGCGGGCCGCGACCGCGTCGTGACCGGCTCGGCCGAGATGATTGACGATGTCGATACATACACGCGCCACGTGTACGAGCATCCCGCGTCGCCGCACATGAAGAAGTTTGGCACGGAACGCTAGCCGAACGTTACCACCGGCTAGAACTTGCCGATCGTGTTGACGCCTGCGGGCGGCACCGTCTGTACGTAGCTGCATGCGCCAGGCGTCTGGCGCACGTAGGCAATGGTCTCGGCGTCGCTGGCCTTCACGGGCGGCGGATTGGCGCCATCGCGGAACGACTTCTTGGTCCAGAGGCTCGCATAGCGGTCGGCCGTGACCTTCATCACGCGCTCCAGGAATGCGGTCTGCGCCGACAGGTTGTCGGCCGGAGCCAGGTGCGCACTCCCGGCAAAACTTTTTTCACCGATGAACACGTCGCGTACATCGGAAGGCTGCAACGCGACGTTAACGTTGCAGACCACGTACAGGTCCGCGGCCGTGACCTGAGCACTGGCGACAAGCACCAGGGCGCCGGCCAGCCCAATGCAGCGGCGGTTACCTGACCGGTAATCAGAACCGAATCGCATATTGCACCAGCCCCTCGCCGTACCGATCGAGACTGCGATCAGTCAGGCGCGTGTTGGCAAGCTCGAGCTTTATGGCGGATTTCAGGTCGATATCGAAGCGGGCCCCAAGCGCTATCCGATGATAGGACGCGCCGCCTTCCAGCGCCGCGAAATACGGATCCGACTGCTCGAGCACGGTGCGCTCGTAGCGCGCGTACGGGACGCCCCACGTGGCGCGGTACCCGAGTTGCAGGAAGCCGGCAGTACTTCTGTGCGTGCTGGTGCCTCCACGGATGTCACGATCGTCGAACAGGTAGATCTCGGCGATATTTTCCCATTGGTCCGTGTCGAAGACGGCAAAGCCGCCGTAGGCCAGAACGCGCGTCGCATTGGACGGCACTGCGTCGTCGGTGATGGTCGACGTAAACGCGTGCACGCCCAGCATCAGTCCGTCGACGCGGCCCGTCTTGAACTGGTACGCCAGACGCGCGCCACCACCGATATGGCCATTGCTGGTACCGGCATTACGCATGTCGAGCGCGCCGTCCACGATTTCCTGGCTGTTGCCGGCGTACACGTCATAGAGGAACTTGCCGCCTCCGGCATGGACTGCCCCGGTCAGCCACATGCCGACCGTGTGTGCGGGCACGATGCCGCCGTTATCTTCGAATTGCAGGAATTTTGGTCGCCGCAGCGTGTTGTTGACCCAGCTGCCGTGGTGCAGGGATGTATTGATGTAGCCATACGGCGTGTGATAGCGACCAACCCACACGGTAGCCTGGTCGTTGAATTGGTAACCGATCTGTGCGCGCTCGAGATCCACGTCGACGGAACCTTCAGAGCCCACTTCGGTGTTCATTTCGAACAGCGCGCGCGTGTGGTCGCCGAGGTGGGGCGCCAGATAAAAATCGAGGTTGCCGACGTAGGCGCCCTTCAGGTCCGGATTGATCGGATTGTGCGTGCCGATGCCGACATCGGCAAAGCCATGCAGCGGCAAGCCGGTGTCATCGGTGGAGCGGTTGGCATTCTCCTTCTCGAGCTGCTCGAGCTTGCGCTCGTCCGCGTCCAGCCGGGAGGTGCCAGTCGTTGCCTCCGCCGCCGGCGTTGCTGCATTCGAAGTCGCGGGCGCGCCGGGTGCGGTGGCCGCAGCGGGGACGGCCTGCCTGGCCTCGAGTTCGCGCACCCGCTCGGTCAGCGCCTCGATCAGCTGCAGGCTCTGGTCCAGTTTTTTCTGCATCTCGACCAGCGAGGGGTCCGGCTTGCCCGTGGCGTTCGCCATCGCGCATGGCATCGCGCCAACGACCGCCAACAAGGCCAAGATAGCGTGGATGCGGTGCGGGGCGCGCTTCTTCGTCACCGTGTGCGTCGTCGTCAGGCATCGCATGGGCAAGTCTCCGTGATTCAGAGCAGGGCTGCCCAGTTGCCGGTGGCGGGACTTACCCCACCACTGTACCGCCCCTCGCTGTCAAAAAAGACCACGCGCGAATCGTGCATCACGTGCAGGTCGTAGTTCCAGAAATCAAAACCGAGCGCGCGCGCCAGACGCCGCACGGTCGCCGGCGTACCGGTCAGGAAATGCCAGTTGTCGCGAGCGAGCCCGTGGGTCAGGCGGTAGCGGTGCCAACTCTGCGGGTCGTCATTGTCGGCGTCGTAACCGACGATGACGAAGCTGGCCTGTTCGCCGCGCCGGTCGAGCACCTGTTGCATGCGTTGCAGCTCATGGAGCGTGGCCGGGCAGGTGCGGTGGCACTGCGTATAGGCCATCGACAATATGACGCGATGGCCGACCAGGTCACCGAGCACGAGGCGCTGGTTCAGGTCGTCGCGCCAAGCTTGCGGCAGCTGGTCGAGGCGCTCGGCTGCCGCCCCAGCCGCAGTGGTGCATAACAAGGCAGCGCAGAGCCACGCTGCCTGCGACCGAACTGATGCCGGAGCCCGGGGATTCATCGCGGGCGATTCTGACTCACCCAGGCCACCGTTACTAGAGGACGAAAAATATCCGCTTCGCTGAACGGTAGCTGAACCGTGATGCACGCCCGAAATTAAATTTCGATCGAACGCAATTGCGCTGTTTTTCAGGCACTATTGCGGGAACTGCAAGTCTCACTATGTGTGGAGACTGATCGGCGGAATCGGGGAGAGGCCATCATGCGCAACACTTCGTTTCTATCTCGTGCGGCCTATGCACTGGTCGCCATCGCGGCACTGTGCGGCGCAACGGTTTCGACCGCGGCGTTTGCCGAAGACGCGGATCCTCCCGGCCGCGTCGCGCGCGTCAATTTGCTCGACGGACGCGGCGCGCTCGAGCCGGCGGGATCCGACGAGTGGGTCGATGATCTGCTCAATCGTCCGCTGACCGGCGGCGACAAGATCTGGATCGAATCCGGCGCGCGCGCCGAAATGCACATCGGTTCCAGCGTGGTTCGGCTCGGAGCGCGCACCGCGCTGCAGATCGTCAACGTCGATGACCGCGGCGTGAGGCTGCGCGTCACGGCCGGTTCGATCAACGTGCGCATCCGCTCGCTCGAGGACGATCACTTCGAAATCGAAACGCCGGCCGGCGATGTCGAACTGGTGCAGTCGGGCGGCTATCGCCTCGATGTCGACGACCAGGATGCACGCGCGCAGCTGACCGTGTGGAGCGGGCGCGCCGAAGCGCGCGGCGCTGCCGGCAGCCGCACCGTACACGGCAATGAATCGGTCGAGATGAATAGTGGCGGTCAATCCGATCTCGCGCTGGCCGGCGCCGGCTCTCCCGACAGCCTTGACCTGTGGGCGGAAGATCGCGATCACCGCGAAGACGAATCCCGCGCGGCCCGTTACGTGTCGCGCGACATGGTCGGTTACGAAGAGCTCGATGGCTACGGTGACTGGGCCGCCGATCCGGTGTACGGCTCGGTGTGGTACCCGCAGGTCGTGGTCGTCGACTGGGCGCCGTATCGCTACGGCCACTGGGTCTGGCTGAACCTGTGGGGCTGGACCTGGATCGACGACCAGCCTTGGGGCTTTGCTCCTTGCCACTACGGCCGCTGGATACATGGCGCGCGAGGCTGGGGTTGGGCGCCAGGTCCGCGCAACTATCATCGTCCCGTGTTCGCGCCGGCACTCGTCGCCTGGCGGGATGGCCGCTATCCGCGCGGCGGTGCCGGTGCGAACCACGGCGGTCCTCCGCTCGTCGGCTGGGTGCCGCTCGGCTACAACGAGATCTATGAGCCACCGTTCCACGCCAGCCACAATTACTTGCGCGTCGCGAATCTTTCCAACACGCGGCTGGGCCCGGCGGCCGTCGATCGTTACATCGATGCGCGGCAACGCAACGGCAACCAGCAGCCGGCGCGAAAGTACGCCAACGAACGCGTGCCGGGCGCCTACACGGCGGTGTCGCGCGATACATTCACCTCGGCCCGCGCCGTGGCGCGCAATCGAGTGACCAGTCCGACGGCCGCGCAGGATGATTCACGGCTTGAACCGTTTTCGCAACGCGGACCGGACGTGCGTCCCGAAGCGCGCAGCGTCGGCCGCGTCGTTGCCCCCGATCGACCGAACGTGCGGCCTGATCGCAAGGTGTTCGACCGCCCCGTCATGACAACGTCGCCCGCGACGAACAGCCTCGGCGCGCGTGCGCCCGAGCGCGCGCCGGAGCGCGCGAGCAGCCCCACGCAGCGCAACGAAGGACCTGCGGTGTTGAGCACATCGCCGAGGCCGGAACGCGTGCAGCCGGCGCAGATCGATCGGCCCGTTGCGCCGACGGTGGAGCGCCGTATTGATCGTCCGGTCGAGCCTACGGTGGATCGATCGGTTGATCGACCGTCAGCGCGCGCCCAGGAGCGGACGCCGCCGACTCGCACGGTGACGCAGCCGCAACCCGAGTCCCGCGCGCCGCAGCCGCAACCGCAATATCGCGCACCTCAGCCGCAGCCTGAGTACCACCCGCCGACGGAGTATCACCCGCCGGCACGCGAATCGCGTTCGGAACCGGCGCCAGCACCGGCGCCCCGCAATGACGCGCCGCGGCAGTATCGACCGACGGATAAGAACGAGCGCTGACGAGGGGCGCGCGCGCTCACGGCGCGCGGGGCTGAAGGCGCGCTCGAACTAGTGTTTCGCTGCGGCCTGGTAGAGCGGGAGCACACGCGGCAGCAGAGACTGGAGCGTCGAGAGCCGCGAGGCATCGCTCGGATGCGTGCTGAGGAAGGCCGGCGTGCTGCCCTGGCTGGCCTGTGCCATCTTCTGCCACAACGTCAGTGCCGCGTGCGGATCGTATCCGGCGCGCGCCATCAGCTCGAGGCCGATGCGATCGGCCTCCGATTCCTGCACGCGGCTGTGCGGCAGGTCGAAGGTGACTTGCGTCACCGTGCCGGCGCGTCCCACCACCTCGGAGCCCACGCCAGCGCTTTGCGCGAGCGC
>JBEPVS010000129.1:0-7614 GCA_041690875.1 Gammaproteobacteria bacterium
GCGCTGGATCGTGCGCCATCGCCAGGCAGCGCTGACCACCGTACTCGCTACGATAGCGGTTGCCGCGATCGCGATCGGCGGATTGCTGTGGCGCAATCAGCAGTTGTTCAACGCCGAGCGTCTGCGCGAACAACGCTTGCTCGCGCTGACCAGCACCGTGGCCAACATCAGTGATCGCGTGCAGATGCGCTTTCTGCAGCTGGAAGGCGGCATGGAGAACCTCGCCGATTCCGTGACGCAGATACTCGCCCACGGTCGGCCCTCGGATCAGCGCGTCTACCTGCTGCAGGATTTTCTCGATCCGGCGAATGCGCCGCCGGACCTGCAGCCCAGCGCCATGCATGCCGGCAAGATCAGCGTGGAGTGGCCGGTGTGGATCGTGCCGAGCGGCGCTGATGAAAAACTCGCCCAGTTACAAATCCGCAAGCTGGCGGCACTGCAGGACTTCATGCGCGACATCTACGGACGCTCCGTGCACATGATCCGCAATGACAACGTGGATTTTTATGCCGGAAGCGAGCACGCGCAGAGTAGCGACAACAGTCCGCTGAACGCGATCTTGATCGCACTCGGTGATGGCATCACCGCGCGCTATCCCGGTTGGGACGGTCTGCCGGCCGACTACGATCCGCGCGTGCGGCCCTGGTACAAACTCGCAGCCGGCAAGCACGGGCCACAATGGGGTTTGCCGTATTCGAGCAGCGCGACGAACTTATTGGAACTGCCGCTTAGCATTCCTCTGTACAGTGACAATGTGCATTTCCGCGGCGTGGTCAGCGCCGCATTCCTGCCCGATCGGCTGGTACGCACGCTGCTGCGCGCGCCGGACGAGCCGGCGATTCGCGCGATGTACCTACTCGATGCCGAAGGCCGCATCCTTGCTGCCTCCGGCGACACCATCCCGATCGAGCAGCCCGCACCGGATGCGAGCGTGAGCCAGGTGTTTCCGGCGCCCGATCTGATCGCGCGAGTCAAGGAAGGTCAGACCGGGATCCTGGAAACCAGGCTGCAAGACCGGCGCGTGGTCATCGCCTTCGACGAAGTGGCGCCCTGGAACTGGAACGTGGTCGCCGTCGCCGATCCGGAGTTGCTGTTCAAGGCCGCGGCCACGCCGACTCTCACGTCGCCGTGAGCCGGGCCGGTCAGCGGCGGCGGCATTTCCGGCCGATATGCCGGTGCACGCGCCTAGTCGAAATCATCCTCAAATATTACATCAAACGCCGGCGAGAATTCGCTGGTGTGCCCGCCCGCATCGGTCGCCGTGGCAACGAACGGAAACGCGCGTGCGCCCGCCGGGACAAGCAAGACGATCGAGCGCTGCTGCTGGGCACTGGCGGCGGGATAGCTGTCCTGGCCCAGCCACTGCCCGCTACCGCCTTGCGCATCCACGTAAAAGTCGATGCGCAGCGGATAAATTGCATTCACGGTCGCGGTATCGACGCGATAGGCCACGCTCAACTGGTTGCCTGACTGGCTGGCCGAGACGATCTGCGGCCAATTCTGCTGTGCGTTGCTACCACCGTCCGCGTCGTCGGCGTCGTTCGGCGTCGGGCCGACCGTGCCGATATCGAGGTTGGCGCGACCGACCGCATGGTTGTGATGAAGCAGGTTCGCGCGGCTGTCGAAACTCTCGCCCGGCGAATTCGACGCGGCAATGATGCCGGCGCCGCTGTTGTACGCGATCAGGTTCGCCTCGCCGTCACCGAAACCGCCGATGATCGCCGGCGTTGGATTGGTCACTCCGGTCTGCAACTGGATACCGCCGCCATATTGCGCCGCGTTGGGATCCGCGAAGCCGTTCGGCAGAGGCTGCATCCCGCTCCAGTCGGTGCCGATGTAGTTGCCCTTGATCTCTAGCCCGACGTATTGCGCACCGCCGTAGGGGTTGTAGATGCTTATGCCGAACGCGCGGTTGCCGGATATTACATTGCGCGCGGCGGCAGTCGCGCCGCCAATCGCGACGTTCGCCACATTGCCCACCACGGTGATGCCCGAGTTGTTGCCAGCCAGGCCGTTGGGGATGGCCAGCGTGCCGCTCGCATCGGTGCCGATGAAGTTGCCGCGCATCCCGGTCGGCGCGCCGATGACCACACCGGAACCGCCGCAACCCGAGATCAGATTGCGTTGCGATGCCAGGTCGCCGCCAATGTAGGTCGTTGTCTTGTCGCTATTGATGCCACTGCCGGTGGCGGGTCCGGCTGCGACCGCGCTGCCGTCCAAATTGGTGCAGAGGTAATTGCCGAACGAACGCAGCTGCGAGGTGCCCGCGATGGAGTACCCGAGAAGATCGGCAAGAAACCCGTGCATTGCCAGACCTTGCACGGTCAGGATGACGCCGCTCGCCTTACCCATATAGAACCCGTACACGCCGCTGGGGCCGGCCAGTTCGATCTGCAAAACCGCATTGAGCCCGCCGGCGTCCGTAGCGTTCGTGTTCGGGCTCGATCCGCTCTGGCTGTAGCCGTCGATCGTGAGCGTGCTCATGATCCCGGGTAGCTGGCTGGCGATCGCGATCTTGAACGGACCAGCGCCAGGAACCGCAAACGCGATCGTATTGTTGCCGCCCGCCGCGTTCGCATCAGTGATCGCCTGGCGCAGCGAACCGTTTCCGCCGTCGCCGATTGTCGTCACCATATAGGTAGCCGCGTTCGCACTGGCCACCGTGCCGGCGACTGCGACGGCGAAGCACAGGGACGTGGCGAATGGTCTCGTGGCCCAGCCTGCGCGATATGTCAGGTTCTCGGTGTGCATGCTCCCTCCTCCTGTGATGGCTCCTATCAGGGGAAACGGAATCCAGCGCAGTTCGCGACACATACTTGGGCTACAATCGCTGCGCCGAATCGCGCTGGGGAGCGCTGATGCGACCGAGGAGGAAAGGGTTTGACTGACACGGCGCCTTTGACCGAATGGCTGCGTGCCGCGGGTGGCGGCGACATCGGTGCCGGCGAGCGCGCCTACACCCTGGTTTATGCCGAGTTGCGTCGCCTCGCGGCGCGCCAGATGGCGAACGTCGGCGGACAGGCCACGCTCACACCCACCGCCTTGGTCAATGAGGCGTTTTTGAAACTCGCCGGTGGTTCGCTCGCCGTGCTCAATGATCGCCGTCATTTCTTCAACCTCGCCGCGCGCGCGATGCGCCAGACCGTGATCGATTACGCGCGCGAGCATTTGGCCGCCAAGCGTGGCGGCGATCTGGTGCGCACCCAGCTGGACGAAGCCTTTCCCGACCGCGCGCTGGATGCGCAGCAGGCTCTGGCCATCGATCAAGCCTTGACGGCGCTCGACCAGCAGGACACGCGGCTCGCCGAAACCCTGAGCTGGCGCGTGTTCGGTGGCCTCACAACGCAGCAGATTGCCGAGTTGCGCGGGGTGACCGAGCGCACGGTGCAGCGGGATCTGCTGTTCGCACGCAACTATCTGCGCCTGGCCCTGGAAGGCATGGCATGACGAGCCCGCTGTTTTCCGGCGCGCGCTGGGATGAACTGCGTGCCCTACTGGAAACCTTGGCCGAAGCCAGCCCTGAGGCTCGCGCTGCGGAACTCGAACGCATCGCCGCGCGTGATGCCGACCTCGCCGCAGTCTTACGTGAATTGCTGACCGGCACGCGCGATGCGCCGACGCCACCGCCGGAACAGGTGTTGGGGCGCCTGATGCCTAGCGCACCTGATGAAGTGCCCGCGCGCGTCGGCCCGTTCCGCCTCCTGGCGCGCATCGGCGCTGGCGGCATGGGAGTGATCTATCTAGCCGAACGCGAGCATGCCGATTTCGTCCAGCGCGTGGCGCTCAAGTTACTCGACGGCGGCTCGACTCGCGTGGCCCAGCTGGCCTCGCGCGAGCGACGCATCCTCGCCGCGCTGGCTCATCCGAATATCACCGCCTTCGTCGACGCCGGCGTGGAGGACGGACGCGCCTGGCTGGCGATGGAATATGTCGATGGTGTGTCTCTGCTCGAATACGGCCGTCAACATGCACTTGATGTGCGCGGCCGCGTGCGCCTGTTCGATCAGATCTGTGCGGCAGTCGCGCATGCACACGCGCAGCTCGTGGTGCATCGTGATCTGAAGCCAGCGAACGTACTGGTCAATACCGAAGGCACGGTCAAGCTGCTGGATTTCGGCATCGCCCTGATCCTTGATCCGAGCGAGGAAAGCGAACCGGCGACGCGCGTGTTCACGCCCGAGTACGCCGCACCCGAGCAATTGCGCGGCGAGCGTGCGACGACAGCGACCGATGTATACGGACTCGGCTTGATCCTGTACGAACTCATCGTGGGCAAGCGTCTGCCCACGCTCGAACGCGGTGCACGCGAGGGCGAATGGACCACGGCGGAACTCGCGCGCCACGCCACCACGCGCGACGACGCGAACCCTGCACCTGAGCAGTACGACGTGAAGGCGCTGTCGAAATTGTTGCGCGGCGATCTTGGCCGCATCATCGTCCACGCCTTGCGGCCGCTGCCGGCACAACGCTATTCCTCGGTTACTTCGCTGCGCGAAGATCTGGCGCGCTGGCTCGATTACCGTCCGCTGGCGATCGGCCGCGCGACGATGGCCTATGCGACGCGTCGCTTCGTGCAGCGTCATCGCCTCGGCGCCAGTCTGGCCGCGGCAGGCCTCATCGCCATTCTCGGACTCGCCGCCACCGCGTTGTGGCAGGCGCACGCCAAGTCCATCGAAGCCGAACACGCGCGCGCTGCGCTGCGCCAGTCCGAAGCCACGCGCGACTTCATCACGTCCGTGTTCCTGTCGGCTGATCCTTACCAAGGTAAAGGCACGAAGACCACCGCGGGCGAACTGCTGGCCGCAGCGCGCACGCGCATCGACAAGGAACTGGCGCAGGAACCTGATGTCGCCGCTGCCCTGTGGCTGCAGATTGGCAATGTCTACGTCGCCCTCGGCGACGACGTGCCCGCGCACGCGATCTTGCACAAGGCATTGGAGGCCAACGCGCGCAGCGCACAACCCTCGCCAATCATCGAAGGCAGCGCCAAGGCGCGCCTGGCCTTCTTCGAATATCAGGACGGTCATACCGAGGACGCATTACGCGGACTCCATGCCGCCATCACGCAACTGCGCGCGGCGGGCGTGGACGCACTCAGCGAACTCGCGGCCGCATTGCGCATGCAAAGCAGTGTGTTCTATGACATCGGCCGCGGCGACGAAGCCGTGGTCGGGGCGAGTGAATCGGTGAGCTTGCTGCAAGGACTCGGTGCAACGCACGACGTCGAATATCTCGGCTCGCTGGAATCGCTCGCGGATATGCTGACCTCGCTGGATCGCCACAACGAAGCCCTGGCGCAAGCCGATCTCGCCCTGGCTCATCCCTACCTGCACACAGCGGAAGGCGCTGAACTGGCCAACCAGTTACGCGGCGTACGTGCCCGCGCCTTGACCGGACTGGAACGCTATGCTGAAGCCGAACCGCTGCTGGCCCAAGTGATCGTCACCAGTGGTGCTTCCTTCGGCGCCGACAACGCCCATACCCGCTACTGGAATTATCGCCACGTGCAGGTGTTGCAGGAACTGGGGCGACTGGACGAGGCGCGGGCGGAGTTGAACGTCTTGCTCACGACGCCCGCATCCAATCAGGAGCATCCACTGGCGCGCGTCGCCCAACGCGTCACCCTCGCCGGCATCGACAACCAGCGCCGCGACCCCGCCAGTGCCGCGCGCGCGCAAGAAGCACAGGACGCCGCCTGCGGCGAACACGGCAATCCTGCGTTCTGCGCCAAGGCACGCTTGCTCAGCGCCGAAGTCGCCATCCGCGAACGCCGCAGCGACGCCGCACGCAGCGCGCTGGATGTCTGCGCCAAGGACGAAAACATCGGCAAGAGCGCGACACTGGCGCGGCGACTGGTGCTGTTGCGAGCACAACTGGAACGCGACACGGGCAAGCTCGATGGCGCACGCGCATTGCTCGCGGGAGTCGAAAAGGAAAGCGGCCTCGCGCCCGGCGAAACCGCCCAGCTCGATCTCGAACGCGGTTATCTCGCCCTCGCCGCCGGCGACAAGCCCGCAGCGATCGCAGCACTCGGTCGCGCCCGCGCCTACCAGGCCAAGTCGCTGACCACACCCACGCCGCTGCTCAAGGAAATCGATACGGCGCTGGCAAGCGTGCAGGCGAAGCCGTAGCTGCGGGCCTTTTCGCCGGGAAGCAAACCCCGCGAACGCATTGGGCGAACACTCCTGTCGGGTTTTCCGGCTTTCCCCGTTTCCTTGGGATACCACCCCCACGAGAGCGCCGCCATGAACCGATACGCCTGCCTGCCCTGCCTGCCCTGCCTGCTGCTCTGCGCAGCCACTGCCTCCGCCAGCACGCCCGGCTGGGTGCATGTCGATCAGATCGATGCCCCCATCTGGCCCGGTGGGAGCAGCGGTGCACGCTTCGGCACGGCCGTCGCGGTGGACCTTGCGCCCGGATCCAACCAGATCCGTGCGCTGCTTGTCGGCGCTCCCCGCGCTTCGAACACCTACATGGGAGTGGACTATCCGGAAGCTGGCCAGGTGTATGTGTTCGTTCCGAAAAACGGCGGGTGGCAAGTGATTGCAAATCTCCAAAACGCTGTACCACAGGCCTACGCGCACTTCGGTGCGGCTGTAGCCGTGAACAATGGGGTGGCCGCCGTGGGTGTGCCGGGCTACACCTATCAGACGCACGTGGGCGCTGGATATGTCGCACAGTATCTTGACCTCAACCGGAACTTCCTGACCTACCAAGCGCCCGCGTTCGTCCCTTCGGGCGCCATGAATAGCGTGGTCGACAACGCTCACCTTGGCGCCGGCGTGGCAGTCAACGGCGATGGGCTCAATACTGGCGGCGCGGGCAGCTGGGTGGCCGGTGGTGCACCGGGCGCGGGTGCGGGCTGCGCTTATCTGCGTTATGTCGCAGACACTGGCACCAATATCGACAAGGGCAACGTCTGTGGCGCCAGCTCTGGCGACGCGTTTGGCACGTCGGTCGCGGTGTACTCGTTCGGCGCATCGCAAGTGTTCATGGTTGCGGGTGCAACCGGGGAAAACACCACCACCGGCGCTGCCCATGTCTTTCATTTGTCGGGCGGCAACCTGGCGAACCTGAGCGACCTGCACGCACAGAACCCCGGGCAGTTCGATTTTTTCGGCAGCAGCGTGGCGATCGACGGCCAGCGCATCTACGTCGGCGGCACGGGTCGGGACAAGTCCGGCGTCGGCCGCACCGGATCGGTCACCTTGTTCAATCCGGGTGGCGCCAATTTTTTCACGTTCGACACCGAAGTGTTCCCTGGCAGCGGCGCCAACCCCGGCGACCTGTGCGGCGTTTCGATCTATCCGAATCCGACAGGTAGCGGTTTTGCTGTGGGCTGTCCCGGCAGCAATGGTCAGGCCGACGGCGAAGGCTTCGCGCGCGTAGTCGAGCCGATTTCCATTTTCGGCGGCACGATCTGGGTCGATCAGGTTCTGCAAATGGGCAGCCTGCCGCATGGCGTGGACGATATGGGCCGCGGCGTGGTGATGGTGGGCGATCACGTCTTTGCCGGTGCGCCGCTCGCCGACGTTCCGAGAGGCGTGGACAATGGCGCGGTGCAGGTATTCGCACCCGACGAACTGTTCGCCGATGGTTTTGGTGGTTGAGCGG
>JBEPVS010000130.1:0-7547 GCA_041690875.1 Gammaproteobacteria bacterium
ACGGTGCAGTGTTTCGACTGGCGCGTGCTGAATCTCATGCATCGCCTGAAGCCTGGCGCCGCAACGGGCGCGCTCACCGATCAGCAGGGCGCCGATGACACGCTGTTCCTCGATGCGGCGGTGCCGTCGCCCTGGCTGGGCGGACTCGATGCCCGCGCATTCGGTGGTTCGGTGCCGCGCCTGGCTGCGGCCAGCGGTGCGCAGAGCTGGTCGCCCGACTATCTCGATCTGCGCGCGGAACAGGTCGTCGAAGCGCACCAGCTCGGGTTGCTCGTCGTGCCGTGGACCGTCAATGAGCCGGTGGATATGAGACGCTTGCTGGCATTTGATGTAGACGGGATCATCACCGATCGTCCCGATCTGCTGCGCTCGATATTGCTCGATCAGCGTCGCGAAGTGCGCGGCGGCCCCTTCGTGTAGATATCGGCGCCGAAGGCCGGGAGGCCCGCTTGACCCGCGTAACCGAGCGGCGGCAATCCAAACAGGTCTTCGACGCTACGCAACAGCGAATAGTGGTTGTACGCGTTCGTCGTGACAGTACCGGGCTTGATGAACGGCGAGAGCAGTACGGCGCCGATGCGTCCGCCACCCGGCCCAATCAGACCCGGACCGTTCATGCCGGTCGATGAGCGATAGCCCGGTTTGGAGCTGTATTCGGCGATGTTCGGACCGGGTGGCTCATTGCAGCAGGCGGCTGCGACACCCCCCGCCACGCCCGCGGTGCTCCCCTGGTTTTCGTAGTCGTCGGCGATGTCGGCTTCATCGAAGGTAATGACGAGCAGGCCGTCCTGCCTGAATGCCGGGGAAGCCAGGATCTGCGGCACCCATTTCTGCAGGAATGCGTCGGCGGACACGAGCCCGCCAGGCTGCCCGTCGACACAACGCGAGCTGCCGCCGCCGTCGTGCCCGTCGTGGCAGAGATTCGGCGTGATGAACACGTAGTGCGGCGTTGCCTCGGGCTTCTTCAGGTCGCGCGCGAGCGCGTCGAGGTTCACGACGTTCGTTGCGCACGACGGTTGGTCGATGATCGCGTGGAAATACACAAAGGGGTTGTGACGCGTCGCGTACTGGTCGCCGACCGTGGCGTTGCCGGTGTTGTCCGGCGTGCCGATGCGTGGATGCCCGCATGTCGCGCTCTCGCGCCGCGGGTTGTTGCCCATGTCCTCCAAGTACGCTTTCCAGCGCAGGTGCGCGTGCTCCAGCTGGTTCGCGATCGTCTGGATGTTCGCCGGGTACACGCAACCCGTGCCGATGGCCTGGCCGTCCGCTGTCGTACCCGTGCTGGCGAATTCAGAAAACAACTCGCAGTCGAAGTCGGTCGCCTGGTTCGGCGCCTGGCCGCTGATCATCGTCAGGTAATTGCCGAGGCTCATGTGGCTCGTGCCGTAGTAGTTCGGCAGGCTTGCTCCCTGCTGGCGAAGTGATTTCAGGTACAACGCGGGCGAGCCCTGCCCGAAGCTGTTCTCGAAAGCCTGGTTCTCGAGCACGATGATGAACACGTGCCGGATCGGCGGCAGCGCGACGCCGTGCGCCGGATGCGCGGCACTTGAAACACTCGCCGCACCGGCGGCACGCACGCCCGGCAACAGGATCGTCAGCAGCAGTGCAGCAACGACAGGGAGCGTTGACAGCGCTCGCCGCTTCACCATGCGCAAACGGCCGCAGTGTAGCGCGGGTCGTGCGGCGGGCGGCTGAATATGTCACGTACCAGTGGCGCGAATTCCTCCAGCGGCAAGCTCTGGTATTTCGGATCGAATGAGGACTGGTCGTAGTGCTCGCAGAAATGAGCGCAGGATTCATACCAGCGAGACCCTCGCATCTGCTCGCGCATGTCGCGGTTTCCGCCCAGGTGGTGCACGTAGTAGTAGGTCTGGAAGAGGCCGTGCTGTTCGACGATCCAATGCACTTCCTCGCGCACATACGGACGAATCACGGCGGCGGCGATGGCCGCGTGATTGTACGGTGCGAGCAGGTCGCCCATGTCGTGGATCAGCGCCGCGACCACCAGCTCATCATCGGCCCCGTCGCGACGCGCGCGTGTCGCGCATTGCAGGCTGTGCTCGAGCCGGGTCACCGGATACCCGTCAACGGAATGATCCAGGTCGCGCATCGCCTGCATCACCCGGTCGGGCAATTGCAGCGCAAACTCGCGCTCGGATTGGTCGAGCAACAGGTAATCCTCGCGCGTGCCTGCTTTCATCTGCGTAAAACTGACGAGCCTGTTCATGCGATAATCCGCGGCGCTTACTTCCAGGAGTAACTGCGTGACCAATGCCCCGATTGTAGCCCGACGTCCCTCAGTGCGCGACGCCCGCAGGGCCGAGCGCGCCGGACCGTTGCCCGATCATCTTCGGCCGGTGAAACCGGGCATGCCCAGCGGCCGTTATCGTCCGCTGAGTGACAGCGATGTGAAGCAGATCCATCACACGGCGCTGCGACTGCTGTCCGAAGTCGGCCTGGCCGATGCAACGCCATCGGGCATCGAGGTCATGACGCGCGCCGGCGCCACGATGAGTGCGCAGGGGCGGCTGCTGTATCCGCAGTCGTTGGTCGAAGACACACTTGCGAGGGCTGCACGCAATTTCGTACTGCACGGCCAGGATCGAAAGCACGACCTCGAGCCCTGGGGCAAGCGCGCCTACTTCGGCACGGCCGGCGCGGCTGTGAACATGGTCAATAGCGATGGCACGTATCGGCAATCGATGATCCAGGACCTGTATGACATCGGCCGCATCGTCGATCAGATGGATCACATCCATTTCTTCCAGCGCGCGGTCGTGCCGCGCGATATTCCCGATCCCTTCGAGATGGATTTCAACACCTGCTACGCCGCTGTCATGAGCACGACGAAGCACGTCGGCAGCAGCTGGGTGGCGCCCGAACAACTCGAGGCTTCGTTGCAGATGCTGCATGCGATCGCAGGTGGCGAGCAGCAGTGGCGCGAGCGGCCCTTCGTCAGCCAGTCCAATTGCTTTGTCGTGCCGCCGATGAAATTCGCAGCGGACGCATGCCGCTGTCTCGAAGTGGCAGTGCGCGGCGGCATGCCGGTATTGCTGCTGTCGGCGGGGCAAGCGGGCGCCACAGCGCCCGCAGCGCTTGCCGGCGCGCTGGCGCAGGAAGTCGCCGAAGTGCTGGCGGGGCTCGTCTACGTGAATGCGCTCAAACCGGGGCACCCGGCGATCTTTGGCACCTGGTGCTTCGTGTCGGATTTGCGCACCGGCGCCATGTCGGGCGGAAGTCCCGAGCAGGCGTTGCTGTCATCGGCCGCGGGCCAGATGGCCAATTTCTATGATCTCACCGGCGGCACCGCCTCTGGCATGACCGATTCGAAGATTCCCGATGGACAGTCCGGCGCCGAGAAGGCGCTGAATCATGCGCTGGTCGGCAACTCAGGCGTCAACATGATCTACGAGTCGGCCGGCATGCACGCAAGCCTGCTCGGCTATTCGCTCGAGAGTCTCGTCATCGACAACGACATCATTGGCGCCGCGCAACGCACGATCAAGGGCATCGAAGTCAGCGAGGAACGCTTGTCGTTCGAGACCATAAAAGATGTCTGCCTTAACGGCCCCGGGCATTTCCTGGGCAGCGGCCAGACTCTGCAGCTGATGCAGACCGAATACCTCTATCCCGCGGTCGGCGATCGGCGCGATCCGAATTCATGGAAAGAGCAGGGCTCGACCGACATCACCGAGCGGGCCGCGCGCAAAGTCACCGAGATCCTCGCCAATCATTTTCCGACGCATGTGCCCGAAGCGATCGACGATCAGATCCGCAGCCGCTATCCAGTGAAACTGCCTCGTTCCGGCATGCGGCCGAAGGTTCCGTAGGCGCGGATGTCGATTCCCGATCGCGCCAGCGTCGTGATCATCGGCGGCGGCGTCGCCGGCTGTTCGATCGCCTATCACCTGACGAAGATCGGCATCACAGATGTCGTGCTGCTCGAGCGCAGCAAGCTTACCTCGGGTACCACATGGCATGCCGCGGGCCTCGTCGGGCAACTGCGCGCAACACGCAACCTGACTGAACTCGCGAAATACACTGCAGAACTTTATCGCTCGCTCGAAGCGGAGACCGGCCAGGCCACCGGCTTCCGGCAAAACGGCTCCGTCAGCGTCGCGAAGACGCCGGCACGCTTCGAGGAGCTGAAACGCGGCGCGTCCATGGCCAAGACCTTCGGCCTCAAGGTTGATCTGCTTGACGTCGGCGGGATCAAGGAGCGATGGCCATTGCTCGCGGTCGACGACCTGGTGGGCGGCGTGTTCCTCGACAAGGATGGCCAGACCAATCCGATCGATACCACGCAGGCGCTCGCGAAGGGCGCGAAACAGCGCGGCGCGCGCATCTTCGAGAACACCGCCGTCACGAAGATCCGCGTCGAGCACGGCCGGGCCATCGGCGTCGAGACGCGCGATGGGTTCATCGCCGCCGGCACCGTCGTGCTGTGCGGTGGCATGTGGTCGCACGCGATTGCACGCGACTGCGGCGTGGCAGTACCGCTGCACGCCGCCGAGCATTTCTACATCGTCACCGAGCCGATGCAGGGCCTGCCGGGGAATCTCCCCGTGCTTCGCGTGCAGGATGAGTGTGCCTACTACAAGGAAGATGCCGGCAAGCTGCTGATGGGTTGCTTCGAGCCCGTTGCAAAACCCTGGGGCATGCACGGCATTCCCGATGATTTCAGTTTCGAGACACTGCCTGAAGATTACGATCACTTTGAGCCGATCCTGACTGCAGCCGTTCGCCGCGTTCCAGCGCTCGCCGATGCCGGCATCCAGTTGTTCTTCAACGGCCCCGAGAGCTTCACGCCGGACGATCGCTACTACGTCGGCGAGACACCCGAAGTGCGCGACCTGTTCGTCGCCACGGGCTTCAACTCGATCGGCATCCAGTCCAGTGGCGGCGTCGGCAAGGTGCTTGCGGACTGGATCCGTGATCGTCACCCGCCGATGGACCTCTGCGACGTCGACATTCGCCGCATCGTTCCGTTCCAGCGCAACAAGCGCTACCTGCACGATCGCACCGTGGAATCTCTCGGCCTGCTGTACGCGATGCACTGGCCGTACTATCAATACCAGACCGCGCGCGGCGCGCGCCGCACTCCGTTGCACGATCGGCTGGTCGCGGCCGGCGCCTGCATGGGCGAGACAGCGGGGTGGGAGCGTCCAAACTGGTTTGCCGCGCCCGGCTCCAGCCCGTGCTACGAATATTCGTATGGGCGGCAGAACTGGTTCGATGCCTGCGGCGCCGAGTGCCGTGCCGTGCGCGATTCGGTCGCGCTGTTCGACGAAACCTGTTTTGCGAAGTTTCTTGTGCAGGGAAGGGATGCTTGCCGCGTCCTGAATCATCTGTGCTGCGCGGATGTCGACGTACCGAACGGCCGAATCGTCTACACGCAATGGCTGAATGAACGCGGCGGCATCGAAGCGGACCTGACGATCACGCGGCTCGGTGCGCAGGAGTTCATGGTGGTGACCTCGGCGATCTGCCAGACACGCGACCTGGCGTGGCTGAAGCAGCGCATCGCTGCCGAGGCCAATGCGTCCTGCACCGTTACCGATGTCACGGCCGGTATCGCGATGCTGGGCGTCATGGGTCCGCGTTCGCGCGATCTACTGCAGGCGCTGTCGGGAGCCGACTTGTCGAACGCCACCCATCCATTTGGGCATTCGCGCGAAATCGAGATTGGCTACGCCACAGTACGCGCCAGCCGGATCACCTACGTCGGCGAACTCGGCTGGGAACTGTACATGGGCGCTGATCACTGTCTCGACGTCTACGAGCGCTTGCTCGAAGCAGGCGAGCCGCTGGGGTTGCGGCACGCCGGATACCACGCAATGGGCGCTTGCCGCGTGGAAAAAGGCTATCGGCACTGGAGCCACGATATCGGCGACGAAGACACGCCGCTGGAAGCGGGTCTGGCCTTTACCGTTTCGTGGGACAAGCCGGGCGGTTTTCACGGTCGCGATGCGCTGTTGGCGCAGCGCGCGCGCGGAACGCCAACAAAGCGCCTCGTGCAGGTCGCATTGCAGGACGCTTCGCCGCAAGCGCCGTTGCTTTACCACGAAGAGCCGATCGTGCGCGATGGACACATCGTCGGATCAATCAAGTCAGGTGCGTGGGGACATCGCGTCGTCCGTTCGCTCGGCATGGGTTACGTGGCTTGCGACGGCGGCGTCACGCGCGAATGGCTCGAGTCAGGCCGTTGGGAAATCGAGGTCGCCTGCCAGCGCCATGCCGCGGCCGTGCAGCTGCAGCCTTGGTACGACTCGAAGAACGAACGCATCAAGAGCTGACCCCCGGCCGAAACTGTTAGTAAAGTAAGTAATGAAGAATACAACACAAGTTGTTGTTATTGGTGGAGGTGCGGTCGGTTGCTCAGCGCTGTATCACCTGACGCAGCTGGGCGTGACCGATGCGGTGCTGCTCGAGCGCGATGAGCTGACGGCGGGTTCCACGTGGCATGCGGCGGGCAACTGCCCAAACTTTTCCACGTCGTGGAACCTGATCAAGCTGCAGCGGCACAGCACACGGCTGTACGCGGGTCTCGCCGCGCGCGTCGGCTACGACATCAACTATCACGTGACCGGCAGCATCCGGCTGGCGCACACGCGCGATCGCGTCGATGAATTCCGCCATGTGGTTTCGCAGGCACATGCGCAGGGTATCGAATTCGAAATGCTGACGCCGGCGCAGATCAGACAGCGGCACCCGTTCCTGACCACGGACGGCATCCTCGCGGGCCTGTACGACCCGCACGACGGCGATATTGATCCCGCGCAGATGACGCAGGCACTTGCGAAGGGCGCGCGCGACGCGGGCGCAGAAATTCATCGCCAGACGCGCGTCAAGGCGATTGCGCGGACGAGTTCCGGCGAATGGCGCGTGGAGACGAATCGCGGCCCGATCACGGCGCAGTCGGTGATCAATGCGGCGGGGTACCGCGGCGGCGAAGTCGCTGCGATGGTTGGCGCTTACCTGCCGATCGTGACGATGTCGCACCAGTACCTGGTGACCGAGGATATCCCCGAGCTGGTGGCACGCGGCGCCGCGCGATTGCCGCTGGTGCGCGACCCCGATGTCAGCTATTACCTCAGGCAGGAGCGGCAAGGGCTGATCCTCGGTCCCTACGAATGGCAGGCCACTGCGCACTGGCTCCATGGCATTCCGGATGAATTCGCGCACCAGCTGTTCGACGATGACACTGGGCGGCTGGAAAAATACATTGAAGCGGCCTGCGAGCGCATACCGATCCTGGGCACGGTTGGCGTGAAGACCGTCATCAACGGCCCGATCCCGTACGCGCCGGATGGCAACCCGCTGATCGGTCCCGCGCCGGGGCTGCCGGGCTTCTTTCACTGCTGTGCGTTCACGTTCGGCATTGCGCAGGCGGGGGGAGCGGGCAAATGCATCGCAGAATGGGTAGCGCGCGGACAACCAGAGTGGGACATGTGGTCGCTCGACTCGCGGCGCTACCTGGAATTCGCGAACCACAAGTTCACGCTCGCCAAGGCGATCGAAACCTACCAGCACGAATACGACATCGG
>JBEPVS010000131.1:0-7531 GCA_041690875.1 Gammaproteobacteria bacterium
GCGGCGGCCTTCGTGCTGGTGGAGAAAACTCCGCCGCCCGGTGCGGCCAACGCGATCGCACTGCTCGGCGTCGGCGAATCGAACGATGGCTACCATCTGTCGGCGCCGCACCCCGAAGGCCTGGGCGCAGGCCTCGCAATGGAAGCGGCGTTGCGAGCCGCCGATCTCGATGCTGATCGCGTGGATTACATCAACCTGCACGGTACCGGCTCCGCGAGCAACGACAGCGCGGAGTGCGCCGCGGTCACGCGCGTGTTCGGCAGCGCGCTGCCCTGCAGTTCCACCAAGGGAGCCACCGGCCATACGCTCGGTGCGGCGGGTGCGCTCGAAGCGGTCATCTGTGCGCTGGCGCTGCGCGAGCAGATGATTCCCGGCGGACCCAACACCACGCGCATCGATCCCGCGCTCAAGCTTGACTACGTTACCGCGAGCAGGCCCCGTCCGGTCACGCATGTGCTCAGCAATTCTTTCGGATTCGGCGGCACGAACTGCAGCCTCGTGTTGGGGCGATCGGCGTGAGCGAGGCGAATGCCCTCGAGCTCACCGTTTACCTGGCTGGCATCGGCGTGCGCGGACCCGGACTCATGGACTGGCCAGAGGCCGAAGCGATTCTGAGCGGACGGCAAGCGCATCACATTGCGGATACGCTGCTGCCCGCGCCCGAAAGCCTGCCTCCGACGGAACGTCGCCGCAGCGGACGTGTCGTGAGGCTCGCGTTCGCGATCGGCCTCGAGGCCGCGCGCCAGGCCGACGCGAATCCAGCGCAATTGCCGATGGTGTTCGCTTCATCGAGCGGCGATGGCGATAACTGCCACGAAATCTGCGAAACGCTGGCGTCGGCCAATCGCGCCTTGTCGCCGACGCGATTCCACAATTCAGTTCACAACGCGCCGGCCGGTTACTGGAGCATCGCCGCGGCGACGCAAGTGCAATCGACGACCGTGTGCGCCTACGACGCCAGTTTTGCGGCGGGACTGCTCGAGGCGACAGTGCAGGCCGTGGCGAGTCAATCAAGCGTGGCGCTGCTTTCCTATGATCTCGACTATCCACCCCCGCTGCGTGCCGCGCGCGAGCTGTCGGCTGCCTTTGGACTGGCGCTGGTGTTGCAGCCCAGTGCGCCGGCGAATGCGCTGGCGCAGCTGAAAGTGCGCGTCGCCACCGGCATTGCCGATCGCCTCGACAACACAGATCTCGAAGCCCTGCGCGAGACGATACCCGCCGCGCAGGGTCTCGTGCTGCTGCAGGCTGTAGCCCGGCAGCGCGCGACGGACGTGAACATCGCGTACCTGGACGAGCAGGTGCTGCGTGTTACAGTGAAGCCATGCGCCTAGATCACGCGTGGATCGCCGCACACGTTCCGCATCAAGGCCGCATGTGCCTGCTCGACGAAGTCATCGAGTGGACCGCGGATCGCATTCGTTGCCGTAGCGCCTCGCACCGTCGAGCAGACAATGCCTTGCGCGCGCACGGTCGGCTCGGCGTTGCCTGCGGAATCGAATATGCGGCGCAGGCAATGGCCGTGCACGGCGCGCTGCGCGCCGCGACCGGAACGCAAATCTCCCAGGGCGCGCCCGTCAGCCGTGCCGGCCTGCTCACCAGTGTTCGCGGACTGACAATGTACGTCGACCGGCTCGATGACGTAGCCGGGGATCTCTACGCCAACGCTACCTGTTTGAATGGTGACAGCACAATGGTGCTGTACGAGTTCACTGTCAGTGACTCAAACCAAACCTTGCTCGGGGGCCGGGCGACGATCGCATTCGTCGACCGCGCGACCGGGAGCACGTCAACGTGAGCGACGTGCGCAAGCGGGCGCTGGTCACCGGCGCGAGTGGCGGCATTGGCGCCGCGATCTGCCGCCGCCTGGTCGGGGCCGGCTATTTCGTTTACGTGCACGCGCATCAGAACCGCGATGCCGCCGCTGCGCTATCGCAGGAGTTCAACACCACTGCGCACAACAGCGCTGTAATCATCTTCGACGTCACGGATGCGGTCGCCACGCGCACGCAACTTGAGGCGCTGACGGCGGACGCGCCAATCCAGATTGTCGTGAACAATGCAGGCCTTCACGATGACGCGGCGTTCCCCGGGATGAGCGCGCACCAGTGGCGCCGCGTACTCGACGTATCAATCGACGGTTTCTTCAACGTGACGCAGCCATTGTCAATGCCGATGATCCGCAGTCGCTGGGGCCGCATCGTCAACATTTCCTCGGTCGCGGCGCTGACGGGCAATCGCGGCCAGGTCAATTACGCGGCGGCCAAGGGAGCGCTGAACGCCGCAACGCGCGCGCTCTCACTCGAGCTGGCGAGCCGCGGCATTACAGTGAATGCCGTCGCGCCGGGCATCATCTCCGCAGGCATGGCGGAGCGTGGCTTTGACGACGAAACGATCGCACGCCTGGTGCCGATGAAGCGCGCCGGCCTGCCCGGAGAAGTGGCGAGCCTGGTGAACTACCTCGTTTCCGACGAAGCGGCTTATATTACGGGCCAGATCATCTCGGTAAATGGCGGAATGGCCTGAGGTCGACACCCATGAACACGATCGTTGCTCGAATTCTTGCTGTTTCACTGCTGGCGCTTGCGCCGGTGTACACCTCGCAGGCCGATGACACGTCCACGGACTCGAAGGACAAGTCCGTGGGGCAAACAGCGCGTGAATTCGGGCAGGCTGTAGGACGCGATGCCAAGGCCGTTGGACAGGCGGTCAAGGAAGGCGCGAAGGATGTCGCGGCGGCCACCCAGCGTGGCGCTAAGCGTGTCAAGACCGCGGTCGTTGAAAAGGACGCGCCAAAGACACATGCCGCTCACAAGGACACTCCTCCCGCCGGCAAGGACCCGCCCGCAGCAAAATGATATTCCCCCAGCTGTAGTCCCGTTCCTGCAATAGCTGTCGCCCTCGTCTGATGGGGTGCGTTGACTGCCGGTGCGACGATCGGTCCGTCGGAAATATATCGGTCGACGGAGGTTGCAGACATGAAGCGATTCGCGAAAATCCTCATTAACTCGGCTCTCGCTGGGCTTGCGCTGATCTGGGGCGGATTGGCCTCGGCTGCGATGAGCACGGCCGAAATCGACACTGGCGTGCACTCGACGTTGCAGGCGTTCTATGCCCAACACAACGGCAACCACGAATTGGTCGACAAGGCCGCTGCGGTGCTGGTGTTCCCTAAAGTCACTAAAGCAGGTGTCGGCATCGGCGGCCTGCACGGCGAAGGCGCGCTGCTGATCAACGGCAAGACGGCCAGGTATTACGACGTGAATGGAGCCTCGGTAGGCGCCACGCTCGGCGTGTCGGAGCATTCCGAAGTGATCCTGTTCATGACGAAGAAGGCGCGTGATGATTTTCAGAACAGCAAGGGCTGGACGATCGGCGCGGATGCCGGCGTGGCGGTCGCCTCTGTCGGTGCGGGCGGTAACTACGACACCGAGACGCTGAAGCGCCCGGTGCTGTCGTTCGTGCTGGGCGAGAAGGGCCTCATGGGTGACTTGTCGCTGGGTGGCCAGAAGGTCACGCCGAAGGCGAGCTGAACGGTACTGCCATCATGAGCAAGCCTTCGCAATACATCATCAAGGATCTGCTCGTAGCGCTGGTTACCGGCGTCGCCCTGGCCAGCGCCAGTTGTGCGGTGGGTTACCGGGTCTATGACCCTGAGTACGGCGCCTACCACAACTGGGACACCATCGAGGAAAACAACTATCGCGTCTACCTCGACTCACGGCATGAGCCCTACCACAAGTTTCGCAGCATGGATGAAGCCCGGCAGCGGAACTACTGGAAGTGGCGGCATGACCGCGGTGACGCAGACCGGCCAGGCGAACCAGCTCGGCGTTGATATTGCGCGCGCAAGCTGCAGGTGCAGTGAGCGCAGGCCGCTTTTCCCTTGCGGCCGCCAGGGCCTCCCACGGTAGAGCCGTAGGCACCCCTGGCGGTCGCAAGGGGAACTTCTCGCGAAAGGAGCGGCATACGTATGAACGCCATCGCCCAATCGCAGCACATCGATTCCATGACGCGCACTCGCGCGCTGACGCTGGCGGCACTCATCCTGTACGTGCCCGCCAATATTTATCCGATTTTGCGAATCACGTACTACGGACTCTATTCCGAGAGCACGGTCTGGGACGGCTGCGTCAATCTGTTTCGTGACGGCCAATGGCTGGTTGCCGTGGTCGTATTCCTGGCGAGCATCCTGATACCCCTGTTCAAGCTGCTGGGCCTGCTGTTTGTCACGGCGCCGCCGTGGATGGGCGGAGCTCGAGCGCAAAAATTGCGAAGCCGCGTGCACGGCATCATCGCGACGCTCGGGCCGTGGGCGATGCTCGATGTGTTCATCACGGCGATCCTCGTATCGCTGGTGAAGCTCGGCCAGTTCGTTACCGTACTGCCCGGTCGCGGCTTGTTGCCGTTCGCGCTCGTCGTCGTGCTGACGATCCTGTCTTCTGCAACCTTCGACCCTGAGGCGCGCTGGGAAAAGGCGGAGGCCGTGTCATGAAGAAATCCATTTCGCCGATCTGGATTGTGCCGATGGTCGCTGCGCTCGTGTCGATTTATCTCGTCTACCAACGAGTGCGCGATTCGGGGCCGGCCATCACGATCAAGTTCAAGGACGGCGGCGGGCTGCGCACAGGTGTCACCCCGGTCAAGTACCGCGGTGTGTCTATCGGCCAGATCGATAACGTGGAATTGAGCCGCGATCATCAATTCGTGCTGGCGACGGCGCACCTGCATCGCGCGGACAGTGCGGTCGCGAATGAAGGCGCGCGCTTCTGGATCGTGCGCCCTCAGGTCGGCCTTGGAAACGTCACGGGCCTGTCGACTGTTCTCACGGGTCCGGAAATCCACATGTTGCCGGGCACCGGCAAGGCACGCACGGATTTCATCGGACTGGAAAATCCGCCTACTGACTCCACTCACGAGGGACTGAACATCACGCTGCACGGCACGCGACTCGGGGCACTGAAGGCCAGTTCGCCGGTCTTCTATCGCGGAATTGTCGTCGGCACCGTCGAGACCGTACGGCTTGGCGCGGACGCAACCGGCGTCGATCTCGATGTGCATATCCCGAAAGCGTTCGTGCCGCTCATCCATACCGACACGAAATTCTGGAAATTGGGGAGCATCGACATCAGCGGCGGACTATTTAGAGGGATTAAATTCCGCATCGACTCGCTCAGCACGCTCGTCACCGGAGGCGTTGAGCTGGCCGTGCCGTCGGCGCACAGCGCTCGCGCGGTCGTCACTGGCACGAGTTTCGAGCTGTACGACGCTCCGGCGAAGGAATGGCTCGGTTGGTCGCCCCGAATTGTCATCGGGAAGCGACAGTCCGAAGACGCTGACGAAGGTGTTGCCCCCTGACGAGTGGCGAGCGTCGGAAACGTCCGACTGTATCTTCAGCAAATCGGCAGTGGTGGTGGAACAGTCTCCCTGAGATGGTGTCGTACGCAACAGATGAGTTGCGCAGCTGCCCGCAATTGGGCGATTACTCACGGAGGTTCGCGATGAAAGCTTTTGAAAATTCAAAGTGGTTGTTTCGCTCGACATTGATCACGGCAGCGCTGGCGGCCGGGATGGGCGTAAATGGCGCCGCAATTGCCGATACCGGCGACACGGCGGCGGCGCCGCAGCCGCACAGTGACGGCATGATGGCGACGGTCACCGATACGGCCATCACCGCCAAAGTGAAGGCGCGTTACCTGGGCGACGATCGCCTGAAGAACTCGGACATCAAGGTCACCACGACCAACGGCGTCGTCACGCTGTCAGGCTCCGTGGCGAGCTCTGACTCGAAGACCGCCGCGGTTGAACTTGCAACAGGCGTTGAGGGCGTGAAGAGCGTCGATGCAATGGATCTGGGTTCGCCGACGGCGAGCACCGGCATGGAGCCGAAAGCCCACCAGGTTGCGATGCATACGGAGCGCGCAGTATCCGACAGCTGGATCACCACCAAGGTGAAGTCCGAGATTCTCGCCGACAGCGTCAGCAAGGGTTTTGAAGTGAGTGTTACGACGAAGCATGGCGTCGTCATGCTGAGTGGCAACCTCGCGAGCAATGACGCGATCGATCACGTCAAGGACCTCGCGGCGAAAGTCGACGGCGTGAAGAGCGTCGACACCTCGGGCCTCGCTGTCAAGAGCAGCACCTGAGAGATCGCGGTCATCTAGAAGCCCGATGATGGGCGGGGCCGGAGGCGATGCACTCTCCTCCGGCCCTTTGCGTTTTCAGGCGGCTGGCACCTGGTTGCGGCGCGGGGTCATGTAGGCAATCTCGCGGAGCAGGTCCGGTATCTTTCCGAATTCGCGCGCCTTGTCCAGGAAATAATGTACGCCCAGGTCGCTCGCCGCGGTGCGGTACTGGGGTAGTGCGTAGTTGGTCAGCACGATCGTCGTGGTGCTGTGCGACTCAGTGGCGAGCGCGCGCAACACGCCGAAGCCTGTGCCCTTGCGCAGGTGCAGGTCAAGAATCATCACGTCGATCGATTGAGCGCGGGCAACGCTGACCGCGGAAGATTCGTTGTCGACTGTCTCAACCAGTGTGATGCCGGGAATCTGGCGCAGCATTTCGCCAAGTCGATCTGCAAGCACGGCCGAGTCTTCGACCAACAATACCTTCAGAAGATTTCTGTCTTCCATGATCCGTGCTACGGGCGCGTCACGCGCTAACGCTTACTGGATCAGTTCGTTGTGCAGCGCGTACGCAGTCAGATCGGCATTCGTCTTGAAATTCATCTTTTCAAGTACGCGAGCGCGATAAGTGCTGACAGTCTTGACGCTGATGAACAGCTCGGCCGCGATTTCCGACACGGCGCGTCCTGCAGCGAGCTTGCAGAGCACCTGAAACTCGCGCTCCGACAGTTTGGCGTGCAGCGGCGACTGCGCATCGCCGTCGAGGTCGTTGACCAGCTGCTCGGCCAACGGCCCGCTGACATAGCGGCGGCCGCTGAGCACGGTCTTGACTGCCTTCAGCAGTTCCTCCGGCGCGCTTTCCTTCGACAGGAAGCCACTGGCGCCCGCGCGCAACACGTTCAATGCGTATTGCCGTTCCGGGAAGCCGCTGAGCACGAGCACACGCGTTTCCGGGTGCGTGGAGCGCACCTGGCGCAGCACGTCGAGTCCGCTGCGATCGGGCATGTTGATGTCGAGCAGCAACAGGTTCCAGTTGCCGACACGCAACTGCTCGAGCGTGTCCCGGCCGGTGGCGGCTTCACCAATTTCGTGAATGCTGCGATCGGCTTCAAGGAATTGGCGCAATCCGGCGCGCACGACCGCATGATCATCGGCAATCAGCAGGCTGGTCATTGCCTGGCCCTCTTGTTGCTTAAGGCAGTCATTCAGAATAGGCCTTTAAAGTATAGCGATTGGGTTCCCAAGGCATGGCCTAATTGTCGCATGTGCCTGTAGGCGCCGTCCGACACGCACGCGGGAGGTCCGTGAATACAGGCGCTTATGACAAGTGTCGCCATTTGCATGTAGTCGCACCGCCAAGCGCATTTGTCGCCTCGGCCTACAGCCCGCCAAAACGGGTGGGGTTAGGG
>JBEPVS010000132.1:0-7499 GCA_041690875.1 Gammaproteobacteria bacterium
CCCTCGACCTCTGCATTGCGAACGCAGCGCTCTCCCAGCTGAGCTACCGCCCCACACAAGGCGCGCGATTCTAGAGTAGTGGCTCGCGGGCCGCAAATTACACCACGCCCAAAGGCAAGCAGCTGCCATTAGGGCTCCCCCAGCAGCAGCGTCGCGAGCAGCATCACGATTCCGACCTGGCCGCGCTCGCGAATCGACACGAGGTTGTTGTAGATGCCGATGCATCTCCAGGACCTCACGCCAATCCTGCGGCGGATGGAGCCGCGTCCATACGTCCTCATACAGTTTCTGTGGAATGCCGGCGGCGCCTGCGCGAGCGCCGCGATGATGCGCGGCGGACTTTGCCACAAGGTGGCGATGCGCGCAGCCATCACGCGCGAGAAACGATCTAGCCAGTGCGCAGCGACTTCAGCCGGCGAAAACCGATCAGGCGGTGCCGTTGTTCGTCCCACAATTGCAGTGTCGCGGAGCGAAAGCTCGCCCATAGCGTCAACGTGGGTACGCGGCGCAACTGCGGCGAAGCATCGTGGCAGCGCTGCAGGTGATAGTTCGGAATCTGCGGGCTCAAATGATGGATGTGATGGAAGCCGATGTTGCCGGAGAACCAACGCAGCACAGCCGGCAACTTGTAGAAGGAACTTCCCTGCAGCGCGGCTGCGGTGTAATCCCAATCCTCGTGCCGGGTCCAGTAAGCGTCGGGAAATTGGTGTTGCACGTAGAACAGCCACACACCAGCACCGCCGGCGATCAGCATCAGCGTCAGCTCGATCAGAACCCAGGTCCTGAATCCGACCAGCGCACTCATGGTGAGCGCCACCAACAGCAAAGCAAGATCGGTCAGCCACACCGAGACGCGCTCGCGCTTGCCAGCCTCAGGGGACGGAAAGCGCTCGAGCACGACGAACAATATCGTCGGCGCGATCGCAAACAGCACCGCGGGATTGCGCAACAGGCGATAGGCGAAGCGCCGCCAGCGCGACGCGGCCAGGTATTCATCGACGGTCATCGTCCAGATGTCGCCCTTGCCGCGGCGGTTGAGATCGCCGGAAGTGCGATGGTGGATCGCGTGTTCCCAGGTCCAGTGGCTGTACGGCGTGAATGTCAGGAGGCCGGTGATCCAGCCGACGATGGAGTTGGCGCGCTTCGATCGCATGAAGGACCCATGGCCGCAGTCATGCATGAAGATGAAGATGCGCACCCGCAGCCCCGCCGCGACGACCGCCACGGGCAGGATCAGCCAGTACGAGATCGAGATCACCTGCGCCATCAGGAACCAGAGCAGCAGGTAGGGAATCAGAGTGTTGGCGAGCTGCCAGATGGCGCGGCGGTGGGATGGACGACGAAAGCGTTCGATCACCGACTTGAGTTCGGCTGTCAGGGCGCGCGGGCCGCGCATTGCGGTTTTCGTGTCGATGTCCACTTACGGGCGCGAACTCTAGCACGGGCTTGAAGCGATTGCGCGCAACTACAACTATGTATTGCCGTGCACCACCACATGCTTGGAGCCCGCCGCAACTTGTCGGTTTTATGAGACGCACCACGACCCGCAATTTGTGCGCTATTCGGTTGCCCGCGTCACTTCGGTGACTTATTTTTACCGCACCCGATTCAGCTGATGCCCACGAGGTCCGTGGAGGATCCATGTCACACATCGTGAAAGTTCCCACGTTTTGGCGCGCCGCAGCGGCGCTCGCGTTGTTGCCGGTGCTCAGCAGCTGCGGCAACGACTACAACTGCAACAACTGCTACACCTACGCGCCGGTGGAATATTCAGCCGGCGTCGTGGCTGCGGACTTCAACAACGACACCTTCGCCGACATCCTGCAGCAGAGCACGGTGCCGGACGGCTGGGGCGCCGACCCCGCAACGATCAAGTCGTACCTGACGACGGCCTCCGGCGTTTTCGGCACGCCGACGCAGACGAACGACGGTGACAATCCGCTCTATCTGGCGAGCGCCGATCTGAACGGCGATGGCCTGCCCGATGTTGTTTCGGCCAGCGTGCACAACGGCGCGCTTGCCGTGTTCTTCAACAACAACCTGACGCCCGGCACGCTCAACACGCCGCTCGTACTCAACTCACCCGGCGCTTCGCAGCTCGCAATTGCCGACCTGAATGGCGATGGGCTGCCCGATATCGTTTCCGCCGATTACACGGTGTCGTTGTTCCTGCAGTCTTCGCCCGGAACCTTTTCGAATCCGATCTCCTTGTACCCGGGTGGTGCGAACTGGGTGGCCGTCGGCGACTTGAATGGCGATGGCGTGCCCGATATCGTCGTGACTGACGACACCGGCGTGCACGTGCTGATGCACACCGGCGCCACCTCGGCAACGACGTATGCAACGCCGGTGACGGTGTTCACGCAGACGCCGAACGTGCATGTTTCCGGCTGGAATCTCGTCGCCATCGCCGACGTCGACGGCGATGGACTGAACGATCTGGTCATCACCGATCCGGGTCCGACTGGCGGTTCCGCGCCGACGGTCAATGTGCTGCTGCAGGATCCGGCCAGCCATGGCACGTTCCTGGCCGCATCCAGTTATCCGGTCGCGCAGATGAGCCTCGCTCAATCGATCATCGTGCGGGACCTCGACGGCGATGGCCGGCCCGATATCGCGATCGGTGGTTCCGATGCAGTCAGCGTGCTGTTGCAGGATCCGGCCAATGCCGGCGCATTCCTCGCCGCGACGAATTTCGCCGCCCCCGGCGCAAACGAAGTGGCCGTGGCCGACGTGAACGGCGACGGACGTCCCGACATCATCACCGCGACAGGACCTTCGCATCCGGTGGAATCGGGCCTGACGACGACGCATCCCGGCGTGCTGCTGCAAAGCTCGGTCACTGCGGGAACCTTTTCACCGCTGGCCGACCTGCCTTAGCATTTCGGCCGGGCCGGTCAAGGCCATGTAGGACACAAGTCGCGCCCAAAGTGTGAACTGCTTGGCGCTGCCAGCAGTGTGAGGCGCGTCTCGCCGCTGCACTGACTTAATACTGTGACGCCGCTTTGATCCGATGCGGGTGCGCACGGCTAGGCTCGATGCTATGCGAGTTCGCGCCAAAGTCACGATCCTGCTCGCGCTGTTGTTCACGGCATTGATTGCCGCGCAGTGGGCGATTCAGCAGCGGCAGATGCTGCCGCGTTTCGTCGAACTCGAACGCTACAGCGCCCAGACCGATATGCAACGTGTCGCCCTCGCAGTCGAACGCGAGCAGCAGGCGCTGACTGCCCAGGTCGCCGACTGGGGCAACTGGCGCGAGTTGTGGAAGTTCATGGCCGGGAAGAATCCCGGCTTCGTCGATGCCAGCCTCACCGACATCTCATTCCGCACCGCCAAGATCGACTACATGGCCGTCATGGCCAACAACGGTCGCTACTTGTGGAGCCACGGCCCCTATTCTGCTTCCGGACGCGCGGTGTCGCTCCGACTGAACGACGACAACAAGCTCGAGGCGGCGTGGCAGCGCGCGCTCGAAACCGGACAGCCCTTCAGTGGATTGATTTCGACGGATCGCGGCGTGCTGATCGCCTCGAGCGCGCCGATCCTCGATGGCTTTGGGCACGGACCCTCGCGCGGCCTCGTCATCATGGGCCGACTATTGAACCACGCCGAACTGCTGCGACTCGGCAACCAGGCGCAGACCGTGCTCGACATGCGCGACTGGGGCGTCGACCATGCCGCAGACGCACTGTTGCAAGACGCGCAGGATGGCAAGGGCGGCAAGGGCGAGCGGCTCACCGAGACCGATACGACGACGCGCATCGAGCGCGTGTTCAGCAATATTTCCGGCACGCCGCTACTGGCGCTCGGCATCAACGTGCCGCGCACGATTTCGCGCCGCGGCGCCGAGGCCGTGCAGTACTCGACCCGCCTGCTGGGCGCGGCCGCCTGTATCGCGCTCGCCGCCTTGCTGGTGCTGCTCGGCCGCATCGTGCTCGACCCCTTGGCGCACGTCACGACGCATGCACAACGCATCGCCACCGCGGACGACCTGTCGGCGCGACTGAATTACAACCGGCAGGATGAACTTGGCACGCTGGCCAAGGCCTTCGACGAGATGGTCGAGAAACTGGCGCGTTCGCGCCGCGAATTGGTCGATCGCTCCTTTGAATCGGGGGCTGCGGAAAACGCGAGCGGAATCCTGCACAACCTCGGCAACGCGATGACGCCGCTGTCCGTCAAAATCTCGAGCCTGCAGCAGCAGCTCAATGACCTGCCGACTGACGACCTGCGCCTGGCGCTCGAGGAACTGCGCAGCGGCAATCCGGATCCCGCGCGGCGCAACGACCTTGAGCAGTTCGTGCAGCTGGCGGCCGGGGAACTCTCGTACGCCGTCAAGCAAGGCGCCGAGAAACTCAACAGCATTATCGAGCAGACCGATGTCATGCAGTCGGTGCTCGCCGAGCAGCGTCGCCACCAGCGCAACAAGCCGGTGCGGCAACAGGTGACGCTCGCCGAGCTGATAGCCTTGGGCCTCCAGCAGATCGCGCCGACGCATCGCGATCGCCTGGCAGTCGACATGTCGCCGCGGCTGGCCGGCATCGGCTCGCTCTCGCTCCCGTCGACGATGCTTGGCATGGTAATGCAGAACCTGGCGCAGAACGCGGCGGAATCGGCCGCGATGGCCGGCATGGGTCGCACGCGGCTGCGTTTCGATGCCGAACTGACGGCCATGCCCGACGGCGGCAATGGCCTGCGCCTCATCGTCAGCGACGATGCCGCGGGAATCGCGCCGGAGCAGCTGCCGCGACTGTTCCAGAAAGGCTATTCCACCAAATCGCAGTCGACGAATTCCGGCCTTGGCCTGCACTGGTGTGCGAACACGTTGCACGCGATGGGCGGCGCGATCTCGGTACAAAGCGAAGGCGCCGGGTGCGGCGCGCGATTCGAAATTTTGATTCCCCTGACAGGCGCAAGCGCGCAGATCGAGGAGCGAGCGGCATGACTTCCAAGCCCACCACTGAAAGCCCGCTGCGGGTATTGGTCGCGGATGACGAGCCCGCGATCCGCGAAGCGTATCGGCAGGTGTTCGGTGAAGCCGACCTGCGTGCCGACCTCGACGCAATCCAGGACCTGCGCGCGCGCCTGTTCAGCAAGTCAGCGACCGCCAACACCGGCGCGGCGCGGCGCCGCACCTTCGATGCGATGATCTGCAGCAGCGCGGCCGAAGTGGTCGCCGCGGTCGGCGAGGCAGTCGCGGCCGGGAATCCCTATCCGGTCGTTTTCCTCGACATGCGCATGCCGCCGGGCGAAGACGGCGCGTGGGCGGCCTCGCGCATCCGCGAGCTCGATGGGGATGCCGAGATAGTCATCTGCACCGCGTACTCGGACGTCGATCCCGCGAACATCGGCGGCCACGTGCCGCCGCAGGACAAGATCTCGTTCCTGCAGAAACCCTTTCATCCGCACGAAGTGCGGCAGATGGCGGTGGCGCTGTACAGCAAGTGGCGCGCCGAGCGGCACATCGCGCGCCTGGCGTATTTCGATTCACTCACCGGCCTGCCCAATCGCGATCACTCGATGGCGCGTCTCGAACATGTGCTGCAACACGGCGCCGCAGCCAAGCAGAAGACGGCGTTGCTGTACATCGACCTCGACAATTTCAAGCGCATCAACGACACGCTCGGCCACAGCGCTGGCGATGAGTTGCTGAAGCAATGCGCAAGCCGTTTGCGCGAAGCGCTCGAAGGCTTGCCGGGCGGCGGCGCGCGCAAGCCGGGCGCCGGCGACCTGGGTCGTTTGGGCGGCGACGAATTTATCGCAATCCTGCCCGAGATCACGACGCGCGAGTCGGCTTCCGCGGCGGCCGATGCGATCATCGTCGCCTTGCAGCGCCCGGTGCGATTGGGCCATCACGAAATCGTCGTGACGCCGAGCGTCGGTATCGCGGTCAGCCCGGATGATGGCACCGGTTCGGCCGCGTTGCTGCACAACTCCGATCTCGCGATGTATTTCTCGAAGCGGCGCGGCCACGGCGCGTGGGCCTTTTATGACGCCACGATGAGCGACGGCGCACTGCGCCGCCTGACGATCGAAGGCAAGCTGCGCGGCGCGCTGGAGCGCAACGAATTCAGCCTTCACTACCAACCGCAGTTCGAACTGGCGTCTGGCGCGCTCTCGGGACTCGAGGCACTGCTGCGCTGGACGCATCCGGAACTCGGTTCGGTGCCGGTGCTTGAATTCATCGAGATCGCCGAGGACAGCGGACTCATCATTCCGATCGGCGAATGGGTGCTGCGCAGCGCCTGCGCGCAGGCGCGCCAATGGCGCGACCAGGGATTGCCGTTCGGGCACATCTCCGTCAACGTGTCAGGCTCGCAATTCCTGCAGCGCGACTTCCCGGATCTGGTCGCGCGCGTGCTGCAGGAATCCAGGCTCGAACCGAAGTGGATCGAGCTGGAAATAACCGAGACCGTCGTCATGCGTGATGAAGCCTGGGCCGAGAAGGCCCTGGCCAGCCTGCGCGCCGTCGGCGTGACGCTGGCGATCGACGATTTCGGCATCGGCTATTCGAGCTTAGGCAGGCTGCGCCACCTCGCGGTCGACCGGCTCAAGGTCGATCGCTCGTTCGTCAGTAACCTCGAGTCCGAGGTGCGCGATCGCTCGATCGCGAGCGCGATCATCAAGATGTCGCGCACGCTCGGCATCGGCGTGGTCGCCGAGGGCGTCGAGACGTTCAACCAGATGCTCTACCTGCAGGAGCAGGAGTGCGAATCGGCTCAAGGGTATCTCTTCAGCCGTCCTCTGCCGATCGGCGACGCTGAAGTGTTGCTGCGGCGCGTGGCGGCGAACGTCGACCTCAGCCGCACAGAGAAACTGCGCCAGCTGGCCGCCGACGCCCCCGCAGAAGCTACCAAAGGCTGACGCGACTCGTAGGCGCGAGGTACATCTTGTCGCCGGCCTTGATGCCAAAGGCCTCGTAGAAGGCGCTCTGGTTCATCAACGGCAACTGGCCGCGCAATGCCTCGGGCGAATGCGGGTCAGTCTTCATTTCGAGAATCGCCTCGTTGGTGCGGATCTTCTGCATCCAGATGTGCGAGTAACCCATGTAGAAGCGCTGGTCACCGGTCAGCCCATCAAGCACGGGCGCGGGCCTTCCGTTCAGCGAGATCTGGTAGGCCTTGTACGCGATCGCCAATCCTGAGTTGTCGGCGATGTTTTCGCCGAGCGTCAGTTCGCCGTTGACGTGGAAGCCCGGCACCGGCTCATGCGCCGAGTACTGCGCGACGAGCACGTTGGTCTTGGTCTTGAAGCGCTTGAAGTCATCCTTGGTGAACCAGCCGGGCGTGCCGAGCAGCGTGCCATTGCCGTCGTACTGGCTGCCCTCGTCATCGAATCCGTGGCTGATCTCATGCCCGATGACCGCGCCGATGCCGCCGTAGTTGACCGCATCATCGGCGGCCGGATTGAACATCGGCGGCTGCAGCACCGCGGCAGGGAACACGACCTCGTTCATTTCGGGGTTGTAGTAGGCGTTGACCGTCTGCGGCGTCATGAAC
>JBEPVS010000133.1:0-7494 GCA_041690875.1 Gammaproteobacteria bacterium
CTTGTGGAGCGAGGGCTCGCACGCAAGTCTCGCCGCGTTTACGCCCGCCGAAATCATTGAAGCTGACTTGTCGCCGCTGGCGCTGGAACTGGCGCAGTGGGGCAATGACGATGCCGCGGGCCTCGCGTGGATGGACCCGCCGCCCGCTCCGATGTTGGCGCAGGCGCGCAAATTGCTGCAGCGTCTCGAGGCACTCGATGAGGCGGGTGCCATCACGCCGCTCGGCCGCGAGATGGCGGCGATGCCGATGCATCCGCGGCTGGCACATATGCTGCTCGCCTCGCGCCTCCGCAATGCGGTGCCGCTGGCGGCTGAACTGGCTGCGCTACTGTCGGAGCGCGACCTGCTGCGACAAGCCGGTGCGCAGCGCGACCCCGATGTGCGCACGCGCCTCGAGATGCTGCGTGGCGACGCCGGCGCGAGGCATGTCGAGCGACATGTGCGACAGCGCATGCTCGACAACGCGGAACAGTTCACGCGGCTGGCCGGGCGCCCGACCAGCACGCGCGGCAGTGGCGTTCGCGGCGCAACCTCCAGCGCACCGTCCGCGACTCCGGGCATGCTTCTGGCAATGGCTTTTCCAGACCGAATCGGCAAGCGGCGCGCGGAAGGTTCCGGCCGCTACCTGCTCGCGAACGGACGCGGCGCGGCGTTCCCCAGCGCGACCGGGCTCGGATCGCAGGAGTACATCGTTGCCGTCGAGCTTGATGATCGCGACCGGGAGGCGCGCATTGATCTCGCCGCGCCGCTGGATGCATCAGAGCTCGAGGCGTTGTACGGCGCGCAGTTCGTCGTCGACGAACAGGTGGAATGGGATGCGTGCGCCGGCGCCGTGCTTGCGCAACGCCGCCAGCGATTCGGCGCGCTGATCATCGAGCAGAAGCCGCTGCAACCCGTACCGCCAGACCTGGCGATTGCGGCGATGCTCACCGGCATCAGGCAGCTGGGACTCGATTCGCTCCCGTGGGATGAGTCGACGCGCAACCTGCAGGCTCGGCTGGAATTCGTACGGCGGTTGCCGAATTCGCCACACGCGCCGTGGCCTGCTGCCGCCGACGAATCGCTGCTGCGCGATCTCGATGAATGGTTGCCGCGCTGGCTCGACGGTATATCGCGGCGTGAGCAACTCGCGCGATTGCCGCTCGCGGATGCGCTGCTCGGCCGGTTGTCTGGAGCGCAACGCCGCGCGCTCGAGGAGCTGGCGCCGCGCGAAATCGTCGTGCCATCCGGCTCGCACATCCGCCTCGACTACACCGGCGACGGCGCTCCCGCTGTCGCCGTGCGCCTGCAGGAAGTCTTTGGCTTGCGCGATACGCCGCGCATCGGTGGCGGCACGGTTCCGGTTGCCTTCCGGCTGTTGTCGCCGGCGCAACGACCCGTGCAGATCACGCGCGACCTGGCCGGCTTCTGGAAGAGCAGCTACAACGAGGTGCGCAAGGAAATGCGCGGCCGGTATCCCAGGCACAACTGGCCGGAAGACCCGCTCAGTGCTCCGCCTACACGCGGCGCGCGCCGCCGCACCTGATTATGCGGCGTTGTCATTGGCAGGGGCGGGTCGAGGCGTTATCTTTGCGGCATGAAAACCACTTTCCGCTTGCCGCTTGCCTTCGCCGCCACGTCGCTGCTGCTTGTCAGCTGCTCGAAAACCAGCGCGCCTGATTCGGCCGCTGCACCTGCCGCGGGCGCGGCGACCACCGCGCACGCCGGACGCCACTCCGATGCGCCCGGCATTGCCTGGTTCCCCGGTGATGTCGGCGCGGCCTTCGATGCAGCGCGCAGCGCGCGCAAGCCGCTGCTGCTGTATTGGGGCGCGATCTGGTGTCCGCCCTGCCAGCAGCTGAAGTCGACGGTATTCTCGCGGCCGGATTTCATTGCCAAGAGCGCGCTGTTCGTGCCGGTCTATCTCGACGGTGATGATGCCGGCGCCCAGAAATGGGGCGAGCAATTCCATGTGACCGGATATCCGACTGTCGTCGTGCTCGATGCCGATCGCCACGAGATGATGCGCATCGCCGGTGGCATGGATCTGGACCAGTACGCGGGCGTGCTCGACAACGCGCTGGCTGATGTGCAGCCCGCATCGACGTTGCTCGATTCGGCCAGCGCTGGCCACGCGCTGGCCATCGGCCAATGCCGCCGGCTCGCACTCAACGCCTGGGAACTCGATGCCCCGTCCGATGCGGCCGCGAGCGCGAAGCTGGCCCGGCAACTTGACGCCGCCGCCGAACATTGTCCGGCCGATGCGCGCGTCGAGCGCGCGCGGCTACAGATTTTCGCTGCTGCGTTTGCGACGCATGCCGAATCCGACGCGCTCAAGCGCGGCGCGAAGCCGAGCGCCTCACTGCTTGCGCACGCGGACGCGGTCGACAAGGTGCTCGCGAACGACACCACCGCGCTTGCAACGGCCGATGCGCTGCAGATACTCGACGAGGATTTCTTCCGCGTCGTCAAATCGCGTGGCAATGCCGCGGGCTGGCTGGCTCGCTTCAGCAAGGTCATGGATGTCGCCGCCGCACAGCCGAATTTCGCCGAAGCCGACCAGCTAGGCGCGGTCGGCTCCAAGCTCCAGGCGATCCAGACCATCAACGGTGCGATTCCGGCCGGCGTTGTGCGTGCTGCAACCGCTCGCGTGAATGCGGCGCTCGCCGAACGCCAGATTCCGTACGTGCGCTCCGGCATCATCAACGCCGTGCTGCCCATCTACGACATGCTCGGGCAGAATGAGCAGGCGTACAAAGTGGTGCAGGGCGAGCTGAAGAACACCGCGACGCCGTATTACTACAAGACGGATCTCGGTGAACTGGCCGAACAGCTGGGCCGCAAGACCGAAGCGCTCAAGTGGTACTCCGAAGGCTTTGCCGAAGCCCAGGGACCTGCAACACGCTTCCAGTGGGGCGCGATCTACGCGTCGAGCCTGTTGCGGCTCGAGCCGGACGATGGCGCGAAGATCGGTACCGTCACTTCGCAGGTGCTCGGCGAGCTCGATGGGCCCGACCGGATTTACCAGCGCGCGCGCATGCGGCTCGAAAAGCTCGATGCAGCGCTGCGCAAGTGGAACACCGAGACGAAAGGCGCCCACCACGACGTACTGGTGAACCTGCACGATCGCATGCAGCAGATCTGCGGCAAGATACCCAAGGCCGAAGCGGCCCGCGGCAGCTGCGACGCGTTCCTCGCGAGCGCCTGACCGGCGCCGTTGGCGCCCTGCTAGACTGCGCCCGTTTACGGCGGGCCTGTAGCACAGTGGTTAGTGCAGGGGACTCATAATCCCTTGGTCCTTGGTTCGAATCCAAGCAGGCCCACCAATTTTCCGATCCGGAGGCGCCGCATGTTTCGCTTCACCAGCCCGCGTCTTGCTTTCCTGTCTGCAGCACTGCTGATTGCAGCTCATGCATTCGCTGCGGCACCGCAATTGACACTTTCAACCTGCAATGCGACGAGCAAGCAGACATTTCCTCCCGCCTGTAGCGCAGTTCGCGGTGATCGCGCCGAAGGCTGGCTCGGGCAATCGCGCGCTGAAGTCATGGCGCGCAATGGCATGGTCGCGACGAGCCATCCGCTCGCGGCGCAGGCCGGTTTGCGCATACTTCAGCAGGGCGGCAACGCGATCGATGCCGCTGTCGCGACTGCCGCGGCGCTGAATGTCGTCGAACCCGAGAGCGCCGGCATCGGCGGTGACATGTTCGCGATCGTCTACGTCTCGAAGGAACACAAGCTGATCGGCATCAATGCGAGCGGATGGGCGGGGGCAGGCCTCACGCCAGAACTGCTCAAATCCAAGGGTTTCGATGCCAGCACCGGCATGCCAGAGTTCGGCATCCTCACCGCCGACGTGCCGGGCGCCGTCGATGGATGGGACCAGTTGCTGAAGCGCGCGGGCACGATGGATTTCAAGAAAGTGCTGCAGCCGGCGATCGACCTGGCGACCGATGGGTTTCCATGGTCGCAGCGCGTCGCCGCGGAAATGGCCGACACGTATGTCTACAACACACAGGTACAGAAGGATCACGACACGCTCGACACCTACTACGCGAACGGCAATATGCCCATGCCCGGTGCCGTGTTCCGCAATCCCATGCTCGCGAGCGCGTTCAAGCTGCTGCAGCAACAGGGCCGTGATGCGTTTTACAGGGGCGACATCGCGCGCGCAATCATCAGGAAATCCACGGCACTTGGCGGCACGATGACGGCGGCCGATCTCGCGGACTTTCATGCCGAGTGGGTCACGCCATTGACGACGAACTACCACGGCTTCGATGTCTACGAGCTGCCGCCAAACGGACAAGGCTTTGCGGTGCTCGAAGAACTGAACATACTCGAGGCTTGCGTGCCGAAACTGGGCTTCAACCTCGCGCAGCTTGGGCCGACATCGCCTGAATACTGGCACCTGCTCGTCGAGACCAAGAAGATCGTCTTCGATGACCTGAATCGCTACAACGCCGATCCGCGTTTCGCAAAGGTGCCGATCGAGAAACTGATCTCAAAGGAATACGCCGCCGCACAGTGTGGCCGCATCGATCCCGCGCACGCGACGGCGCCCGGCACGAACCAGAAACAGCAGGGCGGCACCGTGTACCTGACCACCGCCGATCGCTGGGGCAACATGGTGTCGATGATCTACAGCGTGTACGACGCGCTGGGTTCAGGCGTGACGGTGCCGGGCTACGGCTTCGTGCTGCAGGATCGTGGCGCGCTGTTCTCGCTTGATCCGAGGAGCCCCAACATCATCGCGCCGCGCAAGCGCCCGTTCCACACGATCATTCCTGCTTTTGTCATGAAAGACGGGAAACCGTTGATCGCCTTCGGGTTGATGGGCGGCAGCATGCAGGCGCAGGGACACATGCAGGTGCTGGTAAACATGATCGATCTCGGCGCGAACCTGCAGGCGGCGAGTGACATGGCGCGCTTCCAGCATTCGCAGGGCGATGACACGCTCGAACTCGAAACGCAGCTCTACAACCTCGTCGGTACGCAGCTCACGTCGATGGGCCACAAGGTCGTGCGTGGCAACGGCGACAGCATGGGCGGCTACCAGGCGATCCTGTATTCACCGCCGCCCGATGCGTACTACCGCGCCGCCTCAGATCATCGCAAGGACGGGCAAGCGACGGGCTGGTAGCGCCGCATCACCAGATGCGTGCGCGTTGCGCGGGTTCGACGTATAGCTTGTCACCCGGCTTCACACCGAACGCGTCGTACCATTCATCGACGTTGCGCACGACGCCGTTGACGCGGAATTTCCGGTACGAATGCGGATCACTGGTGGTGAGCTGGCGGATGTAATCATCGCGGCCCTTGCCGCGCCAGCTCTGTGCGTACGCGTGGAAGAAACGCTGGTCGCCTGTCAGCCCGTCGATGACGGGCGCAGGAGCGCCGTGGAGAGAGGCGTGATAAGCCTCTAGGGCGATCTCGAGTCCGCCGAGGTCGGCGAGATTCTCGCCCATCGTCAGGTCTGGGTTGATATGCAGGCCCGCCACCGGTTCGTACGTTGCGTATTGCGCGCCGAGCGTCGCGGCGCGTTGCTTGAACGCAGCGGCGTCGTCCTGCGTCCACCAGTCGCGCAGCGCTCCGCTGGCATCGAGCGTGCGGCCCTCATCGTCGAATCCATGCGTCAGCTCGTGGCCGATGAGGGAACCAATGCCGCCGTAGTTCACCGCCGGGTCTGCGTCGACGTCGAATTCCGGCGCCTGCACGATGGCTGCGGGGAAAACGATGTCACGCAGCGAGCCGTTGTATGCATCGATCGTCTGCGGCGTCATGGTCCAATCGCTTGTGTCGACAGGCCCATTGCTCCGTTTCACGTAAAACGCCCAGTCTGCCGCGGCCGCGCGCCGTACGTTGCCGACGATGTCGTCGTCGTGCACGACGACATTGCCGTAGTCGCGCAGCTTGTCCGGATATCCCACCTTGACGATATAGGTGTCGAGCTTGCGCAGCGCTTCAGCGCGCGTGGCCGGGCTCATCCAGTCCAGATGTTCGATGCGGGTGCGGTATGCAGCGATCAGTTCTTTCACCAGTGATTCAATGCTGGCCTTCGTCGCAGGTGGAAAATATTTTGCCGTGTAGAGCTGGCCGACCGCCCAGTCCAGCGTGCCGAAACAGGCGCCACCGGCCAGGCAGTCGGCGCCGGATACGGCAAGGACGCCTTCTTTCCAGCGCGGCGGCCGCTGCTTGATGCCGAGCAACGCCTGGTCGCGGAACTGGAAACGCGCTTCGGCAAACGGCGCCGTCAGGTACGGCGCGGCCGAGTCGAGCAGCGTAAACGCCACCCAGGCGCGCAACGTATTGATGTCGGTGTCGGAAAATATCTGCGCCAGCTTCGGAAACGCGCTCTGCTCGGCGACGACGACACGTTTCTTGCCACTCAAGCCCGCACCGGCGAGGAAATCCGCCCACGGGAAACCCGGCGCAAAGGCCTGCAACGCAGCGGGCGTGTACGGGTTGTAGATCTTTGGCAGGTCGCGCTGCTGTGGCTTGGTCCAGCTAACCTCGGCAATGCGTGACTGCAGCGCCTCGATCGCATTGGCCTGCACCTGCGCACCGGGCCAGCTCGCGAGCGCCAGCAGTTTTGCTACGTAGTCGCGGAACTCGCGCTTCTCGCGCGCGAATTTCGGATCGAGGTAGTAGTCGCGATCCGGAAGTGAGAGGCCGGACTGCGCGATGTAGACGACGTAATGCGCAGTATCCTTCAGGTCGACGTCGATGTAGACGCCAAACAGGCTCCCACCGAAATCGCCTGCGGAGCGGCCCATGATGTTGGCGAGTTGCGCGCGGGTCTTGCTGGCGCGCACCTCGGCGAGTTGTTTTTCCAACGGACGGATCCCCAACGCCTCGCGATGCGCATCGTCCATGAATGAGCGGTAGAAGGCGCCGACCTTGCCTTCCACAGTCGACGGCGCATGCCCGGCCTTCGCCGCGGCGGCCTCGACGAGTTCGTGCACTTGCCCTTCGGTCAGGTCACGAATGCGCTGCGCCTCGGTGTAGAAAGACTTGTCGGCGGGTATCGCCGTCCTGTCGAGCCACGCGCCGTTGTTGTATTGGAAGAAATCATCTCCAGGCCGCGTCGACGCATCAATCGCCGACATGTCGAGGCCCACTGGCGGATACATGGGCGCGCCGCAGGCCGCAGCGGACAACAGCAACATGACGCTACCGAGCATCGTGGAAATGCGCTCTGGCATGATGAGGTGTACTCCGGAATCTGGTGGGATTTGGCTGCCGGGCAATATACTATCGCCGTCAGGATCCGCATGCGAAATCTACGCCAGCTCTTCGACAACAATCGCGCCTGGGCCGATCGCATTCGGGCGCAGGATCCTGATTTCTTCAAGAAGCTGTCTGGCCAGCAATCACCGGCGTACCTGTGGATCGGTTGCTCCGACAGCCGCGTGCCCGCAAATGACATTGTCGGGCTCCTGCCCGGAGAATTATTCGTCCATCGCAATGTCGCGAACATTGTCGTGCACACTGATCTCAATTGCCTCTCGGTCATGC
>JBEPVS010000134.1:0-7462 GCA_041690875.1 Gammaproteobacteria bacterium
GTCTCGGTGTACAGCTGCCATCCCTGCAGATATTTCTCGACGAGTGTCGCGGCATCGTCGAGCGTCGCGAGCGTCGCTCGTTCATCGCGCCCCGCTATCAGCGCGGCGAGCCACTGCAGCGTGAGCATGCCGGCAACATACGTCTTGCAGGACACCGAGTGTTCGGAACCCGCCTGCGCCAGCAATGCCAGCCCCGCGCCACGCGCCAACGGACTGCCGGCCGTATTGGTCACGCCGAGCACGGTGGCGCTTGTTTTCGCCTCCAGTAGCCGCATTGTTTCCGCGCTGGCACCCGATTGCGAAGCGGCGATCACCAGTGTTTGCTCGTCACACAGCGCCATCGCGTAGTGGATCAGCTCCGAGGTTTCGATCATCACCGGCGTCAGGCCTGCCTCGATGAGCGCCAGGTTCAACGGATGGAATGTGTGGTACGAAGAACCCATCCCGGTCAGCACGACGCGCTTCCACTTGCGCGCACCGACGAAGCGTTGCCCCTGCGACCAGCGCCCCGCTTCCGAAAGCCACGCGAGCGTGGCGCGCAGCGCCTGTGGCTGCGCCATGATGTCCTGGAAATACGGCCCTTCCCGCACCGGCAGTGGCGCCGCGTTCAGCATGGCCGCAGGCCTCCAACATATCGATGGCGCCACACGGCCGCGGCGCCGATCAGCGGCGCTTCGTTGCCCAGCGCCGCCACGCCGATCTCGACCTGGTCGGCAGGCACCTGCGTGCAATGGCTCCGCACCACCGTGCGGATCGCGGGCATGAAAAGGTCGGCGCTTTCCATGACGCTGCCCGAGAGCACGATGGCATCCGGCGCGTACAGCGAGATCAGGTTGGCGATGCCGATGCCCAAATAACGCCCGGCGCGCGCAACCTCGGCCTGCGCCGGTGCATCGCCGCCGCGTGCACGCGCGCAGAGCTCCGCAGCTGTCATCGCATCGCGCTGAGGGTAACCGGGCGGCAGGTTCGCTCGCGCATGCGCCGCGATCGCGGGGCCGCTGGCGAGCACCTCCCAGCATCCGCGCGCGCCGCAATAGCAAGGCGGGCCCGAATCATCGATCACATGGTGACCGATCTCGGGATGCGCGCCGCCGACGCCGCGATACAGCGCGCCGTTCAGGACAATGCCACCGCCGATGCCGGTGCCGATCGTCACGCAGATGAAATTGCGCCGGCCGCGCCCCGCGCCCCACTGCCATTCGCCGAGCACGGCTGCGTCGGCATCGTTCTCCATCGCGACATCGACGTTGAAACGTCCGGCCAGCGTGGCGACCGGATTCGCGCCTCGCCATCCGGGCAGGAATTCAACCTCACCGATCCTTCCGCTCAGCGGATCGACCGGTCCCGTGCAGCCGATGCCGATGCCACCGATTTCGATGCCGGCTTTCGTGCGCACGGAATCGAGCAGGTCCGCGATGCGGCCCATGGCGGCATCGAACCCTTCGCCGGCAGCGGTGGGCGTGTCGGCGCGGCCCAGCACGCGGCCCGACGCATCGATGGCGCCGACCGCGATCTTCGTACCGCCGATATCGACGGCGCCGGTTACCGTGTTGCTGCTCATGGCTGCCTCGTGTGCCACTCAAGCACCGCGCCGCTGTGCGCGGGCAGGTTGACGCTCCAGCCGCCGCGCTCGACCGTCACGGCAGCAGAACCCGTCTCGGTGAGCTGGTGAAGATCACTCACGGCGAGCGTGCTATCAATGTGCGCGCGCCGCGCAAGCGGACCGTGATTCGCAAGGACGAAGTAGCCGTGCGATTTGCCAAGCAGCGTCGCGGCCTCGACAGAGGGCTGGTCCGTGCTCACCGTGGCGCGCACGCCGCTCCATTCGCGCAAGGCGCGATACAGCCGATAGTTCAACTCGTTGCCTTCGAAAGCGGCGGCCTGGCTGCCGAGCCACGCCTCGATCGGATACGCGGACAGCAAGGTGCGGCCCTTGCCAAATTGATGCGCGATCAGCGCCGGCCGATTTTCCTGGTCGACTGCTATGACCTCGCCGTCGCTGACCTGCAATCCCGTGCCCCAGTATTTCGCCGCGGCGCCCGGCAAGGTGAAACTGAACCGGTCGCCGACCTTGAGGTTCCCAAGCGGCTTGACGATCTTCAGCGTCACCTCACTGGAAACGACGGTGTCGGTCATCCGCGCACCGAACAGCGCGGTCATCTCAGGAATCGCGGCATTCGCCGCCAGCGATGCATACAGCACGCCGCCGCCCTGCACGTAGGCACGTGCGCGTTCCCAGAAATCGGTATGCAGATGCACGAACACCGGATCCGTGGCCGTCAGCGGCGAGGGCAACAGTACGATCGGATATTGCTCCCAGTGCGTGGCTTCGCGGGGGAGCGCCGGCACCAGCCCGGCGCGATGCGCGAGGATGAAGGCCGACAACGTCGAGCTCATCACCCATTGGTTGCCGTCGTAGGGGTTCGGCTCCTGCCCGTTGACGGCGCCGCCCTCGGCGACCGACACGTATGGCGTTACTTCCGGGCCCTTCAACCCAAAGCGCGAGAAATCACCGTGCGTGCGCGACCATTCCTCCGGAATCACGATCGCGGCATCCGCGGTGGGCACTTGCAGCTCGTGCAGGTCCATGCGCGCAACTATCTTCGAAAAAGCCTGGAACGCCAGCCCCTGCGGGCGCATCTGCCGATCCCAGGTCGTGAGTCCGAATTGCGTTTCGTGCGGCGAGCGCAGGTACGGCACCTTGCGGTACTGCTCGGGCGCCGCGTCGGTGTAGCACCACAACAGGAACCCGTTTGCACCTGCGCCGAGCGCCGAGTACAGGCTCACCTGGTCGAAGGCGACGATATTCTCCGGCGAATACTGCGCACTCGACGCGCCCATCTCCTGCACCATGACCGGGCGGCCCGCATCGCGGCTCAGCGTCGTCTCGAACGCGGCGCCATACGTGCTGCGCTCGGCGACCATCGGATCGGGAAACAAATCGGGCGTATAGATCGTGTACGGATGCACGCTGAAGAAATCGACGTCAGCGGCAATCGTGTCGGGACGGAATGGGCCGTGCTCCATGTCCTGCGTGCTGACACCGGCGACGATCGGATGCATGTGATCGTACTTGCGCAATCCGCCGCCGATGAGGCGCGTCCAGTTCACCGCCATCGCATCGGTGGTGCCGGGCGAAATCCAGAACGGCGGCTCGTCGGTCAGGTCCCAGGCGAGGATGCCGGTTTCGTGCGCATAGCGACGGCCGAATTCCTGCGCCTGGTTGGTCTCGAGGCGCAGCATCTCCGGATCGGACTGCGGATTGCGGCCCATGCGCCACGGCACGTCCCAATAGGCTTCGCCGACTTCGCCGCCGACGAACAGCGAGGGGTGCAGGTAGATGTGGTACTTGTGCGCGAGCGCGAGCAACGCGTCGAACTGCGCGAATGCCTCGGGGTTGTAGTCGCCGGGGCGCGGCTCGAACCAGGCCCACATCATGTCGAGCCGCACGGTATTGAAGCCCATGCGCGCCATCTGCGCGAAATCGGCTTCGATGTCCTGCGGATCCCACTGCAGCGGCCATTGCATCGCCGCCTTGGCCGGCACCCAATGCGCACCGAGCACGAGGAAGCGGCGGCCATCGCGCGTGAAATAGTTGCCGTCGAGCTGCGCGGCCGGTAGCCGATCGCCAGCCGTCGCAGTGGATGAGATCGCAGTGGATGAGATCGCAGTGGCGGGCGCGGCCTCAGCAGCAGTCGCATGCTGCGGCGCTGCGACCATCGCTGCGAACAGCAGCCATGGAGACCGCCACGCGATTCCAGGTATCGCACGCACCAAGTTCAGCCCCCTATCCGAGACGGATTCCGTCCTCGAGTTATCATCATAGTATCATATGTACATTAGCTCGCCAGCGCTATACTGCGGTGAGGCCCTGTTCATGCCAGGACGTCGATGAAGCGGATGGACCAACATGCGCAAGCGGGCCGCTAAGGAGATCGCAGGGTCGCTGCCGCTCGATCTGCATATCGAGACCGACAGCTATGTGCCCTATTACCAGCAGATCGTCGACCAGGTGCGCGCGCATATCAAGTCCGATGCGCTACGCGAGGGCGAGGTGTTCCATTCGGAGGGCGAGATCGCCGCGGCGCTCGGCATCAGCAAGATGCCGGTGCGGCAGGCCTTCCTGAAGCTGCGTGCCGAGGGCTTGCTGGTCATTTCCAAGGGCAAGCGGCCGGTCATCGGCTCGAGCCAGGTGCCGTGGAATTTCCAGCAGTTGCGCGGCTTCAGCGAGGAAATGCGGCGGCGCGGCCTGGTGCCCTCGGCCAAGGTGCTGAGCCTGAAGCGCGCGGCCGCCGATGCCGAGACCGCGCAGGCCCTGCGCTTAAGCGCTGGCGATGCGGTATTTGCGCTGCGTCGCCTGCGCTACGTGAATAACGAGCCGGTGGCGGTGGTCACCAGCTTCCTGCCGGTCGCTCTGTTCCCGGACCTGGAAAAACAGGACCTGGGCAAATCATCGCTGTATGCGATCTTCGAAAAAGTCTATCGCCGCAAGTTGAACTGGGCCGAGGAAGAAATCGGCGCGACGACGGCCACCGAAGAGATCGCTCGCGTGCTCGACACTTCGCCGGGCAAACCCTTGTTGTTCGTGCGCGAAACGACCTACGACATGCAGCGCAAGGCGATCGAGCACAGCCATTCGCTGCTGCGCGCAGATCGCTATAAGGCGACCGTAGTGTCGATCCGCAAGCGCTAGCGAACCTATTGCGTGGCGCTGCCGTAGCGCAGTGTCAGCGCCAGCGTCGTCGGGGCGTACAAACCCTGTGGAACGCGCAGCACCGCCACGCCACCGGTGGCGGGCACGACGAGCACCACGCGTTGTTCTCCGCGCACTTCGAGCTGTTGGAAAGAACCGGGCTGCGCGGCGAATTCAAGACGGATCGGCCACCCATGACCCTGCACCGGCGTGAGTTTCAGCTCGCCTTCACCGGCGAGCCGTTCGAGCGAGACGCGCAGCGTGTTGCGATCCCAGGTTTGTATCAACTCCGGGGTCGCTGCGCCGGGAGTGCCTTCAACGACCAGTTCGCTGACCAGCGGATCTGGCGTCACGGGCGCATGATGCCAGGGCCAGTGGGGCCGCCAATGCGTGGATTCATGGCGCGGCGCATGGCTGCAGCCTGCCAGCAGCAGCAGTGCGAACATTGCAGCCCAGGCCCCGGTTTCGCGCGGTGAATTGCGGCGGATGTTCTCGATCACGTTTGCGTCCTCGAGGGCGTGGCGGTTTCAACATCCGCGATGAGTCGCGGTCGGCGCCCGTGTTTGCGTAACATACGCGACAGCGGCGCAGATTATCAGCTGTCGGCTTTTATCGACATGAGATGAATGAGTCCATGAAGGCAGCGCATCCAAGCACCAAGACACCGCAATGGGCAACGCTGGCCATCGGCGGCGCGAACGTTCGCGTCGACCTGGCCAATCCGCGCGACCTGTCGGTGGGCTTCAATTTCGACGGCGCGGATCCGCGCTGGTTCGATGCGCCGCGTTCGCACAGTGAAACGCTCGCCAGCGGCACGTTCATCGGCCGCGTACTCGACGGCGGCAGTTGCAACTGCAGCACCCTTTCGCTGACCCCGCACTGCGACGGCACGCACACCGAAAGCGCCGGGCATCTCACGCGTGATCGCTTTGACGTGCGCGAGGTCATCCCCGCGGATCTGCTGGCCGCACTGCTCGTCACCGTGACGCCGTCCGCGGCACGAAGCGACGGCGAAAGCAGCCGCCCGGCTCCGCTGCCCGGCGACCGGCTGATCACGCGTGCGGCGATGGAGCAGGCTTGGCCCGCGGCGCTGCCCTTTACGCCGCGGTCGCTGGTCGTGCGCACGCTGCCGAATCCTGAATCGAAACGGCATCGGGATTACCGGGTCGAGCCGGCGCCCTTCCTGTCACTTCCGGCGGCGGAACTGCTGGTCGAACGTGGCATCGAGCACCTGGTGCTCGACGTGCCATCGGCCGATCGCGCCTCCGACGGTGGATCGATGACCGCGCACCGCACATTCTTTGGGCTCGCTGCCGCCGAATCCGCGCGCGCCGCGGTGCAGCGGCCGCAATGCACGATCACCGAGTTCGCGTACATCGCCGACGACATCGCGGACGGCGCGTACCTGTTGAGTCTGCAGTGTGCCTCGCTGGCCGGCGATGCGCTGCCCTCGCGTCCGCTGTTGTATCCGGTGACATCTTGAACGAGGCGAGCGCCGCACCGCACAAGCGCGATGAGGCGGTCGCGCTCGATCGCACCGACGAGTTGCGAGCGTTCCGGTCACGATTTGCGTTGCCGCGCGACGCGACGGGCGCCGAATTGACGTACCTCTGCGGCCACTCGCTCGGGCTGGCGCCGATCGCGGCTCGCACTCACGTGCTGGAGGAACTCGAGGATTGGGAACACCTCGGCGTGCTGGGGCACGAACACGGCCGGCGCGCGTGGATTGGCTACGCCGAGCGGCTGGCACCCGCGCTGGCCTCGCTGGCCGGCGCTGCCAGCAGCGAAGTCGTCGCGATGAATTCATTGACCGTCAACCTGCATTTGCTGCTCGCCAGTTTTTATCGGCCTGCCGGCGCGCGCCGGTGCATTCTCATCGAGGCGGGTGCGTTTCCATCGGACCGGCACGTCGTGCACTCGCAGTTGCGCTGGCATGGAATCGACCCGGCCGATGCGCTGCTGGAAATGGCGCCGCGCGCGGGCGAAGAGTTGCTCCGCATGCAGGACATCGAGGCGCGCATCGCCGCGGCGGGCGATTCCCTCGCGCTGGTGTTGTGGCCCGGCGTGCAGTACCGGACCGGACAGGCTTTTGAGATCGCTCGAATTGCTGACTGCGTACACCACTACGGCGGCACAGTAGGTTTCGATCTCGCGCACTCGATTGGCAACCTGCCGCTCTCGTTGCATGACAGCGGCGCCGATTTCGCTGCGTGGTGCAGCTACAAATACCTGAACGGGGGACCCGGCGCGATCGGCGGTGCGTTCGTGCACGAACGTCATGCGCATGATTCGCGCTTGCCGCGGCTCGAAGGCTGGTGGGGAAGCAACCCCACGACGCGATTCCTGATGGCGGGCGCATTCGAGCCGACCCCAGGCGCGGCGGCCTGGCAGGTGAGCAACCCACCGATTTTGTCCGCAGCGCCGCTGCTCGCATCATTGAAACTGTTCGGCGAAGCCGGTTTCGCACGGCTCCGCTCGAAGTCGCGCTCGTTGACTGCATTTCTGCACGAATCGCTCCAGGCGGCCTGTGGCGACAATATCGAAGTCATCTCGCCGACCGACGCCGAACAGCGCGGCGCACAACTATCGATCCGCGTGCGTGGCGGTAGTGCGTGCGCGAGACGTGCGCACGAAGCGCTCGGGCGGCGCGGTGTCGTGGCCGACTGGCGCGAACCCGATACGATCCGGATGGCGCCCGTGCCGCTGTACAACGGTTTCAGTGACGCGTGGCGCGCCGCCAGCGAAATGGCCGGCGCGATCCGCGACGCC
>JBEPVS010000135.1:0-7340 GCA_041690875.1 Gammaproteobacteria bacterium
CCTGCGACCCTCTGCTCCCAAAGCAGATGCGCTACCAGACTGCGCCATGCCCCGAATTGGATACCCTACTCAGGTCGCCTGCGAACTCTATCCCACCGCCGACGGGCCGGGCATCATACGGAACCCCCACCCATGCGACAATAGCGGTTATTCCAACGCTGGGCAGGGGTTCATGAGCGCGATAGTCATTGACGGCAAGGCCGTGGCCGAAGGCATTAAGTCCGACATCCGCAAGGCGACCGACGCGATGGCGGCTGCCGGCAAGAGGCGGCCCGGGCTTGCGGTGATCATGGTCGGCGATTCGGCCGCTTCGCAGGTTTACGTGCGCAACAAGCGCCGCGCCTGCGAACAGGCGGGCATCGTCTCCAGTGCGCACGATTTGCCGGCCACCACCAGCGAGACCGAGTTGCTGGAACTCATCTCGCTGCTGAACGCCGACACGGCAATCGATGGCATCCTGGTGCAACTCCCGTTGCCGAAGCAGATTCGCACGCGACCGGTGATCGACGCGATCGATCCGGGCAAGGATGTGGACGGATTCCATCCCTACAACCTCGGCCGCCTCGCCCAGCGCGAGCCTACTCTGCGTTCCTGTACGCCCTACGGCTGCATGAAGCTGCTGGAGCATATCAGCGCCAAAGTTGCCGGCATGGAGGCCGTTGTCGTCGGCGCGTCGAACATCGTCGGGCGTCCGATGCTGCTGGAACTCGTGCTCGCCGGCGCGACGACCACGATCTGTCATAGCCGCACGCGCGATCTCGCCAGCGTCGTCGCGCGTGCCGACCTCGTCGTCGCTGCGGTCGGCATTCCGAACATGGTGCGGGGCGAGTGGATCAAGCCGGGCGCGATCGTCATCGACGTCGGCATCAATCGCCTCGCTAACGGCACGCTCGTCGGTGACGTGGAATACGGCCCCGCAGCGGAACGCGCTGGATGGATCACGCCGGTCCCGGGCGGCGTCGGGCCAATGACGGTCGCAATGCTGATGCAGAACACGCTCGAGGCGTACCAGCGCCGCTAGCGCGCTGCGGGCACTGCGGCGCGTGCGACTAGAACCGCCGACTCAGGTACAACGAGGCGCCGGTGATCGAGTAAAACGTGTTGGGCCAGAGAATGATCGGCTCGCCCGGAATCTTGTTGCGCACCATGTGATCGCCGATGCGCGCATCGAGCGACAGGTCCCATTTACTGCGGATGTCGCGCCACTGCGCGCCGACGCCGCCGTACCAGCCATAGGCGGGCGTCGGCCCTTGGTAGCGGCCCACGCCGAAGAAAAATGAGGCGGCGAACTTCGCTCCGATGCGGCGCCGGTAGTCGACGGCGCGCAGCGCAGTGAACAGGTGGCCGTTGACGTTGTCGAATTCGATGCGCGTGCCGAAATCGTTGTGGTCATCAAAAGCGCGGCGCACTCCCAACCCCAGGTGCAGGCTGCTCTGCGACGTTTTCACCGCCGGTACCTTGCCGGCGTCCTGCTCGAAATCGAGACGACTCGCGAACACGCCCGCGTCCACGAAGCCTTCGACACGCTTGCGCGCGGCAGCCGCCTCGGATGCGGCGTCTTGCTTCGTAGTCGTGTCGTCAGCCTCGTCGTCGGAACGTGCAGCGGCGCTGGCGCGCTCGCCGGTGTAGCTCAACGAGGCGGCGACGCGGCCGAAGGCGTCGCCAAATTCGTCGCGCCCGCCATCGAGTTTCGCGCCAAAGCGCCAGGCGCGCCACGGGCGCGATGCGCCGAGCGAGAACTCGTGGGCGCGCTGATAGCGCGCGGCGCCATACGACGCGTTCAACGCCGTGCGGTACTGCAAGTCCCATTGCTGGCCGTTGCGGCGATCCCAGATCAATTGCAGCGCATGGCTCTGCGCTCCGATGGCGTCGTCCCGGAGCCGCCACTCGGCGGCCCATGTGCCCAGCACGATGCCGTCATTGCTCATGCCGTCCCGGTAGATGTGGTGCACATACCAGTTGCTCTGCCACTCCGAGAATTCGTAGCGCAATTGCAGGTCGTGGCGAAGCTGCGGCAAATAGAAACCAGCTGAGATCGCACTGCTGCCGAAGCGCGTGTTCTCGGCATGGAACGTGTCTTCCGCGGCGTATTCGATGTACAGCGACATCGGCATGCGCAGTGGCAAGGCCAGCGTGCTCGACACCGCGAATTGCTGGTTACCGAACTCCTGGTTCCGGCCAAGCTGCGTGTTGAGATTGTCATAGCGCGTCGCGTTGATGAACGCGCGCCACAGCGTCCCGAACGAATGCGGGCGCGCACCTCCTCCGAACTGCATCAGTCGGCTCGCCCCCAGCGACCAGCCCGGGGCGAGTTCCATGTCGACATGAAACCCGAACAGCTCGGGGTGGCCAGCGATCAGGCCATTGTTGTAGGCAATCAGCTGCGAATACGACATGCCAGCCAGGAACATTTCGTAGCGCAGGTTGAAGCGCGTCAGCGGTTCAGCGCTGGACAGCGTCGCCGATGGCATCGTCGGCGCCTCGGTGCCGATCAGCATCGAACCCAGGCGAAGCGGCGACCACCAATGGTCGCGATATCCGAGGTCAAGCTGCGCACGGTCGCCGCCGAGGCTGAGCATCGTGCCCGTGGGCGTGAAGCGATTTTCGTAGGCGATTCCGCCACCACTGACCAGGACGTGTTCGCTGAGGCGCGCCAGCCCAAAGACATCGGCTTCCCACGCGCTGTCCATCGGTGCGCCGTGCTGGTCCGGCTGTATCAGTGCATTGTTGCGTGTCGCGGCGGCTTCCACGTGCGCGCTGGTGATCGCCGCCGGAGCGAGATACGGCGCCATGCCGGCGCGCACCTCCCGGCACAACGCTCGATTGCGTTCGCAGACTGTTCGCAACGCCTCGAGCACCGCATCGACACGGATCGGCCGCGTCATCACCGGGACGCCCGCGAGCGTCATGACGCGCTCGACGCGCGCCTCGAGCACGGGTGCGAGGTCGATGGGCAGGTAGGCGCTGGCGCCGGCCTGCGCTCGCGCGGTCGAAAGGAGCGCGAGCAAGGCCAGAGATGCCGCGCGGGCCGGATATTTCATGTGTGCGATGATATCGCACCTATGCTCAGGGTCTGCTACGCCGAGGAAAAGGACCGCGATTTCATCCGCTGGACCGGCAACCTGTTGCGCAGCTTCCTCGACTCGGGCCGCGTCTGCATCGTCCGTCAGCGCGACAAGCCGGCATTGATGCTGGCGAGCATCTGGCGGCCGCACCGCTTTCCGGCACACGTGCCCGTGGTACTGGTCAGCAACGAAAACTGGCAGGTGTATCCACCACACTTCCGGTTGCGGCGCTACAAGGCGGTGCTCGGCGTTTGTCCGCCGCCTCGTTATTACTGGGGCGATGGACCGGCGGGGCCGCTGCCCTTCATCCAGTTTCCCTACGAGGCCGTGCACTTCGATGAGCCGATCGCGGCGCTGTACGCGCAGCGCGAGCAGCGCATGCGGGCGCCGAAGCGCGGATTCTGCTGCTTTGTCGTGTCGAACACGGTGGGCGACATGGCGCAACGGCGGCTCGAAGTTTTTCAGCGCATCAACACCTGGCAACGCGTCGATTCGGCCGGCGCGCAGTTGAACAACACGGGTTATCGCGCCCCACGCGGCGTGGCGTTCCTCGACTGGATCTCGCAATACCGGTACATGATCTGCCTCGAGAACAGCAGCACGCCTGGCTACGTAACCGAAAAAGCAATGCAGGCATCGCTCGCCGGTGCCGTGCCGATCTACGGCGGCGGCGCGGGTGCGCTGTTCAACCGCGATGCGATCGTCGACGCCGCCGCTGCCGATTTTCCCGCCGAACTACAGCGGCTCGAGGCCGATGCGAGCGAGTACCAACGCCGGCGTTCGCTCGAACTCTACGTGCAGCGCCCATCGCTCGTTGACTTTGAAACGCGCTTCGCCGCGCTGCTGCTGGAGCATTGAAGCCCATGCAGGCCACGCCGATGCCCTCCGTGCTGTTCCATGACCCGTTGTGCCGCGAGCCGTACGATTCGAATACGTTGCTTGCGCGGGCCAGCGGTGGAACCGAGGCGACCGTCACGCGAATTGCCGATGCGCTCGGCGCCCGCGTCTCGCAGCACAATCGCAGCGCAGACAGCGGCAACTACCGCCGGCCCGTGCGCATCGAGGGCATCGAACACGTCGTGGTCGTGCGCGATTCGCGCGCATTGCCGATGCTGAAGGAACTTTATCCGCGCGCTCAATTCTACCTGTGGGTGCACGACCAGATGAATCCGGGCTCGAAGCGAGCGCGGCGCCTCGCCTCGACTGCGGACCTCATGCGCGAACTCGCGGTGCGCATTATTTGCGTATCGAACTGGCAACGCGGGCGCGTTGAGGCGACGCTCGCCACCATCGGCCTCGCTGGTCGAGTCACGGCGCGCACGATCTACAATCCGGTCGCAGACGACATCTGGCCGGATGACACCGAACTCGATCGGGACAAACTGGTTTTCTTCTCATCGCCCAACAAGGGGCTCGCCTACGCGCTCGATGTCTTCGCATCGCTCCGGCGGCGCATTCCATCGTTGCGGCTCCTGGTCGGCAACCCCGCGTACAAGCGCGGCCGCGCCGCCGGCCGCGACGGCGTGGAATACCTCGGTCCGCAGCCGCAGGCACGCATGCACGCGGTGGTGCGCGGTGCGCTGTGCACCTTCGCGCCGAACTTCGTGCTGCCCGAAACGTTCGGGCTCGTCTACGCGGAATCGAAGGCACTTGGCACGCCGGTGCTGGCGCACGATTGCGGTGCGGCCTCCGAAGTGATCGCCGATCCTCGCCAGGTCATGCCGACCCGGCGCGCCTATCGCAGCTACGAATCGATCGTGCGCAACCTGCCAGCGTCGTGGCGGCGCGGACCGGCGCGACTTGCGGACCAGCTTGGATTGTTCCATGCCTACTTCGAGCGCATTTCGGCGTGGCGCGACGGCGAGCGGCCGCAAGTCGGGCCCGATCCGCGCTTCATGTTGACGAGCGCCGCTGCACAGTGGCGCGCGCTGCTGGGCGGTGCGCGGGACAACGCGAGGGTTCCTTGAACAACAACGTTTCGATCGTGATTCCGACTTTCAACCGCGCCGCGCTGTTGCCGCGCGCGATCGACAGCGCGCTCGCGCAAACGCTGCCGGCCGAGGTCATTGTCTGCGATCACGGCAGCAGTGACGACACGCCCACCGTCGCCGCGCGCTACGGCAATGCGATCCGCTACATCCGGCGCGAGCACGACCAGGGTCCGATCGTCTGCTGGCGCGAAGGCGTCGAGAGCGCGACCGGAGAACTCGTGCATTTCAATTTCGATGACGACTGGAGCGACGCGGCATTCCTGGAACGCACGGTGCCACTGCTCCGCGAGGACGTCGGCTTCGTCTACACGCGCACGCTCATCCATCACAGCGCCGATGCGCAGACGCGCCTGATGCTGCGTCATCCGCCCGGGATCCGCCCGATGGCGGAACTCGTGCAGTTCCTGCTGCGCGAGAAACTGCCGATCAGTCCGGGCTGCGCACTGTTTCGCCGCCGCGATGTGCTGAAGAACCTGGTCGTCGAAGTGCCGGGAGCGCAGGGCCGATACGGCCGCAATTCCGGCGTGGGCGAAGACTTGCTGCTGTTCCTGCTGGCCGCGCTAGATTATCCCTACTACGGGCACGTGCCGGAACCGCTGGCGAACTTCCTCGCGCATCCCACCAGCATCACGACGGATGCCGGCGCGTCGGGCCACATGGGTGAACTCGCCGATGCGTACACGCTGGCGAAGCAGCACTACCTTGATCAACCGCGCGCCCGGCCGCTGCGCCGCGGCCTCGGGGGCGCGCTGATGCGGCTGCGCTGGAAGCTCAGCCGAACCTAGCCGTCGGCCGAGGGCCTGTTCACATTCAAGACGGCGCCGCCGCGCCGTTGCGTTCCGCGTCGACCATGCCGCGCACGACCTGCGCCATGGTCCAGTTGGGACGCCATCCCAGCACGGCCGCTGCCTTGTCGGCATTGCCGCGGCTGAACAGGATATCTGTTGGCCGGTACAACGCCGGCGAACTGTCGGTGTGATCGCGCCAGTTCAATCCCAGGTGCGAGAACGCCGCGTCGGCAAACTCAGCCAGGGAATGCTGCTGCCCGGTGGCGATGACGAAATCGCCACCGTGCGGCTGCTGCAGCATCAACCACATCGCTTCGACGTATTCGGGCGCCCAACCCCAGTCGCGATGTATCCCCAGGTTGCCAAGCGTCAACCGTTCGGGGCTTCCTCCGGCGATCGCACAGGCCGCAGCGACGATCTTGCGCGTCACGAAGCGGCGCGAACGGAGCGGTGATTCGTGGTTGAACAGTATGCCGGTGCTCGCGTGCAGTCCGTAGGCTTCGCGATAGTTGCTGACCAGCCAGTGCGCGGTGGCTTTCGCGACCGCGTAGGGGCTGCGGGGGTGAAAGGTCGTCGCCTCATTCGCTGCCTCGCCATTGGTGTCGCCGAAGCACTCGCCCGAACCCGCGCTGTACAGCCTGATCGGCTTGCCGAGGATCCGCATCGCCTCCAGCAGGTTCAGCGTGCCGATCGAATTGCTCTCGAGCGTTTCCACCGGCTGTTCGAACGACAAGCCCACGGAACTCTGCCCGGCGAGGCTGTAGATCTCGTCAGGCGCGGTGCGCGTCAGCACCTGCAGCACGCTGCGGAACTCATTGCTGTCCATCGAGTGCTTGATGACGTGCTCGCGGATGCCGACGCGCCTGAGGTTGTCGAAGCTGCCCGCTTCCGCGTCGCGCGAGGTGCCGTGCACTTCATAACCGCGCTGGTGCAGGAATCGGGACAGGTAGGCGCCGTCCTGACCGGATACGCCACAGATGAGCGCGCGCATTGGCGCCTACTCTCGCCGCCAGGTGGTGCGATCGCGGCCCTGGTCTTCGAGCTGCACGCCGGCGGCAGCCAGTTCGGCGCGAATACGATCGGCAGCGGCGAAATCGCGCGCCTGGCGTGCGGCGATGCGCTCGGCGATGCGCGCTTCGATCTGTTGTTCCGACAGCGCAGGCGATGCAGCGTTTTCCATGTCAAAGACAGCCGTCCGCAACTTGAACCACGCTTCCGCATCGACCTGCAGCAGTCCTAGAACGGCCGCAAGCCGCCGCAGCTCGGTGGCGAGCGCGGCGGCAAGCTCAGGATTGCCGGCCGCGCGCGCGGTGTTGATCTCCCGAGCCAGTTCCTGCAACACCGCGAAGGCTTCGGGGGTGTTGAAATCATCGTCGAGCACCGCCTCGAATCGCTCGCGCGCCACGCGCACCGCGGCGTCGGCGTTGGCATTGTCGCCCTGCGTCGCGGCTCCGCCGCCAGTTGGCGTGGCATCGCCGCGCAATGCTGTGTACAGG
>JBEPVS010000136.1:0-7250 GCA_041690875.1 Gammaproteobacteria bacterium
GGGCCACTTTATGCGCGACCTGGTTGAGCGGGTGATTGAACGGCGTGATCGCGGCGATGACACCTTGCAGCGGTTCGCGTTGGGTGTACACGCGACGGCGCTTGCCGTGCGCGGTCAGATCGCAGGAAAAGATCTGGCCGTCGTCCTGGAGTGCAGCGTTGCCGGCGAACAGGAACACGTCGCAGGCGCGTCCGACCTCGTAGATCGAGTCCTTCTTGCTGAGGCCGCTCTCCGCGGTGATCAGGTCCGAGATTTCGGCCGTGCGCGCGCGGATCAGTTCCGCAGCGCGATAGCAGATCTGGTAGCGATCGTAGCGCGAGAGCTTCGAGTGAAATGCGCGCGCCGTCGCGATGGCGCGCTGCACCTCGCCGATGCCGGCCATGGGCACCGTGCCGGCCACGCCGCCCGTGTACGGATTGCGCACTTCGCCGACGCGTTTGGTGCGCACGCGCTCTGCGCCAATGCGCAGGCTGTCGAACGCTGCCGCTTCAGGCGGCACGGTTCAGCACCCAGTCGAACGCGTCGAAGTTGCGCCAGCGGCGGGTCGCGTCGAGATCGGCGATTCGGCGATTCATGACCAGCGGCACGCGCTGCTCGGAAATTCCGCCATGCGAGCGGAGCGGTGCATCGAGCCCGGTGAGATCATGGCGCGCGGCGGCGCTGCCGATGACGACCGAGCGCTCGCCGGTGACCACTAGATCTCCGATACGGTCGGGGGGCAGCTCAAATCGCGCGGCCGCCTCGGCGCGCGAGAGCACGAATTCGATGCCGGGCAGCGCACGGATTCTCGCGGCGAGCGCCACCGAGTCGACGCCGGCCGGCAGGTATACCGTTGCGAAAGATCCGAGGGCGCCGTGGTGCACGACATACGGATCAGTAATCGGCAATATCACACGCGCGCGGGCGGCGCCCAGCCACGCATCGAGCTGGTCTTGCAGGTAGATGACGTTCGGGCTCGCGTCCATGCGTGTCTTCGCATTCATGCCGTGATCGGCCGTCACGACGATCGCACAGCCCAGCTTGTCGAGCGAGGCGAGGTACCCGTCCATCATGCGGTAGAAATCATTCGCGGGAGCGGCGCCCGGTGCGTACTTGTGCTGTACGTAGTCGGTCGTCGACAGGTACATCACGTCCGGGCGTTGCGTTTCCATCAGACGCACGCCAGCCGCGAACACGAATTCAGACAAGCCTGCGCTGTAGACATCGGGCACTGGTTTGCCGACCAGTTCGACGACGCTCTCGATGCCATGTTCGGCAAGCGTGGTCTGGTCGGCTTTCTCGGCCGAAAAACACACGCCGCGCATGCCGTGCCCGAGCAGCCGGCGCAGCTTGTCTTTGGCCGTGACGACCGCAACCTTGCAGCCGGCGTCGGCGAGCGCGGCGAGCAGTGATGGTGCGCGCAGCCACTTGGGGTCGTTCATCATCACTTCGACATTGTTCGCGGCATCGAACAGGAAATTGCCGCAGATGCCGTGCACCGCGGGCGGTGCGCCCGTGACGATCGAAAGATTGTTCGGGTTCGTGAACGACGGGATGACGCAGTCGGCGATCACCGATGCGCCGCTCGCGAGCACGGATTTCATCCACGGCATGTGGCCGCCGGCGACAGCTTGTGCGATGTAGTCGGGTTCGCAACCGTCCACGCATACCACCACCGAGGGTTGCGCGGGCAGGCGATAGCCGCGTCCGTTGACTTCGACCTGGCGCATCGTGACTCCGCAAGTTGCCGGATATAATGACAGTCCGCGCCCGACAGTTTACTGTATAGCAGGCATTGCGCGGGCCGGTGCGCGAGAGTATTCTAATGAAGCCAGTCCCTTACCTGTTGACCCCCGGCCCCTTGTCGACTTCGCTGGCCACCCGGCAAAGCATGCTGCGCGATTGGGGCTCCTGGGACAGCGATTTCAATCAGATCACCGGGCGCGTGCGCGAGCGGCTCCTTGCGATCGTGAATGCGTCCGCCACGCATGAATGCGTGCCGTTGCAGGGCAGTGGCACATTTTCCGTCGAAGCCGCGATCGGCACGCTCGTGCCGCGCAACGGGCACGTGCTGGTGCCGCTCAACGGAGCCTATTGCCAGCGCATCGCGCGTATCTGCCGCGTGTTGGGCCGCATGCTGACGACGATCGACTATGCCGAGGATGCCGCGGTGCGCGCGGAGGACATCGACCGCATGCTCGCCGCCGATTCGAGCATCACGCACGTGGCGCTCGTCCATTGCGAGACCAGCACCGGCATTTTAAATCCATTGCACCCGGTCGCAGAGGTCGTCGCAAAACACAAGCGCGGACTGATCGTCGATGCGATGAGTTCGTTCGGCGCGATTGCCATTGACGCGCAATCCACCCCGTTCGATGCAATCATCGCCGCGTCGGGAAAATGCCTCGAAGGGCCGCCCGGCATGGCGTTCGTGATCGCACGACGGAACGTTCTCGAACACGCCGAGGGCAACAGCCATTCGCTGGCGATGGACTTGCACGACCAGTGGGTCTACATGCAGAAGACCACGCAGTGGCGCTACACACCGCCGACGCACGTGGTGGCGGCGTTCGATGCGGCCATCGACCAGTACCTAAAAGAGGGTGGCTGCGCAGCGCGCGGCGCGCGCTACGCAAGCAACTGCCGCACGCTGATCAACGGTTTCAACCAGCTCGGGCTCCGCAGTTTCCTGCCTGAAGAGATCCAGGCGCCGATCATCGTGACATTCCACGCGCCCCGCGTGGCGCACTATGACTTCAGGAGTTTCTACGAAGCCGTCAAGTCGCGCGGCTATATTCTGTATCCGGGCAAGCTGACCGCACTCGAAACCTTTCGCGTCGGCTGCATGGGGCAGCTGGGAGAGCGCGGCATGGCCGGCGCCGTCGAGGCAGTCGCCGAAGTGCTGGCCGAGATGTCCGCTGCCGCGTAGATTTCACGCCGTTCGATGCTTGGGGGGATCCTGAATGAAGATGACGACCGAAGAAGCCTTCGTGAAGATGCTGCAACAGCACGGCATCGAACATGCCTTCGGTATCATCGGTTCGGCGTTCATGCCGATTTCCGATCTTTTCGAGAAAGCGGGCATCACGTTCTGGGATGTGGCGCACGAGACCAACGGCGGACTGATCTGCGATGGCTACACGCGCTCGACCGGCAAGATCGCGATGGCGATCGCGCAAAACGGCCCCGGCATAACCGGGTTCGTCACGGCGATCAAGACAGCCTACTGGAATCACACGCCGATGCTGCTGGTCACGCCGCAGGCCGCGAACCGCACGATCGGGCAGGGCGGCTTCCAGGAAGTTGAACAAATGGCCGTATTCCGCGACATGGTCGGCTACCAGGAGGAAGTGCGCGATCCGTCCCGCATTCCTGAAGTGCTGAACCGCGTCATCTGCAAGGCCAAACGCTTGTCGGCACCGGCGCAAATCAATATCCCGCGCGATTACTGGACGCAGGTGATCGACGTGCCGCTGCCCGCTGCGATTGAGTTCGAGCGGCCGGCGGGCGGCGCGCGGGCCATTGCCGAAGCCGCGCGCTTGCTCTCGTCGGCGAAATTCCCCGTGATCCTGTCGGGAGCCGGTGTCGTGCTGGGCGACGCGACCGCCGAATGTGCGGCGCTCGCCGAGCGCCTCGATGCGCCGGTGTGCAACAACTATCAGCACAACGATTCTTTCCCGGGTAGCCATGCGCTGGCCGTCGGCCCGCTGGGCTACAACGGTTCGCGCGCCGCAATGGAACTCATATCGAAGGCCGACGTCGTGCTCGCACTTGGCACGCGACTCAATCCGTTTTCGACGCTGCCGTGTTACGGACTCGACTACTGGCCGAAGTCCGCTGCGATCATCCAGGTGGACATCAATGCCGATCGCATCGGCCTGACGAAACCGGTCGCCGTGGCGATCTGCGGGGATGCGAAACAGGTTGCCGCGCAGCTGTTGGCGAGACTGGCACCGGAGGCGGGCGCGGCAGGACGCGCTGCGCGGCGTGAGCTGATCGCCGAGAAGAAAAAGGCATGGTCAACCGAACTCGGCCAGATGAACGATGAGGAGGACGACCCGGGCACGGCCTGGAATGCCGACTGCCGCGCGCGCGAACCGAAAGCGCTCTCGCCGCGCATCGCCTGGCGCGCGATCGTCGCCGGCTTGCCGAAAGACGCGATCATCTCGAGCGACATCGGCAACAATTGCGCGATCGGCAACGCTTACCCGATGTTCGAGCAGGGGCGGAAATACCTGGCGCCGGGCCTGTTCGGTCCCTGCGGCTATGGTTTCCCATCGATCATCGGCGCGAAGATCGGCAATCCCGATACGCCGGTGGTCGGTTTCGCCGGCGACGGCGCATTTGGCATTTCGATGAACGAGATGACCTCGATCGGGCGCGACCCTTGGCCTGCGGTCACGATGGTGATCTTCCGCAATTACCAGTGGGGCGCGGAGAAACGAAATTCGATCCTCTGGTACGACAACAATTTCGTCGGCACCGAGCTTGATCCCGGCGTCAGCTATGCGCGCATCGCGGAAGGGTGCGGTCATCGCGGCGTCACGGTACGCACTGCGGCCGAACTCACCGACGTTCTGCGTACCTCGTGTGCGCAGCAGGCGCAGGGCGTGACGACCTTTATTGAAGTGCTGCTGAACCAGGAACTCGGCGAACCGTTCCGGCGTGATGCGATGAAGAAGCCGGTCGTCGTCGCCGGCATCCAGCGCAAGGACATGCGGCCGCAAAGCCCGGCATGAGCGACGCGGCCGGCCCTCGCGTGCTGGTTCTCAATGCGGGTTCCTCGTCGCTGAAATTTGCGCTGTTCGACAAGAACTCGCGCCTGTGGCGCGGCCAGGTCGAAGGCATCGGCACACGGCCACGCTTCCTGATCGAGGGCGGCCCGAGCGCAGGCGCCGCGCCGCCGGCGCGCGAGTTGCCAGCATCGACCGACCACGCCGCTGGGCTCAACGCCATCCTCGCTGCGCTCGCCGAGCGCGGCATCACAATCGAGAGTCTAGCAGCCTGTGGTCATCGCATCGTGCATGGCGGTTCGCGCTTCGTGACGCCGATGTTTCTCGATGCCGTGCACCTCGATGAGCTCAATGCGCTGCGCAAACTCGCCCCGCTCCACAATCGCTTTGGACTCGATGCGATCGATGCGATGCGCGGTGCCGCGCCAGCGCTACCTCAGGTGGCCTGCTTCGACACGGCATTCCATGCCACGATGCCGGATGCAGCGAGCCGCTTCGCACTGCCCGAGGAATTCCATGCGGCCGGTTATCGGCGCTTCGGATTCCATGGGCTCAACTTCGAGCACGTCACGGCTGTACTTACCGAGCAGGGTGGTGGGCACCCACCGGCGCGATTGCTGATATTTCACCTCGGCAACGGTTGCAGCATCGCGGCGGTGCGCGACGGACGGAGCGTGGCGACGACGATGGGTTACTCGACGCTCGACGGCCTCGTCATGGGCACACGCTGCGGCGCGATCGATCCCGGCCTGCTGCTCGCGCTCCAGCGCGATCGGGGCATGTCGGTCGAAGCGCTCGAGGACCTGCTGTACCGCCGCTCCGGATTACTGGGGATTTCTGGCCGCAGTTCGGACATGCGCGAACTGGAGCGCATCGATGATGCCGATTGCCGGCGTGCTGTCGAACACTTCTGCTATTGGGCGGCGCGACACGCGGGCTCGCTTGTCGTCGCAATCGGCGGCCTCGACGCGATCGCCTTTACGGGTGGCATTGGCGTCGGCAGTGCCGTGGTGCGAAGCCGCATCGTCGAGCACCTGTCCTGGCTCGGATTGAAGGTTGACGCGGAGCTGAATCACCGCAGTGAGATGTCAATTGCCGCCGGGGGAGCATCACGGCCCATCTGGGTCATCGACGCAGATGAGGAACTGGCGATTGTCCATCACGTCCGTGATGCCCTCCGCCATGGATAACGCGCCGCCGCCAGCGAATGTGATGCCGGGGGTACTGCTCAGCACGGCGCTCGGATTGATCGCCGTATTGCTGGCCGGATGGCCGCTGCTGCAATCGCACGGCATCAGTCCGCTCACCATTGCGATCATCATTGGCATGCTGTTCGGCAACACCCTTTACCCATCGATGAAGCCCTGGGCCGACACGGGCGTGTGCATCGCGCGTACGACGTTGCTGCGCTGGGGTGTCGTGCTGTATGGATTCCGGTTGACGCTCCAGGACATTGGCCACGTCGGCTGGCAGGGCGTGCTGATCGATTCACTGGTGCTCGCTTCCACATTTGTGTTGAGCCTGCAGATCGGCACGCGGCTGCTTAAGCTCGATCGTACGGTCGCGATGCTGGTGGGCGCAGGCAGCGCGATCTGCGGCGCGGCAGCCGTGCTCGCGGTGCAGCCGCTGGTGCGGGGCAAGCCCGAACAGGCGAGCGTCGCCGTCACCGGCGTCGTCATCTTTGGCACGATCTCGATGTTCCTGTACCCGTTCCTGTACGACCTGAACCATGCGTGGCTGGTGATTCCGGGCGGCCTGTCCTCATTCGGTATTTACCTGGGTTCGACGGTGCACGAAGTCGCGCAGGTGGTTGCCGCGGGGCGGCAGATCGGCGCCGACGAACTCGCAGGTACAGCGGTCATCGCCAAGATGGTGCGCGTCATGATGCTCGCGCCGTTCCTGCCCATACTCGGCGCGTACATCCGCGCCCGCGCGCGCCGGATGCATGCGAAGGGCGGCGCGATCGAGGAGTTCGAGTGCCCGGTGACGGTGCCGACCTTTGCCATGCTGTTTATTGCCGCGGTGCTGTTCAATTCATTGGATGTCGTGCCGCACCCGATCATCTCGTGGACCATCCGGCTCGACAACTGGTTGCTCGCGGCCGCGATGGCCGCGCTCGGATTGTCGACGCACTTCGATACACTGCGCCGCACCGGCGGCCGGCCATTGCTGCTGACGTTTATCCTGTTCCTCTGGCTGGTGACGGGCGGCGCCGTGATCAATCGGCTCATCGAACTGTATGCCGGCTGAATATGAGAGGTTATCCATGAATCCTGATATCGCGAGTGTGGCTGCCGACTCCGGCGGATTGCGCAAGACGCTGCGCACCCGGCATATGCGCATGATCGCGCTGGGCGGAGTCATTGGCGCGGGCTTGTTCGTCGGCAGCGGTGTGGTCATCCAGGCCACAGGCCCCGCAGCGGTGTTGTCGTTCGCATTGACCGGCCCACTGGTCGTCCTCGTGATTCGCATGCTGGGTGAGATGGCGTCCGCCTATCCGGTCACCGCCGGTTTCTATGAAGACAACCGACTCGCGCG
>JBEPVS010000137.1:0-7246 GCA_041690875.1 Gammaproteobacteria bacterium
GGGCGCGCCAGCGCCTGTTCGAGCGCCGCGTAGGCATCGCCCGGCGCGACGCCTGTGATGTTGTAGCGACGGTAAGCGCGCTTGTTGGGGCCATCCGGGCCGAACACGACGCAACCCGCCACCGTGCCCTCGCCACCCGTGTGGCTGATATCGAAGCACTCAATGCGCTCCGGCGCCGCCGGAAGCCGCAGCGTATCGGCCAGCCATTGCAATGACAGCGCCACGGAGTCGCGCCGGTTCGCGCGCATGCGCAGTGCATGCCGCGCGTTGTCTTCAGCCAATTCGAGCCAGCGACCCGGAAGTCCCCGTCGGCCGCGGCGCAGCTGCACCGAGTGTCCGGCAACGGAGACCAGCGCTTCGGCAACCGCGTTGTGATCGGGCAGGTCCCGGTCAATGACGATTTCCGCGGGCACCGCTTGTCGTGCGTAGTGCTGCAGCAGGAACTCGGCCAGCGTGTCGGCCGGTTCGCCCACAGCCGTAGGAAAAAAATTGGTCGTGCCGAGGCTCCGGCCTTCGCGCACCGTCAGTAACGAGACCGCATACTGGCCCGGTTCGCCCTGCAGCGCGACGACGTCGACGTCACGCGTGCGCGGCGCATTGGCGATCTGCTGGTTCTGCAGTTCGGCCAGTCCCGCGAGCTGGTCGCGGAGCCTCGCCGCGGCCTCGAACTGCAGCGTCGCCGCCGCGTCTGCCATGCGCTTCTCGAGCTCGGCGCGCAGTTCCGTGCTACCGCCCTCGAGCACGCGCAGCGCGCCGTCGAGATCGTGGCGATACGCTTCCTTAGTAATCAGGTCGACGCAAGGCGCTGAGCAACGACCGATCTGGTGCTGCAGGCAGGGCCGCGTGCGGTTGGCGAAGAATCCGTCACGGCAATTGCGGATCAGGAACACCTTCTGTAGTTGCTGCAGCACCTCCCGCACGACCGTCGCATTCGGAAAGGGCCCATAGATTTTGGCGCCGGCGGGGCGGCGCAGGCCGCGCCAGAATTGCAGGCGCGGAAAATCATGATCCATCGGGCACTGCAGGTACGGAAAGGACTTGTCATCCCGCAGGATGACGTTGTAACGCGGCCGGTGCGTCTTGATCAGGTTGCATTCAAGCAGCAGCGCGTCGGTCTCGGACCCAACCACCGTTACTTCGACGCGCGCGACGCGCTTGAGCATCGCGGCGACTTTCGGCGACTGCGGCCGGCTGCTGAAATAGCTGCCGACGCGATCACGCAGCCGCGCCGCCTTGCCAACATAGATGAGCTCACTGCCTGCGTCGTACATGCGGTAGACGCCAGGGCGGAACGGGAGCGACGCAACGAAGCGTTGCGCGTCAAAAGCTGTGGCGGACTCGGACACTCACGTGCGCTGCTTGCTGCGCTCGGCAATCAGCATCGCCAGTTCGAGCGCCTGCTCGTAATTCAGGCGCGGATCGACCTGCGAACGATAGGCGCGCTGCAAGTCGGCATCGGTCAGGCCGCGCGCGCCGCCGGTGCACTCGGTGACATCTTCGCCCGTCAGTTCGATATGCGCGCCGCCCAGGTGCGATCCGAGCTCGCGGTGGATGCGGAACGAAACGTCGAGCTCCTTCAAAATATTTTCGAAACGCCGCGTCTTGATGCCACCGGCAGTCGTCTCGGTATTGCCGTGCATGGGATCGCAGCACCACAGCACCGTCGAACCGGTGCGCCGCACCGCTTCAATCACGCGCGGCAGATGCTGCTCGATTTCCTTGACGCCAAAACGGTGGATCAGCGTCAACCGGCCGGGCTGGTTGTGCGGATTGAGGATCGCCACCAGTTCCTGAAGCCACTCATCGCTCATCCCCGCGCCGACCTTGACGCCGATCGGATTGGCGATGCCGCGGAAGTACTCGACGTGTGCGCCCTCGACCTGCGCGGTGCGCATGCCGATCCACGGCATGTGTGTCGAGAGGTTGTACCAACGGTCCTGGCGCGCAATGAAGCGTGTTTGTGCCTGCTCGTAGAGCAAATGCAGGCCTTCGTGACTGGCAAAGAACTCAACGCGGTTCGCATCGCCGGCTTTCTGGCCTGTCAGCGATTCAAAGAAATCGAGCGCATCACCGATCGAATCGACGATGCGTTGGTAGCCCTCGCGGAGTGGCGCGTGGCGCACGAAGCCGAGGTCCCAGTATTCCGGGTGGTGCAGGTCGGCGAAACCGCCATCGACGAGGGCGCGCACGAAGTTGAGCGTCAGTGCCGCGCGCTCATAGCCGCGCAGCAGCAGTTGCGGATCGGGCCGGCGCGCTTCGGCAGTGAATTCGGGGTGATTGACCAGATCGCCGCGATACGCGGGCAGCGAAACGCCGCCGCGCGTTTCGGTGTCGGCCGAGCGCGGCTTGGCGTACTGGCCGGCGAAGCGCCCGACGCGCACGACCGGCCGCTTCATCGCCTGCAGCAAAACCAGGCTCATCTGCAGCAGCACCTTCAGCTGCTTGGCGATGCGGTCGGATTCGCAATCGGCAAAGCTCTCGGCGCAATCACCGCCCTGTAACAGGAAAGCCTCGCCGCGTTGCGCGGCCGCGAGGCGCACACGCAGGTTCTCGACCTCCCACGAAACGACGATCGGCGGCAACCGTGACAGGTCGGCAACGGCGCGCTCCAACTCGGCGCCGTCGCCGTAGCTTGGTTGCTGCTGCACCTTGCGCGACTGCCAGCTCGTCGGTTGCCATGACGTTGTATCGGTCGATCTCATGCCGGCAATGCTAACACGCCGGGTCCCAGGGCCCGGCCGGGCAGCGCCACGCTAAAACAGGCGCCGCGCAGGAGCGATGACTCACTTACGACCAGTTCACCGCCATACAGCGCCACCGTGTCGGCCACCATCGCGAGCCCCAGGCCGTGGCCACTGGCGCGCTCATCGGCGCGCACGCCGCGTCCGAGCACGCGTTGCCGATCTCCAGGAGCGATGCCCGAGCCGTCGTCTTCGACCTGGATGACAAGCCGCCGCGTGACAGGTCGCGCATCGTCGAGCCGCACCTGGACGCGCACCTTGCCGCGACACCATTTGCAGGCGTTGTCGATCAGGTTCCCGAGGAGTTCGGTGATGTCACCGCCGTCGCCGGCGAAACCCGCATCGGACGCGACGTCGACGTCGATGACGAGATCCTTGCCGGAGTGCACCTTCAGCAATGCCACACGCAGGTCGGTGACGAGTGGCGCCACCGGCACGGTCTGCTGCCCCAGCGTTACGCCGCCGCTGGTCGCCGCGCGTTGCAGCTGGTGATCGACAATGCGCGCGATGCGGTCGATTTCGTGATCGAGCGTCGCATATTGCGCGCCGCCGCCCGACAGCGATGCGCGCATGACGGCTAGCGGCGTCTTCAGGCTGTGCGCGAGATTGCCGAGCGTATCGCGGTAACGCGTGATGCGCGCGCGCTCGGAATGCAACAGTGCATTCAGTGAACGCGCGACGCCCGAAAGTTCGCGCGGGAATCCCTCGCCCAGTTCCGCGCGGCGGCCGCTGTCGACATCGGCGATCTCCTGCTCGAGCCGCCGCACAGGGCGCAGCACGCGGCGCAGCAATCCGCCCAGCACGGCGAGCAGCATCAGCGTCAGCGCACCGAACCACGCGACCAGCTGCTGGCGAAACCGCCGCAGCTGCGTGTTCAACCCGGCGAGATCCTCGGCGACGCTGAACACCAGGTTGGCCTTGTTGCCGGGCGCGTAGTCCCATTCAAGCCCCCGATTGAGGATGCCGAGCTCGGTGCCGTCGGCAAGGCGCACCTGGAAAAAAGCTGAGCGGCCGATCGCGACCGGCGCGCCGTAGTCGATTGCTACGCCCTCGGTCGATGGCGAACTCCACAACACGCGGCCGCGCGCGCTGCGCACGGCTGCGTATTGACCCGAGCGCGGACGGCTGAGGCGCGATTCAGGATCGAGCAATCGCAGGTCCATGCGGCCGGCGTCGGTAAGCTCGGCCGCGGTAACGAGCGAGATCACTTCCTGGTCAAGGCGATCTTGCAGCGCCTGTATTGCCGAGTCGCGAAACAGGTGATCGAGCACGAATACCGTCAACGCGAACGACAGCACCAGCGGCACCGCAATGGCAAACACCAGTTGCCGGCTGACCGAAGGCGCGCGGGCCATGGCAGGGCCAGCGCCCGCTACTCGCTGGCGGCGACGCGCGCCAGCGTAATGCGATAGCCGCGCCCGCGCAGCGTCTCGATCGGCTTGATCTGGTCGTCCGGATCGAGCTTGCGCCGCAGGCGCGCAATCAGCACCTCGATGACATTGCTGTCGCGCTCGTAATCCTGCTCGTACAGTTTCTCGGTAAGCTCGGTCTTCGAGATCACTTCCCCCGAATGCAGCATCAGGTGTTCGAGCAGGCGGTATTCGAAGCTCGTTAGTTCGACCGCCACGCCGTGCACCGCCACGGTCTGCGCGCGCGTGTCGAGCACGACGGGGCCGCATTGCAGCAGTGGCGTCGTCCAGCCGCTCGCGCGGCGCAGCAGTGCAGCAAGCCGCGCCTGAAGCTCCGGAAAATGAAACGGCTTTGCGACGTAGTCATCGGCGCCGGCGCTCAGTCCCTCGACCTTGTCCTGCCAGCGATCGCGCGCAGTCAACACCAGCACCCCAAAGCTCTTGCCTGCGGCGCGCAGGCGGCGGATGAGCTCAAGCCCCGAGATCTTCGGCAGTCCCAGGTCGATGATCGCGACATCGATCGGATATTCGAGTCCTGCGTAGAGGCCCTCTTCGCCGTCGGCTGCGGTATCGACGGCGTGGCCTGCGGCAGTCAGGTCGTGCTTCAGCGATTCGCGCAGCGCGGTCTCGTCTTCGACGATCAGGATGCGCATCAACCGCCTGAGAGGATCTGTCCGGATGCGGCGTCGACGACGACGTTGAATACGCGTTGCTGCGACAACAAGCGCAGCTCAAGGGCAGCGCGTCCATTGACGGTGGTTTCGGAGACCCGCACGACGCGAGCGTTGTATCGCTTCTGCACCGAGTCGATGATGCGGTCGCGGCTCGAGTTCTCGCTGCCGAAGGTGCGCGCCCGCGGCGGATCATCGAAGGCCGCCAGCGCGGGCGCAGCCGCGCCGGCACCGCCAGCGAGCAGCAGCGCAATCAAGCCCAATGGAAATCGCCGCGCCGCCCTCATGCTCACTCCTGGAGAGTACCGTCACTCGCTGTGGCTGCGAGCGTCGGTGCAGACATATTAGTCTAGTACCCTTGCGGGCTCACCGTCACGCGTACTCGCAACCGCTCGCCCGGATCGTACGGCAGGTCGGTCTGGTAGTCGCGCCCCTGGTAGCGATAACTCACGTGATAGCCGTCGACACGCTGTTCAACGCGCTCGTTGTATTGCGTGACGCAGCGTTCACGCTCGACCGGGCGTGCGCCACGATAGTCGTAGTCGCCATCATCAGGCCCGGCGTTACGCTGCGCAGCATCGTGGCCGATCGCGCCGCCGATGACGGCGCCCGCCACAGTGCCCAGGCCGCGCGACGGGCCATGTCCGATCTGGTGACCGATCACCGCACCGATGAGTCCGCCGATCATCGTTCCGCCCGCTACCCCGCGATCCCGGTCGTAGCCGTTGTAACGCTGCTCCGGCACGTAGCGCGTATCGGTGTAGCACTCCTGGCGCGGCACGCTGATGCGCACCTGCTGGTAGTGCGGCGTCACCTGCGTGACGCGCGCGTAGTCATAGCCAGGATCATTGTCCGAGCCATAGCCGTACGCTGGGCCCGCCTGTTCGGGGGGACGATCGTCCTGCCAGCCGGAATCCGGATCCGCCATCGCCGGTGCGACCAGCACCAGCGCGCTGGCCAGGAGCGGGATCATTGTCTTGCTGAACATAAGCGGCTCCTTATCTTGACTCATGGGCGATTTCTGCCCATGGGTCGAGATGCTAGCGAGCGGCGCCTGAACGACTCCTGAACCCGCTTTTCGGCGGCACGGTGGCTATTCAGCCGATTTGACCCCGACCCACAGTTCGTCCCACTGCGCGGCGCTCAACTCGGTCGCCGTCCAGCCCCGATCGGCAATCAGCGCTTCCATGGCCGCGAAGCGCCGCTCGAACTTGCGGTTGGCGCCGCGCAACGCATTCTCGGGATCAACACGCAGCAATCGGGCCCAGTTCGCGAGCGCGAACAGCGTGTCGCCTAGCTCCTCTCCTATGGCGACCGCGTTGCCGGAGGCGATCGCCTCCTCCGTTTCCCGCAGTTCCTCGGCAATCTTCGAGCGCACCGCCTGTTCATCGAACCAATCGAAACCGACCGCTCCGGCGCGGCGCGCCAGTTTCGCCGCGCGGCTCAAGGCGGGCAGCGCGACGGCCACTCCGGCGAGCGCGCCCCGCGAGCCGGCCGCGGCGCGTTCCTCCATCTTGGCCTGGTCCCAGGCGCGCGATAAATCGGCTGTGTCCCTGTGTGCAGCGTCGCCGAACACATGCGGATGACGGCGCACGAGCTTGTCGTGCACGCCCGCCGCCACAGCGGCAAAATCAAACCAGCCCCGCTCGCTCGCCATCTGCGAATGGAAGACGACCTGGAACAGCAGGTCGCCCAGTTCATCGCGGATGCGGTTCGGATCGCCGCCTGCGATCGCATCCTCGAGCTCGTAGGCTTCCTCGATCGTGTGCGGCGCGATGGTGGCAAAATCCTGCTCGCGGTCCCACGGACACCCGCTCTGCGGATCGCGCAGCCGCCGCATCAGCTGCAACAACTGCTCGAGGCGCTCAGCCGCGGCGCTCATCGCTGGCCCTGCAGCGCGCGATGCAGCACCAGCAACATGCCCGCAGTGGCGCCCCAGATCACGCGGCCGTCATGGATGACATCGAGCAGCGTCACATCGATTCCGCGCAGTTGCCGACGCACGGGAACGAAATTATTTTCATTAACGAGGATCTCCAGCGGCATCTCGAACACCTCCGCCACTTCCGAATCGTCGACCTGCAATGTGAAATCGGGGCGCAGCAACGCAACGACCGGCGTAATTCGAAAACCCGTCAGCACGACCTGGTCGGGCAGGAAACCCAGCGGTTCGATGTAGCTGCGGTCAATGCCGATTTCCTCGCGCGTCTCGCGCAGCGCCGCAGCGATGACATCGGAATCATCGGACTCGATAACGCCGCCCGGAAAACTGATTTGCCCTGCATGGTGCCGCAGGTGCGTGGCACGCGCCGTCAGCAACAACGTCGGCGCTGCGGCCCGATCAATGATCGGCACCAGCACCGCCGCGGCGCGCGGCGGTTGCGGCATGGCGGCGCGCGCCACGTCCGCGGCGGGTGCCTCGGCC
>JBEPVS010000138.1:0-7245 GCA_041690875.1 Gammaproteobacteria bacterium
CCCGAGCTCGGACGGGATGCGTTCATTGCACCTGCAGGTACCGCTGCGCGTTTACACCCGAAGTGGCGCGCTGATCAGCCAGATCGGCGAGCAACGCCGCGTTCCGGTCAGCTACGACGAAATTCCGCAGCTCGTGCGCGAAGCCTTTCTCGCCGCCGAGGATGACCGCTTCTTCCAGCACGGCGGCATCGATTATTTCAGCGTGCTGCGCTCGATCTACGTGGACCTGACGACCGGCGATTATTCGCAGGGCGCCAGCACGATCACGATGCAGACCGCGCGCAACATGTTCCTGACGCGCGATAAGAACGTGACGCGCAAATTGCAGGAAATTTTCCTGACCTTGCGCATGGAAAGGAACTTTACCAAGCAGGAGATCCTCGAGACGTACCTGAATGTGATCTTCTTCGGCCAGCGCGCCTACGGCGTCGCCGCCGCAGCCGAGGTCTATTTCGGCAAGCCCCTGAATCGCCTTTCGGTTGCCGAGGCGGCGATGCTCGCGGGCCTCCCGCAGGCGCCCTCGCATTACAACCCGGTCACCAGTCCGCAACGCGCGGCCGAACGCCGCCACTACGTGCTGCAACGCATGCAGGCCCTGCGTTACATCGATGCGGACACCGCCCGTCGCGCGATGAGCGAGCAGATCAATGCGCGCGAATACGCGCCCCTCTTCGATGTCGAGGGCCCGTACGTGGCCGAAATCGCCCGCCAGATCGTGGTCGCGCGCTTCGGGGAAGGCGCCATTAATGCCGGTTATCGCGCGATTACGACCATAGATGGAAGGTTGCAAACAGCTGCAAATCGAGCGCTGCGCTTGGGGCTGATCGAATACGACCGCCGCCACGGCTATCGCGGTGTGATCCGCCACGTGCCGCTCAACGACAGCGCCCAGACGCAGGATTACGAGTCCCAGCTCGGCAATCTCGCCCCGGTGGGCAATCTGGAGGCCGCAATCGTCGTCTCGGTCGCGCCGACGGCGGCGCGCGTCTACGTGCGAGGCATCGGTTTCGCGCAGATCGACTGGGATGGCATGTCCTGGGCGCGCGGCGGCGCCGCGACGGCCAAGGCCGATTCCGTGTTGCGTCGTGGCGATGTCATTTACGTGGTGAACGACGGTCAAGGCGCCGCGCAGCTTGCGCAGGTTCCGGCCGTGCAGGGAGCGCTGGTTGCCCTTGATCCGCACGACGGCGCGGTCGTCGCCCTGGTCGGCGGCTTTGACTACTACAGCAACGCCTGGAACCACGTGACGCAGGCGCGTCGCCAGCCCGGATCCGGCTTCAAGCCCTTCCTGTATTCCTGCGCGCTCGAGAATGGCTTCACGCCCTCGAGCATCATGATGGATGCCCCGGTCGTGCTGGCCGACGGCAGCACCGAGCAGGTCTGGCGCCCCGAGAATGACAGCCACAAATTCAATGGGCCGACGCGCCTGCGCGAAGCGCTGGTGCACTCGCGCAATCTCGTGTCGATCCGCCTGCTGCGCGCGGTCGGAACCGATGCGGTCATCGACTACGCCTCGCGCTTCGGCTTCGATCGCTCGACGATGCCGAATAACCTGACTTTGGCGCTCGGCACGCTGCCGGCCACGCCACTGGAGGTGGCCACCGGATATGCCGCGTTTGCGAACGGCGGCTACAAGGTCGACCCGTATTTCATCGAGCGCATCGAGAACGGCCAGGGCCAGGTCGTGTGGAGCGCTGCGCCCCGCGAAATCTGCGATAACTGTGCGGACGACGGCACCGTTGCGGGCGCCGCGCCCCCAATCGCTGATGCCGCTGCGGGTGATGCCGATGCCAGCACCCCTCTTCCCGCGGGCGTGTCACCGCTGTCGCCCACTCCGTTTCCAGATGCGGGCAGTTCGAACGTGTTGACGATGGCGCCGCCGATGTCCGAACGGCTGCCGCCGATCTCCGCCACGTCGCGCCGCGCCCCGCGCATCATCAGCGCGGCGAACGCCTGGCTGATGGACGACATCATGGCCGATGTCATCAAGCGCGGCACCGGCGTCCGCGCGCGCGTGCTGGGGCGCGAGGACATCAGCGGCAAGACCGGCACGACCAATGAATCGCACGACACCTGGTTCAACGGCTTCAACCAGAACATCGAAGCGACCGTGTGGGTCGGGTTCGACCAGGAGCAATCGCTCGGCGAAGGCGAGGAAGGCAGCAGCGTCGCGGTGCCGGTGTGGGTGCGGCTGATGCGCACGGCGCTCGCCGGCCAACCCGACACGCCGCGCCCAGTGCCGCCCGGATTGCTGGTCGGACGCGTCAATGCACAGTCGGGGTTTCTCGCGCCAGTCAGCGATTCGGGTGCGATCAACGAGTATTTCCTGGCCGGGAAGCTCCCCGCGACGGGCAGCGCGTCGAGCAATCCGGCGAACAACGGCAGCGAGCCGCTCTTTTAGACATGCCGCGCCGAAACTCACCGCGCAGCGACAATCTGCGGCGGGCCATCGCGCAGGAAGCCGCCCGCGTCATGGCCGAGCATGGCATCCAGGATTTTCGCACCGCGAAACGCAAGGCCGCCGAACGATTTGGCGTGACCGAAGAAGGCGTGTTGCCGAGCAATACTGAAGTGGAGACCTCGCTGGTCGAGTACCAGCGCTTGTTCGCTGCCGACACGCACGATGCAACGTTGCGTGCGAAACGCAGCGTCGCGCTGCGCGCGATGCGCTCGCTCGCGGCGTTTTCGCCACGCCTCGTCGGCCCCGTGCTGCACGGCACCGCGACCGCCCACAACGACATACAGCTCCATCTGTTTGCCGATCGGCCCGAGGCGGTGGCGCTCAATCTTTTAGATCGCAGCGTCAAGCACGACGTCGGCGAGCATCGCCTGCGTCTCGATGCCGAGCGCTTCCAGGTTTTTCCGTCGGTGCAGTTCGAGATCGACTCGCAGACGATCGACGTGACGGTGTTTCCGGTGGATGGCATCCGCCAGGCGCCGATCAGCCCTGTCGACGGGCGTCCGATGCGAAGGGCGGATGCGGATGAGCTGGCGGCGTTGCTTGAGGAACGCTCGCCACCCTAGCTGCGCTTCGCGACCTCGACGTATTCGCGCTTCGTCGGCCCTGTGTAGAGCTGGCGCGGGCGGGCGATGCGCATCGCGGGGTCGCCGATCATCTCCAGCCAGTGCGCGACCCAGCCGACGGTGCGGGCGATCGCGAACATCACCGTGTACATCGAGCGCGGAATGCCGAGCGCGCTGTAGATGACGCCGGAATAGAAATCGACGTTCGGGTAGAGCTTGCGCTCGACGAAATACTCGTCTTTTAGCGCGATTTCCTCGAGGCGGAGCGCTAGTTCGAAGAGCGGGTTGTCCTTGCGGCCGAGCTTGGCGAGCACGCGGTGGCAGGCCTCGCGGATGATCTTCGCGCGCGGATCGAAATTCTTGTACACCCGGTGGCCAAAGCCCATCAGCTTGAAGTGGCTCGATTTGTCTTTCGCCATGTCGAGGTACTTCGGAATCTGGTCCGCAGTGCCGATCTGCTCGAGCATGTCGAGCACGGCTTCGTTCGCGCCGCCATGCGCCGGACCCCAGAGCGCCGAGACGCCGGCCGAAATCGCCGCGTACGGATTCGCGCCGGTGCTGCCGGCGAGCCGCACCGTCGAGGTGCTCGCGTTCTGTTCGTGGTCGGCGTGAAGCATGAACAACAGGTCGAGCGCCTGCGATGCGACCGGATCCACCTGGTAGGGTTCGCAAGGCACCGCGAAGAACATGTTCAGCAGGTTCGAGCAATAGTCGAGATCATTCCTCGGGTAAACGAAGGGTTGTCCCAGCGCGTGCTTGTGCGCAGCCGCGGCAATCGTCGGCAGTTTCGCCACGATGCGATGCGAGAAGATCTCGCGGTGGCGCGGGTCGTGGATGTCCATCGAGTCGTAGTAGAATGCCGCCATCGACGCGACCACCGCGGACACCATCGCCATCGGGTGCGCGTTGTGGTGGAAGCCGTTCGTGAATCGCAGCAGCGATTCGTTGATCATCGTGTGGCGCGTGATGCTGTTGCGGTAGCCGTCGAGCTGCTTGTCGCTCGGCAACTCGCCGTAGATCAGGAGGTACGCGACCTCCATGAACGAGCTCTTCGCGGCGAGCTGTTCGACCGGATAGCCGCGGTAAAGCAGCACGCCCGCGTCACCATCGATATACGTGATCTTGCTCTCGCAGCTCGCCGTCGCGCTGAAGGCCGGGTCGAAGGTGAAGACGCCCTGGTCCTTGTGCAGGCTGCTAATGTCGAGGCAGTCGGGCCCGATGGAGCCGGTGCGTACGGGGAGCTGCGATTTTGCGCCGGTGGCGGGGTTGGTGAGATCGAAGGCTGGTTTATCCATCGCGCCGCCGCCTGAAATTTTTCGTGGGATTGAACGCCGCACAATGCGACGCGTTAATCCGCAGCGTTACATGTGCGCTTCATGGAATCAAGGTATCGGCCGGCGGTATTCGCGACTTGAACGCGCGCACGCGCGCGCCGTCGCACTGTGCGACGACGCATTACGGCGAGTTGATCTTAAGAGCTAGCGCGGCGCTGCGGCTGCAGCGGCGTACTTCTTGCGGAACTTGTCGACGCGTCCGGCCGTGTCGACCATCTTCTGCTTGCCCGTGTAGAACGGGTGGCAGTTCGAGCACACATCGACCTGGAGGTCTTTGCCCACGGTCGAGCGCGTCTTGAAGGTGTTGCCGCAGCTGCACGTCACGGTGATCTCGGCGTAATCGGGATGCGTTGCTGCTTTCATGGCGCCACCTGTTCCTGTGCGGGCCACCCTATATGGGGGTGAGCGGGCGGGATAAAAAGGGCGCGCAGTCTAGCCCTCTTGAGGCCGGCCCGACAAGGGCGGCGCTTCGGGCCCAAAATCGGGGGCTATTTATCCACAAAATCTGTGGATAACTCTGTGGGCAACATCGTCCCGCACGGCTTCCAAACACGCGATTTCTGCATTTCTTTCGCTTTGGATAGAAAATGACCAATAGATTACAGGCTGTTTAATCAATGGGTTACTGGTGTCTACTTCCATTCACCCTACAATGACACCCGTAATTGGCTGTTTCCGGTTCGCGGGCAGGTTGGTTGTGAATAACAGTGTCAGAAACTGCAGCGGTTGTCCTAAGCTCCGGGCCGCGTTGGCAAAAATTCAGTGATCACATCATTTAAGAATCGTTGACCCAGTTCGGTCGGGCGCCAGTTTCCGGGCGCGCCTGGAGGGGATTCCAGCAATCCGCGCCCCTCGAGTCTCTTTATAGAGTGTTCGACAGCGCGTTTATCCAAGCCCGTACGCGACTCGAATAGGTTTTCGTTGAAACCGTCGACGAGACGCAGCGTGTTCATCATGAACTCGAACGGCAGGTCGTCGCGGGCGACCGTCGTCGTGGGCGGTGCATCGCGATGGCCGCGCGCGAGATAGCGCCGGGGCTCACGTTCGCGCACGGTACGCGTGATGGTCAACGGCTCGCCGCCGTTTTTGTCCGCGAGCCCGTTTTTGTCCGCGAGCTGCGAGAGCTTGCCGTGCGCACCGGCGCCGACGCCGAGGTAATCGCCGAACCGCCAGTAGTTCAGGTTGTGCGCGCACTGCGCGCCGGCGCGCGCGTAGGCGCTCGTCTCGTAGTGCGCGTAGCCGGCGCGCGCGAGTTCATCCTGGCAGGCGCGTTGCATCGCGTAGCTCAGATCGTCATCCGGCAGGCCTGCGGGCGGACGCCCGCCGAACACAGTGCCCGGCTCCATCGTGAGCTGGTAGTGAGAGAGATGCGTTGGGTTCAGCGCAATCGCGGTGCGCAGATCGGAGAGCGCGCCATCGAGCGATTGCCCGGGCAGCGCATACATCAGGTCGAGATTGAAGTTGTCGAGGCCCGCCGTGCGCAGTTCGTCGACCGCAGCGTGCGTGTCCTGCGCACCGTGGATGCGTCCGAGCGTCTTGAGCTGCTCCGCATCGAAACTCTGTGCACCGAGTGAGACACGGTTTATGCCCGCGGCGCGGTAGTCGGTGAAGCGTCCGCGCTCGATCGTGCCCGGGTTGGCTTCGAGCGTGATCTCGGCGTCGGGCGCGATGCGCGTGCGGGAACGTAGTTGCTCGAAGAAACGGCCCAGCGCATCAGGCTTGAACAGGCTTGGCGTGCCGCCGCCCAGAAATACGCTGACGATCGGCCGATCGCCGACCTGCGGCAGTTGCGCATCGAGATCGACGAGCAGCGCATCGAGGTAGGCCTGTTGCGGCAGCTCCCCATGGAGCGTGTGCGAATTGAAATCGCAATACGGGCATTTGCGCACGCACCACGGAAAATGCAGGTACAGCGCGAGCGGCGGCGCGTTCAGGTCCACGTGCCGAGTCGCATGATCAGGTCGCGCAGCGCCGCGCCGCGATGGCTCAGCGCGTTCTTGCGCGCGGGACTCAACTCGGCCACGGTGCAGTCGAGTCCGGCGGGAATGAAATACGGGTCGTAGCCAAAGCCGCCGGTGCCTTTGGGCTCGTGGCCGATGCGTCCTTCCCAGGCGCCTTGCGCGAGGATCGGATGAATGTCGCCTGGGTTTCGCACCAACGCCAGCACGCAACGGTAACGCGCGGTTCGCTTCTCATCCGGTACGCCGGCGAGCTCTTCGATCAATCGTGCGTTGTTCCGCTCGTCGGTTGCGCCATCGCCTGCGAATCGCGCCGACCAGACGCCGGGTCGTCCGGCGAGCGCGTCGACTTCGAGACCCGAGTCATCGGCCAATGCGGGGAGCGTGGCGATGGACGCCGCGTGGCGCGCCTTCAACAGCGCGTTGTCTTCGAAGGTGTTGCCGGTTTCATCGACGCTGACGATGCCGAGTTCGGACTGCAGCACCAGCTCAAACCCGCGCGGCGCGAGCAAGGTCGCGAACTCGCGCTGTTTGCCGGGGTTTGCGGTGGCGAGTACGACTCTCACACTTCTGCGAGCGCCTGCGTCTGCAGCGAGCACAGCTCGCCGATGCCGGCGACTGCGAGATTGAGGAGTGCATCCAGCTCGTGCCGCCGAAACGCGTGGCCCTCGGCGGTGCCCTGCACCTCGATGAACGCGCCGCCGTTGTTCATGACCACGTTCATGTCCGTCTCGGCTTCGGAGTCTTCACCGTAGTCGAGGTCGAGTACTGGAATGCCGCCGACGATGCCGACCGAGACCGCGGCCACTTGTCCGTGCAGCGGATTCGCCTTCAATGCACCGCGCGCGCGCAGTGCTTCGACCGCATCCGCGAGCGCGACGTAACTGCCCGTGATCGCGGCGGTGCGCGTGCCGCCATCCGCCTGCAGC
>JBEPVS010000139.1:0-7198 GCA_041690875.1 Gammaproteobacteria bacterium
CCCGTATAACGAGCGCGCCGACTGTCAGCCTAGGGTCCCGGTGCGTTGATCGGCTTCGTGCTGACGTGCTCGGCGGGGTTGCCCTTCACGTCACTGTCGACATGGTCGACGACGTCGTTGTGGAAAAACACGACAACGTGGTTGCGGCGCGGCTGCTGCAGGTGGCGCAATTTCAGGTAGTAGTCGTAGTCCCACCGATCGTTTTCGAAGCCGCCCGGCACCATGGGCGTGCCAAGCAGGTAACGCACCTGCGCTCGCGTCATGCCCGCCTTGACCTGCGCGACCGTCGTCGCATCGAGGTGGTTACCCTGCTGGATGGGCATGTGGTACACGCAACCGGCCGCGACAAGCATTGCGGCCGCCAGCAGCAGGGCGCGAGCGGCACGCGATATGGTAATTTGCATGCTCACAATCATAGCGTCCGGGCGGACACATGGAAGGGAAAGATCTGCGCAAGGCGGGACTCAAAGTCACGCTGCCGCGCCTTAAAATTCTCGAGATCCTCGAGCGCAGCGCCACGCGGCACCTCTCGGCCGAGGAGATCTATCGGAGCCTGATCAGCTCGTCGGAGGATATCGGCCTTGCGACCGTGTATCGCGTGCTGACGCAATTCGAGGCGGCGGGACTGGTAGAGCGCCACCATTTCGAAGATGGCATGGCGGTGTTCGAACTCGTGCAGGGCGCGCATCACGATCATATCGTGTGTATGGACTGCGGCCACGTCGAAGAGTTCGTCGACTCCGCAATCGAAGCGCGCCAGGAAGCAATCGCCCAGCAGCATGGATTCCGCATCACGGAGCACTCGCTGATCCTTTACGGACGTTGCGAGCGCGTCGATTGCCCGCGCCGCAAGGCGAGGGGTGAAACGCGGAGTGGCAGTCCGGCGCGCGCAAGCAGCGGCAGCCCCGGTAGCAGCGGCGGCGGTTAGTTCTTGCGGCTGCGGCGCACGGCCGCGGGGGGCGCTGGCGCGGCGGCATCGCTCGCACGCTGTAGCATCTCGACTGCGTGCGAGCGCGTCTTTGGCGTGATCTCGAGCCCGCCGAGCATGCGGGCAATTTCCTCGACGCGCGTATCGCCCACGAGCGGCGTCACGGCGATGCGCGTGACGCGTCCGTCGGTCAACTTGACGACGCGCAGATGCTGATGGCCCTGGCATGCGACCTGCGCGAGATGCGTGACACACAGTGCCTGGGTCGCGCCGCCGAGGCCGCGCAGCTCGCGGCCGACGATTTCGGCGACCGCGCCACCGATACCGGCATCGACTTCATCGAACACCATGCAGGGCGCGGCATTGCGCGCGCAACACACCTGCACCGCGAGCGACAGGCGCGCGAGCTCGCCGCCGGAAGCAATCTTTGAAACCGCTCGCGGCGGTTGGCCTGGATTCGTGCTGACGCGGAATTCGACGCGATCGGCCCCGTGCGGCGCGGGTTCGGCTTCGTCCAGCGGCGTAACATCGGCAATGAAACTGCCGCCTGACATGCCCAGCTCCTGCATGCGCCGCGTGACGGCGGTGCCCAGCGCGCGCGCCGCGGTGATGCGCGCCGCCGTGAGCTTGCGGGCCTGTTCCTGGTAGGCGGCGAGCGCCGTCGTGACCTGCGTGCGGAGCGATCCCAGGTCTGAGGCGGCCGATTCCATTGCGGCCAGTTCGCGCCGCAGTGCGCCGGACCAGGCCACGAGTTCAGATGGCTCGACGCGATGCTTGCGCGCGAGTTCCTCGATGGCAGCCAGGCGCCGTTCGACGGCCTCCTGGCGCGCCGGATCGAACTCAAGCGACTCGAGGTAGTGCGAGAGCGTGTGCGCCACTTCCTGGACGCGCTCGGCGGCTTCATCGACCTGTGGATGGAGCGAGGCCAGTTCCGGATCGAGCGCGGCGGCGGCGCGCAGCGATGCGGCCGCGCGGGCCAGCATCTGGTGCGCGTTGGCCTGGTCGGATTCGTAGAGCCCGTCGAGCGCCGTTCGTGCGGCCTGGGCGAGGCGCGCGCCGTTGGCCATGCGGACACGTTCGGCGCTCAACTTTACGAGTTCGTCCTCGGCGAGCTTCAGTGCCTCGAGTTCCTGCACCTGGTAGCGCAGCAGAGCGAGGCGCGCGTGCCGTTCGCTGGCCGCGGCTTCGACTTTCACGCTGCGGTTCATGAGCCCGAGCCACGTGGCGTGCGTGCCGTGCACCTGGTCGACCTGGGGTTCGTGCTGGCCGAAGGCATCGAGCAGCGCGCGCTGCGCATTGCTGCGCATCAGTGACTGGAATTCGTGCTGGCCGTGGATATCGAACAGCTGTTCGCCAACCGCGCGCAGCACGGTGACGGGAACGCTCTGGCCGTTGATCCAGGCGCGGCTGCGCCCATCGCTGCCGACCGCGCGGCGCAGCAGCAGCTCGCCTTCGTGCGTGATCGATTGCTCTTCGAGGATATGCCGGAGTTCGCCGCCCACTTTCGAGATATCGACGGTGGCGCTGAGCTCGGCGCGATCGGCGCCGGCGCGCACGACTTCTGCGCCGGCACGGCCGCCGCTCAGCAGTTCGATCGCATCGACAAGTATCGACTTGCCGGCGCCGGTTTCGCCGGTCAGTACCGTGAGGCCGGGCGACAGATCGATCTCGACGGAATCGATGATCGCCAGGTCGCGGATTTGCAGGTTGCGCAGCATGGGATGAGATCGCTCCTAGCGTTCCTGATGTTCAGCGCCGCGGCCCCAATGGAGCTTCGAGCGCAGCAGCCGGAAATAATCGTAGCCGGGCGGATGGAGCAATATGATGGAGCCGCTCGCCGCCGACACTTCGAGCGAGTCGCCCGGCTGCAAATCACCGAGCCGCGCGCCATCGCAAGTGACCTCGGCCAGCCCTGTGCCGCGATCGAGGGAGCTGATCTCGATGCGCGAATTGCCCGGCACAACGATCGGCCGATCGGAAAGCGTGTGCGGGCAGATCGGCGCCATGACCAGTACATCGAGCCGCGGATCGACGATCGGTCCGCCGCAGGACAGCGCATATGCCGTCGAGCCCGTAGCGGTGGCGATCACCATGCCATCGCCGCGGTGCGAATTGAGAAAGCGGCCATCGACGCGCGTCTGGAAATCGAGCATGCGCCCGGTCTCACGCCGCAGCAGCACCACGTCATTCAGGGCCAGCAGCTGCGCGGGGCGGTCTTCGCCGCGCAGCAATCGCGCTTCGAGCAGGCGCCGCGCGTCAGCGGCGCAGCGCCCGTCGAGCGCGGCGTCGACGCCATCTGCCACGTCATCGGGCATCACATCGGTGAGGAAACCGAGGCGGCCGAGATTGATGCCAAGCAGCGGGACCTCGAGGCCAGCTACCAGCCGCGCGGCCTCGAGCAGCGTGCCATCGCCGCCGACCGCGATCATGATATTGACCTGCGAGGCGAGTTCGCTGCGCGGCACCGCACGCACCGCGGCGCCGAACTCGCCGGATTCGTCGTCGGCGACCAGCACCTTGACGCCACGGCGCGCGAGCGCCGCCAGCGCCGCAGCGGCGCCTTCGGCGATGCGCGCCTCGGCGAAATGGCCGATCAGGGCGCAGGTCTTGAAACCGGCCTTCATGGGGCCATTTAAGCATGCCCGACAGGGGCGGCCAACGGCGCGAAACGGGCCAAATGCGCCAGCTGCGACGTACTTCCCATGAAGCGGTGGAAAAGCAACCTCAAAGCATCGCTTGACGGGGCGGAAACAGCCTCGGTAGCCTGATCCCAACGCCTATGAATACAGATTCCAGTTCCCCCGAAACCCTGAACGAGCGCGCGCAGCACCTGCTGCGGGTGCTGGTGCAGAGTTACATCCGGGAAGGGCAACCGGTGGGATCGCGCAACCTGTCGCGCGATTCGGGATTGAGCCTGAGCTCGGCGACGATCCGCAACGTCATGGCCGACCTCGAGGAACTGGGATTTGTCAGCTCACCGCACACCTCGGCTGGCCGCGTGCCCACCGATCGCGGCTACCGTTTCTTCGTCGACTCATTGCTGCGCGCCGAACTTCCGCAGGCCGACAGCGCCGAGCTGGTCAACCTGCGCGAGCAATTCGAAACAGCGCGCGAAGGTCCGAAGGAATTGATCGCATCAGCTTCGCAATTGCTGTCGCGCATCACCCACCTCGCCGGACTCGTGACAATGCCGATGGCGCCAGCCGCCACGTTGACGCAGATCGAATTCGTCAATCTGACCGAGAATCGCGTGTTGGTCGTGCTGGTCTTCAACGATCGCGAAGTGCAGAACCGCATCGTGCAGCTCGATCGGCGCTACGGCCCGGAGGAATTGCGGCGCGCCACGAACTTCCTCAACGAACATTGCCGCAGCCGCTCTCTCGCCGAGTTGCACAGCGAGCTGCTTCGCCAGATGAAGGAGACCCACGCTTCGATCAACCAGGTGATGCTCGATGCGATCTCGATTGCGCAGACCGTGTGCACCCCCGGCACCAGCCAGGAGGGCATCGAATATGTGATCGCCGGAGAAACCAACCTGATGGGGCTTGCCGAGCTTTCGAGTGTCGAGAAGCTCAAGCGATTGTTCGAGGCCTTCACCGAGAAGCGCGATATCCTCCATTTACTCGACCAGAGCTTGCGTGCCGACGGCGTGCAGATCTTCATCGGCCACGAATCGGGCTACCAGATCCTCGATGACGTCAGCGTCATTATCGCGCCGTACAGCACCGGCGAAGGCGTAGCGGGCGTGCTCGGCGTCATTGGTCCCACGCGGATGGCCTATGAGCGAGTCATTCCAATCGTCGATATCACGGCCAAGTTGCTGGGTTCGGCCTTGAATTCGCGCCGCTAGCCCCAATCAGTCGGCGATCGGGAGTGCACTCGGCGTAAGAAATAACTTTAGATATCTACCGTAACTAACTAATCTGGAACGTTCTATTGGACCATAAAGCACAACCATCGCCGGATGCTGAGCCGGCTGTCGAAAACGCGACCGACGAATTAACACTCATGAAGGCCGAACTCGAAGCGGCCGTGCAGACGAGCGCCGCGGCGCGCGATGCGCAGTTGCGTGCGACGGCCGAACTCGAGAATGTTCGCAAACGCGCGCAACGGGACATCGAGAACGCGCATCGCTTCGCGCTCGAGCGCTTCGCCGGCGAACTGCTCGGCGTGCGCGATAGCCTGGAACTCGCCGCGCAGAGCGCCTCGACCGCCGATGCTGCGTCGCTCGTGGCCGGCCAACAGGCGACGCTCCAGCTGCTCGCGAAGGCGTTCGAGAAATATTCCATACAGCGCATCGATCCGCTGGGTGCACCATTCGACCCGGCCTTGCACGAGGCCGTCGTCATGCAGGATTCGGCAACCGCCAAGCCCGACAGCGTGCTGCAGGTGCTGCAGTCCGGCTATCAGCTTAACGGGCGCCTGTTGCGTCCGGCCCGCGTCATCGTCGCCCGCGCGCCTCAGGCAAGCGCTTGAAATCGGCGCTCGGCGTCCGCAAATCACCGTTCAGTAATCAGTTCTTTCGGAGCAAGTCATGAGCAAGGTAATCGGCATCGACCTGGGAACGACGAACTCCTGCGTCGCGGTGATGGAGGGCGGCAAGCCCCGCGTCATCGAGAATAGCGAGGGCGATCGCACGACGCCGTCGATCGTCGCCTTCACGAAGGACGACGAAGTGCTGGTCGGCCAGTCGGCGAAGCGCCAGGCCGTCACGAATTCGCAGAACACGCTGTTCGCGGTGAAGCGGCTCATCGGCCGCAAGTTCGCCGATGACGTCGTGCAGAAAGACATCGGCATGGTCTCCTACAAGATCGTCAAGGCCGACAACGGCGACGCGTGGGTCGAGGCGCAGGGCAAGAAGATGGCCCCGCCCGAAGTTTCAGCGCGCGTGCTGATGAAGATGAAGAAGACCGCCGAGGATTACCTGGGCGAGGAAGTCACCGAGGCCGTCATCACGGTGCCGGCTTATTTCAATGATTCGCAGCGCCAGGCCACCAAGGACGCCGGCCGCATCGCCGGCCTGACAGTCAAGCGCATCATCAATGAGCCGACGGCGGCGGCGCTGGCCTACGGCCTCGACAAGCAGGGCGGCGATCGCAAGATCGCGGTGTATGACCTGGGCGGTGGCACCTTCGACGTCTCGATCATCGAGATTGCGGAGGTCGACGGCGAGCGCCAGTTCGAAGTGCTCTCGACCAACGGCGACACGTTCCTCGGCGGTGAAGACTTCGACATGAAGATCATTCACTTCCTCGCCGACGAATTCCAGAAAGAGTCGGGCGTCGACGTGCGCCGCGATCCGCTGGCCATGCAGCGCCTCAAGGAAACGGCCGAGAAGGCCAAGATCGAATTGTCGTCAAGTCAGCAGACCGACGTGAACCTGCCGTACATCACGGCCGATGCCTCGGGGCCGAAGCACCTGAGCGTCAAGCTCACGCGTGCCAAGCTCGAGTCGCTGGTTGAGGACCTGGTCAAGCGCACCATCGGGCCGTGCAAGACGGCGCTCAAGGACGCCGGCCTCGAGCCGGCTGAAGTTGCCGAGGTCATCCTCGTCGGCGGCCAGACGCGCATGCCGCTGGTGCAGAAGTATGTGAAGGACATCTTCGGCAAGGAGCCGCGGAAAGACGTCAATCCGGATGAAGCGGTCGCCGTTGGCGCCGCGGTGCAGGCCGGCGTGCTCTCGGGCGAAGTGAAAGACGTGCTGCTGCTCGATGTGACGCCGCTGTCGCTCGGCATCGAGACGCTGGGCGGCGTGATGACCAAGCTCATCACGAAGAACACGACGATCCCGACCAAGGCGAGCAACGTGTTCTCCACCGCCGATGACAACCAGACAGCAGTGACGATCCACGTGTTGCAGGGCGAGCGTGAGCGCGCGCAAGACAACAAGTCGCTCGGCAAGTTCGACCTCGCCGATATCCCGCCCGCGCCGCGCGGCATGCCGCAGGTCGAGGTGGCCTTCGACATCGACGCGAACGGCATCCTGCACGTGTCGGCCAAGGACAAGGCCACTGGCAAGGAACAGAAGATCGTCATCAAGGCATCGAGCGGCCTGAGCGAAGAAGAGATCAAGCGCATGGTCGGCGATGCCGAGGCGCACGCCGAGGAAGACAAGAAATTCCGCGAGCTGGTCGAGATCCGCAACCGTGCCGATGCGATGTTGCATTCGGTCGAGAAGACGCTGAAGGACCTGGGCGAAAAGGTCAGCGGCGAGGATCGCGCCAAGGCCGAATCGGCCATGGCGGACTTGCGCGCCGTGCAGAAGGGTGA
>JBEPVS010000140.1:0-7195 GCA_041690875.1 Gammaproteobacteria bacterium
CCTATGCGAAGGCCGCCCATCTGCGCGGCCTTCGCATAGGCGTGCGTGACCCCGAACGGATCGACGTGGCCTTCGATAGGATCGAACAGGCCGCCGACGAAGCATTTCTCGTCCATCAGCGGACAGATCTTCTTCATCTCCGCGGCCGACAATAGTTCGAGCTCCATGCCCAGGTACCGGCCGCGGGCCTGCGCCATCTTCAGCCAGTCCATGCGCTCGCGCGTGCCAGCCAGCATCACGCCGCCGGTGATGTGCAGGCCGCAGGATTGTCCCGAAATCCTTTCGATCTCGCTGTAGAGCTGGATCGTGTACTGCTGAAGCTTTGCGACGTTCGGATCGCCGTTCAGCGTGTGCATGCCGCCGGCCGCGTGCCAGGTCGAGCCGGAAGTCAGCTCGGCGCGCTCGATCAGCAGCACGTCTTTCCACCCGGCCTTCGTCAGGTGGTACAACACGCTGGCGCCGACGACGCCGCCACCGATGACGGCGACCCTGACATTTGTTCTCATGAACTGACCCTTAAGTGACGGGGGGCGCGCCGCCCTCGGCCTTGCGCCGCTCGACGAACGCGTCGAGCGCCTCGACGATGGCGGGATCGCGCGAGGGCGCGACGAATTCATTGAGCCGCGCATGCCAGATCGAATTGGCACGTTGCGTGGCCGTGCGTGCGCCATCGTCAGTCCACGCGCCGAAATTGCGCCAGTCCGACACCATCGGCGCGTAGAACGCGGTGCGGTAGCGCTCCATCGTGTGCGCGCAGCCAAAGAAGTGTCCGCCGGGACCGACCTCGCCGACGGCCTCAAGTGCGATGTCGGCGCTCGTCGCGCCCACCGGCTGGAACACCTCGGCGAACATCTGCAGCATTTCGACATCGAGAATGAATTTCTCGTACGAGGTCGACAGTCCACTTTCCATCCACCCGGCTGCGTGCAGGATGAAATTGCAGCCGCCGAGCAGCGCGCCCCAAAGGCTCATCTGCGCTTCGTATGCCGCTTGCGCATCGGCGACGTTCGAGGCTGTAGCGTTCGAAGAACGCCATGGCAAATTAAGGAAGCGAGCGAGTTGGCCTGCGCCGAAAGAAGCCTTGACGTATTCGGGCGTCCCAAAGGCAGGTGAACCCGATTTCATGTCCACGTTGGAGGTGAAGCTCCCGTAGATCACCGGTGCGCCAGCACGCGTGATCTGCGCCAGAGTGAGGCCCGCAAGCGCCTCGGCGTGCGCCAGCGTCAGCGCACCCGAGATCGTCACGGGTGCCATCGCGCCTGCGAGCGTAAACGGAGTGATGATCGTCGGCTGGCCAGCCAGCGCAAAATCAACAATGCCCTCGGACATCGGGATGTCGAGCTGGAGCGGCGAGTTGGTGTTGATGACCGTGTACGTATACGGTCGTTGCGCGAACTGCTCTTCCGTCAATCCATGGGCGATGCGCAGCAGCGCGAAGTTGTCGGCGACCTGCTGGCGGCCGCGCGAGAAGATGAACGGCACTTTGTCTGTCAGCAGACACTGCGCGCGTGTCACCTCGAGGTGGCGGATATGCACCGGGATGTCTTGCGGCTCGACGCCGCTGCCAAGCACGTGCATCACCTCGAAGCTCTGGCACAACTTCATCAGGTTGCAGAAATCGTCGAAGGTGCCGGCACGCCGCCCCCGCTCGATGTCCATGATGTTCGGTGGTCCGGAGGTCGGTGCGAAGACCACGCCGCGCCCGGCAAGCGACACGGTACGTTCCGGATCGAGCGCGTGAAGCGAGAAATCGCGCGGCGCGCTCGCGAGCGATTGCGCTACGAGCCCGCGATCGATGCGCACCATCAGAGTCGACTCATCGACTTGCGCACCACCCGCGGCGTAGCGCGCACGGCCGTCGGCGGCCAGCACCTTCATGCCCTGATTTTCGAGCAGTGTCAGCGCTGCTTCGTGGATCGCCGCCACCTGGTCGTCTGAAAAAACCCGCAGCGGCTCGAATGGGTTCTCGAGGTGTCGGTAGCGCAGCGAACGATCAGGAGGTGGGGTGGCTGAGTCCGTGGCACCGGGACGCCGCCGGCCTCGACGGGCGGCGCGCTCATCGCGCTCATTCATTCGATACCGCCAGCCTCAGCCCCGCATCAACCGGCGGCGCGGTCTTGCCGAATCGTTCGATCAGCCAGGAGCGGAACAACGCGATCGCCGCATCGCTCAACGCTTCCGGGTGCGTGACCAGGTAGTAGCCGTAGCCGTCATCGAGCGTCGCTTCGTACGCACGCACCAGCTTGCCAGTGCGGATTTCCTCGCTGAACAGGTTTTCATCGACCAGCACGACGCCCTCGCCGCTCAGCGCGTATTGCACTGCCAAGGTGGCGGTATCGAACACCAGGCCGCGTTCATAGTTGACCGAACTGATGCCGGCCTGGCGCACGAACTGCGACCACAGGTGGTGGCGCGGCTGGTCGGCGAGCCGCACATGGATCAGTTCATTCGCGGCGAGGAACGATGGCAGGTCCTTGTCTGCAAATTTTGCGGCCAGGCTCGGATGGCACAGCACGTTCAGCCGCACCGGCCAGAGCAGGTCCGCGATCATGTGCGTGACGGTCGGTTTTGAATAGATCACCGCGACATCCACGTCACTGAGCGGTGGCCCGACTCCATAGGGGCTGACCAGATCAATCTCGACCTCGGCACTGGTGCGGCGGAAATCGCGCAGCAGCGGCACCGCGAGTTGTACCGCGAAACTCGGCGGCATTTGCACCCGCAGCGTGCGCTGCGTCGGCGTGCCCTCGTTGCGGATATCATCGAGCGCATATTCGAGGCGGTCGAAGGATTTGATCACCGCCGGCAACAGGTGCGCACCGGCCTGCGTCAGCACGAGCGAATGCGGGCGGCGCTCGAACAGTTGCGCACCGATCAGCGTTTCAAGTGCGATGACATGCCGCGACAGCGCGCTTTGTGAAATCAGCAACGTGTTGGCCGCGACGGTAAAGCTGCCGTGCTTGGCCACGCCTTCGAAGGCGCGCAATGCATTCAGCGGCAGCCAGCGGCGGCCTATGGCGGGTTTGCTCATGGTGCCCCATAGTATCGTGCGTGCTCAGGTAGCGTAATGACCCTTTAGCGCAATGATTCCATGACATTTTTCGATACGCACATGACATTTATCGGCGGCTTGGCGCGCGCGACCGCTGGAGAATGATTTCGATGAGCACCGACCTCCGCACCCGAAACCGAGCCCAATGGGAGGACCTGGCCCGCACCCTGCGGCCCGAAGGGCGCGCACTGATCGGCGGCGAATTCCGCGCGGCCGCGTCCGGACGCAGCTTCGACTCGATCAGCCCGATGGATGGAAAGGTCATCGGACCCGTCGCGCGCTGCGACGCGGCAGATGTCGACGCCGCCGTGGCCGCGGCACGCGCAAGCTTCGAGGCCGGTAGATGGCGGCACATGGAGCCGCTGCAACGCAAGCGCGTGCTCGCGCGTTTTGCCGAACTGATCCGCGGCGACCTGGAACGCCTCGCGCTGCTCGAGACCCTTGATGTCGGTAAGCCAATCGGCGACGCGCTGGAATCGGACGTACCGGCGGCCGCGAATTGCATCGCCTATTACGCCGAGTTCGCCGACAAACTGTACGACGAGATCGCGCCAACCGGACCAAAAGATCTTGCACTGATCCGGCGCGAGCCGCTCGGCGTTATCGGGGCGATCATTCCCTGGAACTATCCACTGATCATCGCCGCGTGGAAGATCGGGCCAGCGCTGCTGGCTGGTAATTCTGTCGTGCTGAAGCCAGCCGAGCAATCTCCGTTTGGAGCGATACGCCTCGGTGAACTCGCGCTGCAGGCCGGCATTCCGCCGGGCGTGTTGAATATCGTGCCGGGCTTCGGCGTAGAGGCCGGCAAGGCGCTCGCGCTGCACGGCGATGTCGACCTGGTGACTTTCACGGGTTCAACCGAGGTCGGCAAGCTGATGCTGCGGTATGCAGGCGAATCGAACCTGAAGCGCGTCGCGCTGGAGCTCGGCGGCAAAAGCCCGCAGATTGTGTTGCGCGATGCTGACCTGGGAGCAGCCGCGAGCGATATCGCCTGGGCCATTTTTTACAACCAGGGCGAATCCTGCAACGCCGGTTCGCGTTTGATCTGCGATGCGGGCATCAAGCCCGAGCTGCTGGCCGAAGTGAAGCGCGTCGCCGCAACGATCACGCTGGGTCACCCGCTCGATCCGGCCACGAAGATGGGCGCGCTGATCGACGCCAGGCACATGCAGCGCGTGCTGGGCTACATTGACACCGGCATTGCCGAAGGCGCGGAGCTCGCGCTCGGTGGTCGGCAGGCTATGCGCGAGAGCGGCGGCAACTATGTCGAAGCAACGATCCTCGACAAGGTGAATCCAGGCGCGCGCGTCGCGCGCGAGGAAATCTTCGGACCCGTGCTCGCGGTCACCGATGCGCGCGATGAAGCCGAGGCGTTGCGCCTCGCGAACGATTCGATCTATGGACTTGCTGCAGCGGTGTGGACGCGTGACATGGATGCGGCGCACCGCGTGTCGAACGCGCTGCGCGCCGGCACCGTGTGGATCAACACTTATTTCAAGTCCGCGATGACGACGCCCTTCGGCGGCTTCAAGCAATCGGGTTTCGGGCGCGACCGCTCACCGCACGCGATCGAGAAATACACCGACCTGAAGACGATCTGGACGACGTTTCGCTAGTGACTGCCGCGACCACCGGTTAAATTCGGCGCTCAATGGGACGTTGCGTTCGGCACTGGTTCCAGCCCGCGATCGGCGCTGGCCGCGGCCGCCCATTCCTGCTCCCGATTCAGGGAGCGGCAGCAGAGCAAATAGACGATCGCGGAAACCGGCAAGCCGACCAGCATCGCGAGATCTGCGCCGCCCAGCGCCACCGCGATTGGCCCTCGGTACAGACGCGTGCTGAAGAACGGCACCATGGCCGCAAAGCCGATTGCATACGCCAGCAATCCGCGCCAGCTCCAGCGCCCATAGATGCCGTGGGGATTGAAGATCTCGCGCACCGAGTAGCGGCACTTACGCACCCAGTAGAAATCGACGAGGTTGATAGCCGTCCATGGCGTGAACAGGTAGAGCAGCACCGACAACAGTTCATCGAACCGGTTGGCGAAATCCCGCGAGGACATCAGCGCGAGACCGAGTGACACGGCGAAAGCAAGCAGCAGCGAGACGATGCGCCCGGTCAGGCCGGTTCTCTGCGGTTTCACGCAGTCGGCGACGCTCAGCAGTGTGAGCGAGGCGCCGTAGAAATTGAGTCCAGTGATCGACACCAGTCCGAGGATGCCGCCGGCGAGCAGCACGAAACCGAATCCCGGCGTCACGAGATCAGCCGTGGCCTGCACGGCTGCGGCCACATCGGGATGCGGACTGATCGCGGCGGCCAGCGTGCCGATCAACATCATCCAGACGCCGCCGATGAACGCGCCGAGGTAGGTCCACCAGAACGAGGCTGCCACGCCGACATTGGCCGGCAAGTAACGCGAGTAGTCGCTGACATAGATCGACCAGCTAAGCTGGTAGGCCGCGGCCGCGAAGAACTGCACGATGAACGGGATGCTCTTGAACTCACCGAGCCGCATCAGCGTCGCGGGCATCGGAACCAGCCAGAGTGCGGCCAGCGTGAAGGCACTGAGCAGCAGCAGCATGAAATAGGCAAACAGCCGCTGCACGCGATGGATCCAGTCGTACCCGACCGCAGCCATCGCGAGAGCCAGCAACGAGAACAACGTGATGATCCAGGCATCGGAGATTCGAGTGCCGTTGAGCAGTTGGCGAGTGGCCTGCGCGGCGAGCACACAATTGAAGGCGTTGTAGCCAATGTAGGCGACCAGCGCGACGACCCACACGAGCAATGCGCCAAGATATCCAAACTGCGGGCGCGACTGGATCAGCTGCGGGAGCCCCAGCTGCGGCCCCTGCGTGGAATGGAAAGCCATGAAGAACGTGCCGAGCGCGCAGCCCCCGACGACGGCGATGGTCGTCCACCACATCGACAGTCCCATCGCGACGCCGATCACGCCGACCGCCAATGTCGCCAGGTTCGCTTCGCCGGAGAACCACACCGGCCACAGGTCGCGCACCTTGCCATGCCGCTCAGCCAGCGGCACGTAGTCGATCGAGCGCGTTTCAATCGTAAGTCGCTGCGTCATGCGATTCCCAGGAGCAGTGTTGATTAGTATTTATGATTCAACAAGATAAGTGCATTATGTCAAGTAATAGATACTTATATATGCGTCAATTCCGCAACCGCAAGCCCTGCGGATCATGACAGGCCGCTGACCGGATGATGGCGCGGCGCGCGACGCCGAGTATGTCGATCTGAAATTCTTCAGCATCGCATGCAAGCGCCGTCGGCACGTAGCCCGCGGCGAGACTTTTGTCGACGCAATGTCCGTAAGCACCCGAGGTCACGTAACCGACGGCGATATCGTCCTTCATGATCGATTCATAGCCGACCACTTCGGCCTCGGCATCGATGATCTCGAGGATCACGAATCGGCGCTTGGGCCCGGACGTCCGTTCGGCCACCGCGGCCGCGCGCCCGCTGAATTCATTCTTGCTGAAATCCACGAAGCGATCGAGACCGGTCTCAGCGGGCGTGTAGTCGGGCCGAAAATCCTTGTTGAACGAGCCGTAGCCTTTCTCGAGGCGGAGCGAAGAGAGTGCGCGTCCTCCAAAGAGCGTAAGGCCCACTGTTTGACCGGCCTCGTGCAATTCGTCGTAGAGCGTTGCGAAGTAATCCGGCGTGGTCCAGATTTCGTAGCCGAGTTCACCGGTGAATCCGGCGCGCGTCAGCACGCAGGGTGACAGGCCGACCGCCGTCTCGCGCACATCGAACAACTTGAATGCCGCGTTGTGAAGATCAATGCGAATGAGCTGCTGCAGCAGTTCGCGCGAACGCGGGCCGGCAATCGACAGGCCGTTCAGCGTCGATGCAGCGGAGCGCACGAATACATCCGCGGGCGGCGATGACGCCCAGAACCAGCGCAGGTGGTACTCCTCGGCGAAACCCGATCCGAAGATCAGGAAGCGATCGTCCGCCAGGCAGGCGATCGACAGGTCGCCGACAATACGGCCGGCCTCGTTGAGCATCGGCGCCAGCGCGAGCCGGCCGGGCCGCGGTATGCGGCACGCAAACACGCGATCGAGCCAGGCGCGTCCACCCTGCCCCGTCACTTCGTATTTGCCGTAGTTGCTCGTTTCGTAC
>JBEPVS010000141.1:0-7137 GCA_041690875.1 Gammaproteobacteria bacterium
CCTTGAATCGGGGCGCGGGCCATTCGGATTCAGGGGGTCGTCGGGGGCGAAGGCGGCACCGTGATCGGGAACGTCCCCGCCACCACGCCGCCGACGGGGATGCCGCCGAGCGGGGTTGGGAACGTGGGCACAAGCGATGTGCCGCCGTTGATCAGAACCCCCGCCGGGGGAAGGCCCTTGATCGGCGGGCCGACCGAGCGAACCGGCGTGAAGTTGCTGAGCTTCTTGTGCTTCAGCGCGACTGACGAAATCTGCCTGATCTGGTTGTAAGGATCGACCACGACGCCCAGGTAGTACGTCTTCGGCGCGACCGGCAAGGTCACCGGCGCCCCGGCGATCGTCACGATGTTGTTCTGGGGGTTCTGGTTGGCGTCTATGAGGGGCTGGCGCGGCCTATCGTGTTCGGCCGCGTCGAGTTGATGGCGGCGCGCATCGAGAAGCTGGGATTGCGGCTGCGGTTCGGCGAGCATTGCGAGGCCGTCAACGTTCAAAATGATGCGCGCTTCCGTGACGCCTGGAGCGAATACTACGAGCTGGCCAGCCGCAGCGGCGTCACGCGCGCGCTGGCGATGGAGCAGATGCGCAGCCGCACTTCGCTGATCGGCGCGATGCTGCTGCGGCGTGGCGATGCCGACGCGATGCTGTGCGGCACAGTCGGTGATTATCTCGACCACCTGAAATTCGTGCGCCGGGTCATTGGCCTCAAGCGCGGCGTGCACACCGTTGCGACCATGCAGATGCTGATCCTCAACGACCGGCAACTGTTCTTCTGCGACACGCACGTCAATCGGGATCCGGACGCCGAGCAGATCGCCGAGATGACGCTGCTGGCAGCCGATCAGGTGCGGCGCTTCGGCATGACGCCGCGCGTCGCGCTGCTGTCGCATTCGAGTTTCGGCAGTTCGGACGCGCCCTCGGCGCAGAAGATGCGCGTCGCGCTCGGACTGATCCGCGACCGCGACGCGGACCTGGAGGTCGACGGCGAGATGCGCGCCGACTCGGCGCTGTCGAGCGCGGTGCGCGCGGTCGAATTACCGGAGTCGTACCTGCAGCACGATGCGAACCTGCTGATCATGCCGAACGTCGATGCTGCCAATATCTGCTACAACGCAATGCGTGTCGCGGCAGGAGGAGGCGGCGTCATCGTCGGCGGCATCCTGCTCGGCATCGCGCAGCCGGTGCACATCATGACGCCCTCATCGACCGTGCGCCGCATCGTGGACATGAGCGCGGTCGCCGCGGCCGACGCCGGCGCACCCGCCGAGGCGCTCGCTGCGCGCGCCGGCACTTAGGCCCGCTTGCCGTGAACATCGTCTACCGGAGCGACGTCGGGCGTATCTGTCCCGGCTGCCGGCGTCCGATGGCGCAATGCGCATGCAAGGATGTGCGCGGCAAATCCGCGCGGCCGGGGACGGGCACCGTGCGTGTTTCGCGCACCACGCAGGGGCGCGGCGGAAAGATCGTATCGGTGGTTGCAGGTCTCCCGCTTGGGCGCGCGGAGCTCGTCGCACTGGCCGCCGAACTGAAGCGCCGTTGCGGTTCGGGCGGCACGGTGCGCGAGGGTGTGATCGAGATCCAGGGCGAGCACCGCGACACGCTCGTCGCCGAACTCGTGAAACGCGGCTTCGCAGCGAAGCGCGCCGGCGGATAATGGAGTAGCGCGGGTCTACGCGGACTATGCGCGGGCTATGCGCGCGCGCCGACGCGCACTTCGGTCGCGGTGCCGGTCTGCGTCAGCGCGGAATGGCGCACGCGCACCTCAGGCAAAGTGCGCGCGAAGATTTCTGCCAGCCGTTCGACGATGTGGACCGAGCGGTGCTGGCCGCCGGTGCACCCGATCGCCACCGTGAGGTAGCGCCGTGCGCTGCTGCGGTACGACGGCAGGCGTGCGACCATGAAGGTCGCGACATCGTCTATGAACTCGCGCACCGCGGGCTGTTCGTCCAGGAATTTCACGACGGGCGCATCGCGTCCGGTCAACGGTCGCAGTGCGCTCTCCCAATACGGATTGGGTAGCGAGCGAGCGTCGAATACAAAATCCGCATCCCCCGGAATACCGTGCTTGAAGCCGAAAGATTCGAGCTGCAAGGACATGCGCTCGGCCGAGCGCGGATCGATGCGCCGTTGGATCTGCTCGCGCAACTGGTGCACGCCTAGGTGTGACGTGTCGAGCACCTGGTCGGCGCAGGCCGCGATCGGCTCGAGCAACCGCCGCTCACTGGCGATCGCTTCGCGCAGGCTCTCGCCCTGGCGGCCGAGCGGGTGCATGCGCCGCGTTTCGGCAAAGCGCCGCAACAGCTCGGCCTCGCCCGCGATCAGGAACAGCACTTCGCAGTCGATGCCGCTGCGGCGGAGCTCATCGAGAAGCTTTGGCACCGAAGCAATCTCGGCCTCGCTGTTGCGGGCATCGAGGCTGATTGCGGTGCGCGCGTAGATCTTGTCGCTGCTGCGCACGCTGTGCGCGATGAATGACTTCAGCAGCGCCGCCGGCATGTTGTCGATGCAGTAGTACCCCAGGTCCTCGAGCATGTGCAGCGCCACGCTCTTGCCGGCGCCGGAGAGTCCGCTGAGGATGATGAGCTGCATGCTGCGGTCGTACAGGCGCGGGAGCTAGACGCGCGCGCTCTTCCGCGCTTCGGCGGCGTGATGGTCGGTGATCTTTTCCTTGTGCTTGCGCACCAGCCGCTCCAGCTTGTCGGTCAGTGCATCGATCGCCGCGTACATGTTTACGTCCTCGGCCAGCGCATGCACGTTCTCGCCGCGCAGGTGTAGCGTCGCCTCGGCCCGCTGCACGAGTTTTTCGACGTTGAGCACGCAGTGGGCGTCGAACACGTGGTCGGAGTGGCGCACCAGTCGCTCGAGTTTTTTCTCCACGTAGTGGCGCAGCGAATCCGTGACCTCGACATGATGGCCGGTGACGCTCAGTTGCATGGGTTACTCCTTGACAGTCGTGAATCGGTTGAGTGGCGCCGTCAGGTCGCCTGGCTCGTGACCTTGCCGGCGTCGCGCTTGCGCTCGTTCGAGGGCGCGAGCCGCATCGATTCGCGGTACTTCGCCACGGTGCGGCGTGCCACCGGGATCCCTAAGCCGCTCAACAGCTCGGCAATGCGGCTGTCGCTCAGCGGGTTGGCGGTGTCTTCCTCGCGAATCAGCTTCTTGATCTTGGCGCGGATCGCGGTCGAGGAATTGCCGGCGCCGCCACTCGCACCTTCGACCTTGCTCGAAAAGAAGTAACGCAGCTCGAACACGCCGCGCGGCGTGTGCATGTATTTGCCGGAAGTGATGCGCGAGACGGTCGATTCGTGCATCTCGATCGCCTCGGCGATATCGCGCAGGATCATCGGCTGCATGTGCTCCTCGCCCTGCTCGAGGAACGCGCTCTGGCGCGCGACAATCGAACGCGCCACCTTCAACAGCGTGTCGTTGCGGATCTCCAGGCTCTTGAGCAGCCAGCGCGCCTCCTGCAGTTGCGTGCGCATCGTCGCATGATCGCTTCCGCGCCCGATCAGGTCGGCGTAACCCTGGTTGACGCGCACCTTCGGGAGCGTGGACGGATTGATTTCCACCGACCAGCCGCGCGTGGTGCGGCGCACGAACACATCGGGCACGACATACTCAGGCGCGGTGGTGCTGAACACCGAGCCGGGACGCGGATGGCAGGCGCGCACCAACGCCAGCGCCACCTCGAGTTCCTCATCGCTCGCATGCAGCACGCGGCGGAGCGGCGCCAGTTCGCGGCTTGCGACCAGCTCCAGGTGATTGAGCGCGAGCAAGCGCGCGGTCGCGAGCCCCGGCGTGTCGGGGTCGAGCAGATTCAACTGCATCGTCAGGCACTCGCTGACGGTGCGCGCGCCGACGCCCGATGGATCGAATCCCTGCACGATCGCCAGCACCGCGGCAACTTCCGCGCTCGTGGCTTCGATCTCGGGAAGGAGCGTCGCGGCGATTTCCTCGAGCGAATCGCCGAGGTAGCCGTCGTCCTTGATCGCATCGATGATCGCGCGGCCCGTCGATTGCTCGCGGGGCGTCAGTTGCGGCAACTCGAGCTGCCACAGCAGGTGATCTCGCAAACTCTGGCCGCTCGCGTCAGCGATATCCTGGGCCCGATCGTCATCGCCCGGGCTCCACGGATTTTCAGCCGGGCCGACGCTCTGGTCATTCCAGCCGTCATCGATGACTTCGACGTTGACGGCAGGTTCCGGCGCGGCGGTTTCACCACCCATCTCGGTAATGGCCAGGGGCTGGAACGTGGCGGCTTCGGCCTCTTCGTCCTGCTCGAGCATGACGTTGCTTTCGAGGGCCTCGCGGATGTGTGCCTGCAATTCGATCGTCGGAAGCTGCAGCAAGCGAATCGCCTGCTGAAGCTGCGGCGTCATCGTCAGCGACTGCCCCAGGCGGAGCTGCAGGGAAGCTTTGAGCAATTCGGCGGGGCCTCGTCTACAGGCGGAAAGTCTCGCCCAAGTACACCTCTTTCACCTCGGGGTTGGCAAGCACTTGTTCCGCGGTTCCTGATGCGATTACAGTGCCCCGATTGACGATATAGGCGCGTGCGCACACTCCCAGCGTTTCGCGCACATTATGGTCGGTGATCAGCACGCCGATGCCCCGCGCAGCCAGGTCGCGGATGATCTGTTGGATATCGGCCACCGACAGCGGATCGACACCCGCAAACGGTTCATCGAGCAGTATGAAGCGCGGCCCGGCCGCCAACGCCCGCGCGATTTCGACGCGCCGCCGCTCGCCGCCCGACAGCGACATGCCGAGCGTGTCGCGCACATGCGCGATGTGCAGTTGCCCGAGCAGTTCCTCGAGCCGCCGCGCGCGTTCCGCCTTGTCGATGCCCGGCACCAATTCGAGGATCGCCAGGATGTTGTCCGCGGTCGTCAATCGCCTGAAGACGGACGCCTCCTGCGGCAGATATCCCAGCCCCAGCCGCGCCCGCTGGTCGATCGTCAGCGGCGTCAGGTCGCGTCCGTCGAGCTGGATGCGCCCGCCATCGGCCTTCAGGAGGCCGACGATCATGTAGAACGCGGTGGTCTTGCCGGCGCCGTTCGGGCCGAGCAGTCCGACGACCTCGCCCGTGTGGATTTCCATCGACAGCGCGCGCACCACCTGGCGAGTGCCGTAATGCTTGTTGAGTTCCGTCGCGCTAAGCGTGCTCATGGAGACTTCGGCGGTGTGGGTGTCGCTCCCGGCGTGCACTTCTGCTGGAAAGTGCCACGCACGCGCTCGCGGCTCGCCCCGGCGACCGGCGCGAGGCTCTTGAGGCTCTTCTGCACGAGGTTGTACACGAAGCCGTCACCGTGGATGTCCTTGCAGCCATCGTTAAGCTGCACGTCGCCGCGCAAGCGCACTTCGCCGCCCCCGCCGTTGTCGTACTCGATCGTGTGTGCGCTGCCGCGCACGATGCCCAGCGCCGCGGCCGAACTGCTCACCTCGTTCGCGGGCGCGCCGCTCTCCTGGAATGTGGCCGGCTTGCCGTCGAACATCGCGGCCGTCAAGTTGCTGGATTGGAAATGCACGGTGGCGTTCTCGGCCGCGAGCTGGCCTTGCGCAAGCCGCGCTCTTACGTCGCCGGAAAGATTCCAGGTGCTATCCGCCGTGTCGATCGAGGCCGTCTCGGCGCGCCGCGCCCGTACCTGCAGCGGGCTGCCGCCCTGGTACAGCACGAGGTCGTTGAGAATGACCTTGTCGCGGCGGTACTCCACAGGGCCCGAGCACACGCAAAGCGTGCCCTTCTTGCAAGCAGGCCAACTGGCTTCGCTGTCTGCATTGCAATCGGCCTTGGCTCCCGAACCGTCATCGACCGCAGCCGCAGCCGCAGCCGCAGCCACAGCCGCAGCCATGGTCGCGCCGCCCGGCATCGCGGCCGCCAGCAGCAAAGCGATCAGCCAGCGGCAATGCGCGCGGGTGCCGTTCACGGATTCAGTCTTGCCACTTCGCCATGGACCGGCGATTTTAGCTGCAGCTCGTCGGACTTCATATCGGCGTGAAGGCCGCTGGCCCACAGGCGGTTGCGCCCGGCTTCCATCGCGACGGTTTCGCTCGAGTCTGCGGTGCGGGCCTCCATATCGACGGTGACGCTGGCGGTGCGCAACTGGAGCGGGGCCGTGCCTTCGCGTTGCGCACGCGCGATCACATCGCCCAGCAACTGGATCTGTTGTGCGTTCGGCGGCAGTACGCCGCGTGCAGCGGTCAGCGTCCACGTGGTTTCGCCGCGGTAGACGAACTGCGGCGCGGTCAGTTCGATTTCGGCGGTGGGCGAGGGCTGCGAAATCTGCGCTGCGTGCAGCGTGTATTGCGGTTGCCCGTCGGCGTCGGTGTCGATCAGTTCGGCGTTGGTCGCCACGTAGCCCGGCGCCGCCTTCGAGCCGGCGCTCGCGGCCGTGCTGGCCGGCGCCTCGCCGCGCGGAGAGCGCCACAACCACAGGACCAGTGCGGATGCGAAAGCAAGCAGCAACCAGATGCGGCGCATTGCGTCGCTCTCCTAGCGACCGGCGCGCGCGCGCGCTGCGAGCAGCCAGTCGCAGACTTCACGCACCGCGCCCGCGCCGCCGCGCAGCCGCGTGCGCCGGTGCGCAGCACGCCGCGCATCCGCGTGCGCGCCGGCGCCCGCAATGGCCAGCCCCACGCGCTTGAGCATTGGCACGTCGGGTGTGTCGTCGCCCACGCAGGCACATTCCCGTTCGGAAACGCAAAGACGCACCAGCAACGCCGCCAATGCCTGGCCTTTATCGTCTACGCCCTGCTGGAGTTCGCGGATACCGAGCTCGGTGCAGCGACGCGCAACTGCAGCCGAGCTGCGCCCGGAGATCACGGCAATCGTCACGCCCGCCGCGGCCAGCGCGCGAATGCCGCTGCCGTCATGTACATGAAACACTTTCTGCTGCTCGCCATCGGGGCCGTAGTGCAGCCGCCCGTCGGTCAGCACGCCATCGACATCGAGCACCAGCAGCCGGATCGCGGCGAGCGGCGTGGCGCGGCGGGTCATGGTCGCATTGCTACAGCACGCCCGCGCGCAGCAGGTCATGCACATTCAGCGCGCCGACGAGCTGTCGCTGGTCGTCGATGACGAGCAGCGCCGTGACGCGATGCTGCTCCATCATCTCTGCCGCGTCGACAGCAAGCGCCTCGCCG
>JBEPVS010000142.1:0-7083 GCA_041690875.1 Gammaproteobacteria bacterium
CACGTGGAATGACCACGCAGCGCGCCTCGCGCCTTGTCTGAAGGCATTTTGAGCAGCAACGCATCGATGTCCTAATTGTGAACAGGCCCTAGCAGTGATCTTACCGGAGCGAAGCTCCGTCGATGCACTGGTGACGGGCCGAGCCGCGTCAAGGCTTCGAGATGCGCTGCGGTCGTGTAGCCACAGTGTCGCGCCAATCCAAAACCCGGATACTGCGCGTCGAGCTCGGCCATGTGCGCGTCGCGCCAGGTCTTGGCGAGGATCGACGCGGCGCTGATCGCCGGCACGAGATCATCGCCGCCGACCAGGGTTTCCACCGGACAATCTTCAAACAGATCAGCAAGCTGTGGTGCTTTGTTGCCATCGATGATGATGCGGCGCGGCCGTACCGTCAGCGCCGCGAGCGCACGGCGCATTGCCAGCAGCGTGGCTTGCAGGATGTTGAGCTCATCGATTTCCTCGACGCTGGCGACGGCGATCGCATAGGCGCTCGCACGCGCGCGAATCAGCACCGCGAGTTCCGTGCGGCGTTGCGCGGTCAACTTCTTCGAATCGCGCAAGCCTTCAATCGGGCGCCTGCGATCGAGCAGCACGGCGGCGGCCACGACAGGCCCGGCCAGCGGACCGCGTCCGGCTTCGTCCACGCCCACCTGCCAATTGACGATCATGTCGATGCGGCGCTCCGTTTCGTGGCCCCGATCAGCTCCAGTACCGCGTCGGCGGCGCGCGCCGCGCCGTCCTGGCGTAGCGTAACGTGTATCGAGCGGAAGCGCGCCTCGAGCATGCGCCGATGATCCTCATCGCGCAGTTGCCGCTGCAATGCCGCGGCCAGTTTTGCGGCGGTGGCGGCCTCCTGGAAAAACTCCGGCACCAGCGGTTCACCCGCCAGGAGGTTTGGCAACGCAAAATACTTGAGCCGCACCATGCGCAGCGCGCGCAACAGGAACGCGGTCATCGCGCTGAGGCGATAGGCGATCACCATCGGACAGCGGCACAGCAGCGCCTCGAGGCTCGCGGTGCCGGAAGCGACGAGCGCTGCGTCGGCGGCCTGTAGCGCGGTGCGCGCCTGACCGTCGAGCAGCCGCACGCCGGCGAACTTTGCCGCGGAGCATTGCTGCTCGAACAGCGCCCGCGCCTCGCTCGACGCCATCGGCGCGATGTAGGCGATGCCAGGCAAGGTCTCAGCGAGCTTACGCGCTGCCGCGATGAAATCGGGACCGAGCCGCGTGATCTCGCCGCGCCGGCTGCCGGGCAGCAGCGCGACAACGGTGATACCCGGTTCGAGGCCAAGCGCCCGGCGCGCGGCGGCCCGATCGGCATCGAGCGGTATCTGGTCGGCCAAAGGATGCCCGACGAAGCGCGCCGGCACCGCGTGGTGCGCGTAGAACGCCGGTTCGAAGGGCAGCAGGCACAGCACCAGGTCGCAGGCGCGGCCAATTCCGCGCACGCGCCCTTCGCGCCAGGCCCACACCTGCGGACTCACGTATTGCACGGTGCTGAGGCCCGCCTGGTGCAGTTGCGCCGCGAGGCCGAGGTTGAATTCCGGGGCATCGATGCCGATGAACACATCGGGTTGCCAGGCAATGAATTCGTCGCGCAGCCGGCGGCGCAGGCGCAGCAACCGCGGCAGGTGCGAGAGAACTTCGACCAGCCCCATCACCGCAAGCTCGTGCGCGTCGGCCAGCGGCTCGCAGCCGGCAGCGCGCATCAACGGGCCGCACGCGCCGCGAATCTCGACATCCGGCACGCGCTCGCGCAGCGCGGCGATCAGCGCCGCGCCGAGTTGGTCGCCGGAAGTTTCGCCCGCCACCACCCCGATGCGCAACGCGCGTGCCGTCACGGTCTGGCGTCTAGCGAATGAGACTGCGCGTCGCGGCGCCGATAAAATCCAGGAGCGCTTGCACGACGCTGTGTTGTTTCGCCACCGCCTGCAGTTCCACCAGCGCGTCGGCGAGCGGCAACCCGCGCCGATACAGCGTGCGGTACGCATCGCGCAACACGCGAATCTGCTCTTCGCTGTAGCCGCGGCGCTTCAGGCCTTCGCTATTGATCGAGTGCGGCTTCGCTGGCTGGCCCACCACCATGATGAACGGCGGCACATCGCGCGTCACCGCGGCGTTGTTGGCGAGGAAGGCGTGCGCACCGACCTTGCATAACTGGTGCACGCCGGAATAGCCGCCCATGATGACCCAGTCGCCGAGATGTACGTGGCCACCGAGCGCGGCGTAGTTGGCCATGACGACCTTGCTGCCGACCTGGCAGTCGTGCGCCACGTGCGAGTAGGCCATCATCAGGTTGTCATCGCCGAGGCGCGTCACGCCCCCACCCTGCGCCGTGCCGCGGTTCACGGTGCAGAACTCGCGAAACACGTTGCGGTCGCCGATCTCGAGCCGCGTCGGTTCGTCGTTGTACTTGAGATCCTGCGGCGCCTCACCGAGCGAGGCGAGCGAGAACACCTTGTTGTCGGCGCCCAGGCTGGTTTCCCCAGTAATCACTGCGTGCGAGCCGACGCGCGTGCGTGCGCCGATTTTCACGCCGGGGCCGATCACCGCGAACGGACCGACATCGACATCTGCTGCGAGCTCGGCCTGCGGCGACACCACCGCGCGCGCGTCGATCACGATTTTGGCCCACGGCCCTGCACCGGGCCCGTCGCCATCCCCGGGGCCAGCATCAGCTCGGCCGAAGCCGCCTCGGCGCCGCCCACGCTTGCCATCGCAGTCAGCTTCCAGATCCCGCGCAGGTTGCGCTCGAGCGTCGCCTCCAGCATCAGCTGGTCTCCAGGTTCCACCGGTCGGCGAAAACGCGCCTTGTCGATACCGACAAAATAAAACACGGAGTTCTCATCCGGGTACACGCCCGCGGTGACGAAGGCAAGGACGCCCGCGGCCTGAGCCAGCGCTTCGATGATGATTACGCCCGGCATCACCGGACGATGAGGGAAATGCCCCATGAAGTACGGTTCATTGATTGTCACGTTCTTCAGTGCGCGCACGCGATGACCCGGCACGCACTCGAGCACGCGGTCCACCAGCAGGAACGGGTAACGGTGCGGGAGACGCCTCATTACTTCGTGAATATCCAGCTGCCGCGGTTCATTCATCGTTGTGAATCCTTGAATCGGAACTGTGTGTGCCGCGCTCGAGCCGCGTGACCCGGCCGGCCAACGCATCGAGGCGCTTCAGGCGGCCCACCACCCGCCGCCACAGCGCCGCAGGGGCAGCAGGGATGCCGCCTGAATAGACCCCGGGCGTGCTGATCGAGTGCGACACCATCGACAGGCCGGTCACCACGACATCATCGCAGATGTCCAGGTGGCCGACGATACCCACCGCACCGGCGATCATGCAGCGGGCCCCGATGCGCGTGCTGCCCGAAATACCGGTGCAGGCAGCGATCACCGTGTGTTCGCCGATCTGCACGTTGTGCGCAACCTGGATCTGGTTGTCGAGCTTGACGCCCGCGCCGATGACCGTGTCATCGATCGCCCCGCGGTCGATGGTCGTATTGGCGCCGATCTCGACATCGGCGCCGATGCGCACGCGGCCGAGCTGCGGCACTTTTGTCCAACCCTGCCCATCGCGTGCATAGCCGAATCCGTCGGATCCGATGACCGCACCGGACTGCACGCAGACGCGCGCCCCAAGTTCGGTGCCCGGCTCCAGCGTCACGCGGGGATGCACACGGCAGTCATTGCCAATCTGCACATCGGCGCCGATCACGCAACCCGCGCCGATGCGCACACGCTCACCGATCGTGCAGCGCGGCCCGATGACGGTCGCCGCCCCGATGCTGGCGCTGGGAGCGACGCGGGTGCTCGCATCGATCTGCACACCGGGACCATTGCCCGGTGTGGCGGGCGCTTCGGGATGCAGCAGCGTGGCGATGCGCGCGTACGTGGCGTACGGATTCGAATGGACCAGCGCCGCGGCCGGGCATTCTGCCGCCGCGCCTGCATCGAGCACCACAGCGCTCGCGCGCGTGCCCTTGAGCTGGCCGCGGTATTGAGGATTGGCGAGAAAGGAGAGCTCGCCGGATCCTGCCCCAGCCAGGGTGCCAACCCGCACGATCCGCACGGCAGGATCGCCGCGCAACTCGCAGCCGAAACGCACGGCCAGTTCGCCGAGCGTCATGCTCATTGGACGTCCCCCGCGTCCATGCCGGAGGCTGCCGTTATTTGCTGGCGGGAGCTGCCGGCGGCGGCGTTGCCGCCTTCGGCGCCGAGACGCCGCGCGCCTGCAAGGCCGCGAGAACCGCGGCGGTGATATCGAGCGATTCGCTCGCGTAGACGCTGTCGGTCAAGATCAGGTCGAAGTGCTGAGACAGCGCGTAGCTGCGCACTTCGGCGATGATCGAGTTCTGCAACCGCGAGAGCTCCTCGTTCTGGCGCGTGTTGGCGTCTTCCTGGAAATCGTTGAGCTTCTGCGAGTAGTCGCGGTTGCCGTCGCGCAGCTCTTTTTCCATCTTGGTGCGCTGGTCGGCGCTCATCGTCGAGGCGTCTTTTTCGTATTTTTCCTGCTTGGCCTTCATCGCTGCCTGCTGCGCAGCCAGCTCGCGCTGCTTAGGTGCAAACTCGGCACGGAGCGAATCCTGCACGACCTTGGCCTGCGGCGATTCCTGCAACAACCGTGCGGCGTTGACGACGCCGATCTTGATTTCGGCCTGCGCCGGCGCGATCGCGGCCATCGCTACTGCCAGCAACCCTGCAACGGAGAGAATCGAAGAACGCTTCACTGCTGTGCTCCCTGATGATTAATAAGAACCGCCGATCGTAAACTGGAAATTCTCGGTGCGATCTGCCCAGTGCACCGCATCGCCCTCGAACTTGTTCAGCGGTATGCCATAGCTGAAGCGGAATACGCCGAGCGAGGGCGCCAGCCACTGCACCGAAATGCCTGTGGACCGCTTTAGCTGATCATACTTGAATTTGTAGGTCACCGGGGTCAGGAAGTCGCGGCCGAGGAACTGGACCTTGTCGGTGGAAAACACGTTGCCGTAGTCGAAAAACAACGCTGCCCGTGCGCTCGTTTGCCATTTCGCAGGCAGTGGCAGGATCAGCTCGGCGCGCGCCACGGCGAGCATGTTGCCGCCGTAAGGATTGCCGTTGCTGTCCACAGGGCCCAGCGAGCTTTGGTGTAGCCGCGCACCGTGTCGGGGCCGCCACCATAGAAGCGCTTGTACGGCGGCAACGCGGTCGTCGAGCCGAGGCCGTTCCCGTATGCGAGGTTAAGGCCGAGCGACAACGTCGAATGGAACGGGAACGGGATGTACTTGATGGCATCGTAGCTGGCCACGTAGTAGCGCGTCTTGCCGCTCGGCACGAAGCTGAAACCCAGGGTGTGGCGCTGGCCGCGGTCGGCGAACAGGCCGCGGTTGCGCGAGTCGTACAGCCATCCGACGTTCGTCTCGAGCGTGTTGAAGCGGCTGCCGAACAGCGACGTGGAGCTGGTAACCGACGTACCGTCGCCAAGCGTCAGGCTCGTCAGCACGATGCGCGTGTAGGGTCCGCCGTTGGTCTTCACCCAGTCGACGGCCTGCTGCGCGCTGCTCCCCTGGTAGGTCAACAGGTCGACCCGTTGCAGCGAAACGCCGGCGCTCAGGCGCTGGAACTCGGTGACCGGATAACCGTAGCTCAGGCCCAGCGCCAGGTTCTGCGACTTGAAGTTCGACGAGGTCGACACGAATTGCGTCGAGTTGCGATAGCTCAGCGACACGGTGCGCGAGAGCTGGTCGACGTTCAGGTAAGGATTCGTGTGTGTGAAACTGTAGAGCTTGTTGTACAGGCCCGAGTCGAGTTGCAGCGCCACCTGGTCGCCCGAACCCATGAAGTCGCTGTCCTGGAAGCTGCCGTTCAGCATGAATTTTTGCGAAGCCGAATAGCCAATGCCGCCGCTGATCGTCGCGCTCGGGCGTTCCTTCACATCGAAAACCACATCGACCTGGTCGGGCGAACCCGGCACAGGATTCGTCTCGAACTCCGCCTTCTCGACGAAGGGCTGCTGCTCAAGGCGCTGCTTCGAGCGCTCAAGTGCGATGTTGGACAGCAGCGAGCCTTCGAGCTGGCGCAACTCGCGGCGCAATGTCTCGTCGTTGCTGCGAGTCGAGCCCTTGAAGCTGATCTCATGCACGTAGACGCGATTGCCCGGATCGACGAACAGCGACAGCGCCACCTCTCGCTTCGCGTCATCGAGCGTTGGCACCGGCTCGACCTTGGCGAAGTAAAAGCCCTCCGCGCCCAGCCGGTTCTTGATCAGTTCCTGCGTCGATGAAATGGTTTTTTGCGAATAGGTCTGCCCCGGCTTGACCAGCACCAGCCGCTGCAGCTGCGCTTCGGGCACGACCATGTTGCCGGCCAGCTTGACGCTCGAGATCTTGTAGACCACGCCTTCGGTGATGTTCGCCGTGATGAACACGTCGCTCTTTTCAGGCGAGATCGCGACCTGCACCGAATCGACGCGCGCGTTGGCGTAACCGCGGTCCTGGTAGTAGGTCTGGATCTTCTCCAGGTCGCCCTGCAGCGATTCGCGCGAGTAACGGTCGTCCTGCTTGTACCAGGAGGTCCAGGTCGGCGTCTTCAGCGTCAGCGTCTCGAGGATGTCCTTTGCCTTGAAGGTCTTGTTGCCGACGATGTTGATCTGGCGGATCTTCGCGCGGTTGCCTTCCTTGATGTCAATGTTGACGCGCACGCGGTTGTTGGCAAGGTCGTCGACCTTCGAATCGATGTTCACCGCGTACTTGCCGCGGCTGTAGTACTGGTCGGTGAGGTACTGCGTCACCTCTTCAAGCGTCGAACGGTTGAAGGTCTTGCCGGCCGATAAGCCGACGTTGCGGAGCGACTTCTGCAGGTCCTCGGTCTTGATGTCCTTGTTGCCCTTGATCTCGATGCTCTCGAGCGAGGGACGCTCCAGCACGGCGATCACCAGCGTATTGCCGTCGCGGCTGAATTCCACGTCGCGGAAGGAACCGGTCGCGTACAGCGCGCGGATCGCTTCACGCACGCGCTGCGAATCGAGGTGATCGCCGATGTTTACCGGCAAGTAGTTGAATACCGTGCCTTCGGAAATGCGCTGCAGTCCCTCGAGC
>JBEPVS010000143.1:0-6982 GCA_041690875.1 Gammaproteobacteria bacterium
AGGTTATTGAGGATGTGATGGAGTCCGGTCACGATCAGCACGCGATTGAGCACGCCGTAGGCGAACAAGCCAAGCGATCCCGCACCGACGACTGCATGGCTCAACGAATCCATTCCGCGCGCGAGCATCGGCCATCCGAATCCGAACAGCACCGCCACCACCACGCCGATGCAGCCCGTTGCGATCGGCACGAAGCGCCTTCCGCCGAAGAAGGCCAGGTAGCTGGGCATTTCGATGTCGCTATAGCGGTTGTATATGAACCCGGCGATGAGTCCGGAGAGCACACCGACCGGCATGCTGAGCTTGGCGAGTTGCTGCGTGCGCCAGGCCGATGTAGCGAGATCGGCGGCCGAGCCACTTAGGTGCGCCGTCACGAAAGACGGCACGGTGAGCAGCGCTTCGGCACCGTGGGTCGCGACGAGGAACCCAACCAGGCTTGCGAGCCCGGCGGCGCCATGGTTCTCACGCGCGAAGCCGACCGCGACGCCGACCGCGAATACGAGGCCCAGGTTCGAAAAGATCGCGTCGCCTGCCGCCGCGAGCACCTTGATGTCGAGCAGGTCGGGCTGGCCGAGGCGCAACAGCAATCCGGCCACCGGCAGCACCGCGATCGGCAGCATCAACGCGCGGCCCAGCCGCTGCAAGCCTTCTACAGTTCTAGGCATGGTGTTCGCTCCATTCGCGCGCCAGCGCGCGCACTGCGGAGGCCGATGGCAACTCGAGTGCACGCTGCGCGAGCTGGGCGCCTTCGGCGCTCGCAAGCGTGCGCACCAGGCTCTTGATGCGGGGAATCTGCGCGGGCACCACCGAGAGTTCGCGCACCCCCAATCCGATCAGCAACGGGACCGCCGCGGCATCGGTGGCGAGCGCGCCGCAGACGCCGACTTCGATGCCGCGCGCAAGCGCGGCCTGCACCGCGCCTGCAATGAGCCGCAGCACCGACGGATGGACGGCATCGAGCCGCGCGGCGAGCGTCGGATGGAGACGATCCATCGCCAGCGTGTACTGCGACAGGTCATTGCTGCCGATCGAGAGGAAATCGACTTCCGCGCACAGCTGATCGGCGAGCAGCGCCGACGCCGGCGTCTCGATCATGATGCCGAGCTTCGGCGCCGGCACCGCGAGCGCGGCTGAAATCGCCTCAAGGTGCTTGCGCACCGTGCGCACCTCGTCGAGCTCGGTGACCATAGGCAGCAGCACGCGGCATTGTCCGGGCGGCGCCACTCTCACGATGGCACGCAGTTGTGCATCGAGCAACTCCGGACGCGCCAGGCTCGTACGCAGGCCACGCATTCCGAGCGCCGGATTTTCCTCGTGCGCCTGCGGGAGATACGCCAGCGGCTTGTCACCGCCTGCATCGAGCGTGCGGATCGTCAGCGTGCGCCCGCCGAGCGCGGTCGCAATGGCCTGGTATACGGCGAGCTGTTCTCCTTCATCAGGAGCCTGCGCGCGATCGAGGAACAGGAACTCGGTGCGCAACAGTCCGCAGCCTTCGGCGCCGGAAACGATTGCGGGAGCGGACTCCGCAACGGCGCCCAGGTTGCAGTACACATGCACGCGCGCGCCATCGCGCATCAGCGCAGGCTGGCCCGCGGCGGAATGATCTTCGGCGCGCTGGCGCGCGCGCTGCTCAATCACCGCCGAAATTCGCGCCTGCTCATCGGCCGACGGCGCGACCAGTAATTGTCCGTGTTCGGCATCGAGAATGAGCGGCGTGCCGGCGGCGATCGACAGTACCGCAGGCCCTGCGGCCACAAGCATGGGCAATCCGATCGAGGCGGCGAGAATGGCAACATGCGATGTGGCGCCGCCGTCGACCATGCACACGCCCGCGAGGCGTGTCGCATCGAGCGACAGCAGTTGCGAGGGCAACAACTCCGAAGCGAGCACGATGGCGCGTGCGGGCAACTCGATCGCCGCTTCAAACGTGTCGCCGTTCAACACGCGCAGCACCTGGCGTTCGATATCGAGCAAATCGGCACGGCGTTCCGCCATGCGGGGGTCAGACAATGCGGCCAGCGATGCCGCGGCGTTGCGCAGCGATTTGCGCCACGCGGCGCCGGCACTCGCGCCGCCCTCGAGCTGCCCGAGCGCCCGCAATCGCAAGCCGGGATCCGCCAGCAGGGCCTCGTGTGCCTCGAGCACGCCGCGCCGCGCAGCCTGGCCGGACGCGGCCATCGCGCGCAAGCGTGCACCGACGGCATCAATCGCCGCCGACAATCGTGCACGCTCCGCGCTCGCGTCGCCGTGTGCCGCACCGATCGGAGGATCCACATCGACGAGCGGCGCGGCCGCGCCTGCCGCGAGACCGCGTGAGGCGATGACGGCGTCGAGCCGCGCGCCGGGCGACGGAGCCTTGGCGGGCGGAGTGATCACCGTGTGCGCTCGGGCCGGCGATAGCGCCATTCCAGCGGCAGGGGTCGTCTCCGCGACGCGCTCGAGGACGCCCTCGAGAGCGGTGAGCGCGGCAGATGCGCCTCCGCCGCGGGCGTCTGCCGTGACGATGTCGCCGCGTTGCACACCCAGCGCCATCATCGCGACTGGGCTGCGCGCGTCAGCCTCACGGCCGTGCACGCTGAATTTCACCTGCGCATCGATCCCAGCCAGCGCTGCAGCCACGCGCGCAGCGGGCCGGGCATGCAAGCCGTGGTCGAACGGAATACGAAATGCGCTGCTCACGATCGCCTCGCGTGGGGACGCGTATGCGGCAGTCGCTTGGGCGGCCGTGGCTTTCGCGCCATCAGGCACGATCTCGAACAACGGATCCCCGACTGCCACGCGCCGTGCGTGCTGGCACCGCGACACTTGCCCGGCGCGCGCACCCACCAGCAGCACCGGCGTGATGGCGCTGGGCGCGCGTCGCACGATCTCGTCCAGGTCGAACTCCAGCAGCAGCGTTCCAGCGCGCACGTGTTCGCCGTCGCGCACGCGCAGCGTGAATCCGGCGCCGCCCATCGCGACCGTGTCGATGCCAACGTGCAGCAGCAGGTCGCCGCCGCGCGTTCGAAGTGTCAGCGCATGGCGGGCTGCGCCCATCAAAACGATGACACCATCGCAAGGTGAATGCAGTGCATGGCCGGTCGGATCGATCGCAACGCCGTCGCCGGCCATGCCGCCCGCAAACACGGCGTCGGGTACTTCATCCAGCGGCAGTACCCAGCCGGACAACGGCGCGAGTAGTTGCAACACGGAATCGCCGCTAGCGCGCTCGGGCATCGATTTGCGCCGCGCGGCCGCTGCGGCCGTTGCGATCGAAGGCTGCGACGCGCACGGTGGCACGCTCGTCGATCGGGCCGGTGACCGGTGGGCTGTTCATCGTGGGATCCGAGCCATCGAGCGTATAGCGCAGCATGAGCCCGGGGATCTGCTCGTTGGCGAACACGCTACCGCCAATGCGTTTCAGGCCAGGCGGCGGCAGGCGATAATGCAGCTGTGGCCATTCCGCATCGAGCCGCGGCAACACATTGAAGCCGAGTTGCGTGACGAAGCGCGACCACGCCAGTGCATGCGCGCGTGAGGCGCGGACTGGATCCGACTCTGAAGTCCAGGCCGGATCGGGCGCCCAGGCGCGCTCCGCAGCGGCCAGCAGTCGCGGCATCAGCATGTAGTCGAGGCGCGTGGCGTCGTTGATCGTCTCGCTGAACAACGGTGCCTCGAGTCCCTTGATGTGCGCGCGTCCTGCATCCGTCAGCTTTTCCATGCCCGGTAAATGCACCGGACTGTCGGGCGCGACGCGGTTGTCGTCATACGGGATGTAGTCGAACACGGTATTCAGGTCGACGCGGCCGGCCCAGGTCTGCCCCAGTTCGTCCGGGTCGGAAAACGGCGTCATGTCCAGGTACAGCCGGTTTGCGGGCGTGAGCACGATGTCGTAGCCGGCGTTTGCCGCGCGGTAAGCGAGGTCATCGGCGCCTTCGATGTTCCGCCATACGAACAGCGCGTAGCCGCGCGTCGTCAGAGCCGGGTTGGGACGCACCTGCTCCTGCTTGCCGATCTTCTGCACGCGCGTGCCCAGTTCCTCCCAGCCGGCCATCGCGAGGCCGCGCTTGCGTAACAGCCCATCGACATGCGTATAGAAGTAATCCCACACCTCATCGCGATTGGCCAGGTGCTCGCGCTGCATCAACGCGGCGCAGGCCGGGGATCTATCCCACGCACCCTCCGGTAATTCATCGCCCCCAACATGCACGGTGCGCAGCGGCACCCTCGCCTCTTTGTGCAGGTCCACCAATGCGTCGATGACGCGCGCAATGAATGCATAGGTGGACGGCAGCGCCGGGTTCATGACGTTGTCGTTGTAACGTTGCGCGGATTGGTAGACGGACGTGTCATCACGATCGTTCAGTAAATAGCGGTCGGCCGAGGCATCGCCGGCCGCATGCAAGCGCCGCGCGCGCTCGGCCATCGCCATCACCGCGGCGCGCGCGTGGCCAGGCATTTCGATTTCGGGAATCACCTCGATGTGCAGCGCGGCTGCGTGTTGCAGGATCGCGATGTAGTCCGCTCGAGTGTAGTAGCCGCTGCCAAAAGTGTTGTCGACGTCGGGGCCGGAGCCGTATGCGGGTGGAATGCGGTCGAGACCTAAGCCGACATGCCCGCGCCGCGCGCCGATGCCGGTCAGCTCCGGAAGACCCGCGATCTCCAGCCTCCAGCCTTCATCGTCGGTGATGTGGAAATGAAACACGTTGAGCTTGAATCGCGCCATCAGGTCGAGCACGCCGAAAACCGTTTCCTTCGATTGAAAATTTCGCGCGACGTCGAGCATGAGCCCGCGATAAGCGAAGCGCGGTGCATCGTCGATCTCGACGGCCGGCATCACGAGGACGCCGTCCGCTGCAAGCGCGAGCGGCAACAGCTGGCGGAGCGATTCCAGTGCGAGCGCAACGCCCGCAGTGCTGTTGCCCTGCACGGAAACGCCTTGCTGCGGGTCAACTCGCAGCACATAGGCCTCTGGTGACTCCTCGCCGGCAATCGGTGCGATGCGCAGTTGCAGCTTGTCTCCGGCCGAAGCCGCCTGTACACCGCGGGTGGCGTTGACCGGAAAATAGTGCTCCAGCATCTTTTGCGCCCGAGCTTGCTCGACGCGTAAGTGTGCGCTCGCGCGAATCTGCGGCATCGATGACCAGCTCAGCTGGCCGGCCAGGTGCTCGTAGTGTTGAGGACTGGGCAGCACCGGCGGCACTTCGCTCGCCGGAACGGGCCATTGCAGGGCGTTGAGATCGTAGCTTTGCTCCGGCGTGCGCACATCGGCAAGCGGCGGTATCGGCGCGCCGTGCACTTCGTCCAGCGCCACGGCCGCGGCAGGCGAATCGTCGCGCGCAAAGTAGGCTCCCAGTGGCGCCTCTTCGGCGTTTTGCGGGGCGCCGAGCAGCGTCACCGCAATCAATACGCTTTCACCAGGCTCGAGCCCGGCGAAGCCTTGAGTGGGGCGCATTCGATACGCGCCGCCGGCGATCTGATCGACAATGAAACCGTCCGCGGCAGCGCCCGTCAACACGCCCTCCTCGCAATCGAAATACAACGCCCAGCCTCGCGATTGAAGCGGTTCGGCCGAGACATTAGTCAGGACGAATTGCGCGCGCACGCTGTCCGCGGGCGCCGGCGCAGCCGGCGAATCCGGGAGCAGCTGCCACCGCAGCGACAACGGCGCAGACGCCTGGAGCGTTGCCGCATCGAGCATGTGGCCGGGCAACAACGCGCACAGCAACCATATGCCGATACGCGCTACGCCGTGACACGCTCCACGCACGATCGCCTGCCGTTTATCCAGCAATTGTTCCAGCATCTGTACGCCCTTAAAGACCAAACAAATCCAAGATAATACCAATCATCGAGGGTCGCAATGACCGCGCCGCCGTCTCGAAGCCGGCAAGTGCCATCTATCTGCCGGCACGTATAGAATCGTTCGATTCGCTGCCTACAGCTACACTTGTAACTGGTATCGTTTTGGTATTAAATGGCCGCCTCCGTTTCCTGGACCCAAGGGCACCGGCCGATGACTTCGCTCGCCAAGACCGTAGGCCCACTCGATGAGCGCGGAAGCCTCCCCTTATACCTGCAACTGCAGCGCGCGCTCAAGACGGCCATCGACAACCGTGTGCTGTCGCCCGATGACGCCCTGCCCGCCGAGCGCGACCTGGCCACCGACTTCAAGGTTTCGCGCATCACCGTGCGCAAGGCGCTCGATGGGCTGGTGGCCGAAGGCCTTCTGATCCGGCGCCAAGGCTCGGGCAACTTTGTGTCGGCACGCGTCGAGAAGAACTTCGCGATGCTGACCTCGTTTTCCGAGGACATGCGCGCGCGTGGCCGCACGCCCCGCAGCGTATGGCTGAAGAAATCCTCGGGCACCGTTACGCCCGAAGAAGCGCTGGCACTGCGCCTGAGCCCCGGTACGCCGGTCTATCGCTTTCATCGCCTGCGCTATGCCGACGATGCGCCGATGGCGATCGAGTATGCGACCGTCGTGGCGGCTGCCTTGCCTTCGCTCGATGCGGTGCACGACTCGTTGTACGAAGCGCTGGAGCGCAACAACCAGCGTCCGACGCGCGCGCTGCAGCGCCTGCGCGCCATGCTGCTGAACGCCGAGCAGGCCGAGTTGCTCAAGTCCGCGGAAGGCGCAGCCGGGTTGCTGGTGGAGCGACTGGGCTCGCTGCGCGACGGGCGCGCGATCGAGTTCTCGCAGTCGTACTACCGCGGCGACGTCTATGATTTCGTGGCTGAGCTGAGCACCTGACCGTGAGCCTGATGGAGGCCGAGGCCGCGGAAGCAGCGGCCGTGGTGGCGCGCCAGCTGCGCGAAAACGCAGGTCTCGTCGCCGACATCGGCGCGCGGTTGCGCGAGCACCCCCCGCGCGCCGTCATTACCTGCGCGCGCGGCAGTTCAGACCATGCCGCCACGTATGCCAAGTACCTGATCGAAACGCGCGCCCGAGTGCTGACTGCATCCGCGGCGCCATCCGTCAGCTCGGTCTATGGCATTGAAC
>JBEPVS010000144.1:0-6926 GCA_041690875.1 Gammaproteobacteria bacterium
CCGCAGGCCGGCGCCGACGCGCCGTGGCCCGGCGCCCGCCGCAGCCGCAACGCCAGCAGCAGGCGCTCCCGATGCGGCCGTGCCCGCGGCGGCGACTGAAGCGGTCGTGCCCGCGGCGACGACTGAAGCGGCCACTGCCAATGCGGCCGAGGTAAGCGATGCGGAGCTCGGCATTGACGATACGATTGATGTCGCCGCAGCGCCCAGCGCCACGGCGTCGGCACGCCGCCGTCCCGCACCGGGCGCCGCCGGCACGCGGCGCGGACCGCGCTGATGAGCGTTACCGCTGAGACTGTCCGCCAGCTCCGCGAGCGCACCGGCGCGGGCATGATGGAGTGCAAGAAGGCGCTGGTTGAAACGAGCGGCAACCTGGACGCTGCCGCTGAGCTGATGCGCAAGCAGGGTCTTGCGAAGGCCGACAAGAAGGCCACGCGCGTCGCCGCCGAAGGCGTCATCGCGATCGAGCGGACCTCCGCCGGAAAATCAGCCGGCATGGTCGAGGTGAACTGCGAGACCGATTTCGTCGCACGCGAGCAGGATTTCCGCGGGTTCGCGGATCAGATCGCGCGCACTGTCGCGGCCGCAAAGCCGGCCGACCTCGACGCGCTCAACGCGGTGAAGCTTAGCCAGGGCGAGAGCATCGACGAGCATCGCCGCGCGCTGGTGGCGAAGATCGGCGAAAAGATTTCGGTGCGCCGCTTCACGCGGGTGGAATCGAGCGGTCCGCTCGGCAGTTACCTGCACGGCACGCGCATCGGCGTGCTGGTGGGTCTGGATGGCGGCACGAGCGAGCTCGCGCGCGACCTGGCGATGCATATTGCGGCGAGCAATCCGCGGTATATCGCCGCTGCCGACGTGCCCGCTGCCGAAGCGGCGAAAGAGCGCGAGATCCTCACCGAGCAGGCGCAGAAAGAGGGCAAGAGCCCGGAAATCACCGCCAAGATGGTCGAGGGGCGGCTGCGCAAGTCGCTCGCCGAGATCACGCTGCTCGGGCAGCCCTTCGTGAAGGATCCCGACCAGACGGTCGAGAAACTGCTGAAGTCCGCGAACGCGACCGTGCGCGAATTCCAGCGCTTTGAAGTCGGTGCGGGCATCGAAAAGAAACAGGAAGACTTTGTTGCCGAGGTGATGGCGCAGGTCAGCGCCGCCGGGCGCAGCTGAAGGGCGCTGGCGATCGCAAGGCTGTATTCAACATGCCCCGCTGATGCGGGGCATTTTTCAAGGGGATGCGCATGACGGATGGTTCAGGCAAGCCGCGTTTCGCGCGCATCCTGGTCAAGCTCTCGGGCGAGGCGCTGCTGGGCAGCGCCGATTACGGCATTGACCCGATCATCATCAAGCGCATCGCCGGTGAGCTGCGCGACGTGCAGGCCCTTGGATCGCAGATTGCGGTCGTCATCGGCGGCGGCAACATCTTTCGTGGCGCGGGACTCGCGCGCGCCGGCATGGACCGCGTCACGGCTGACCAGATGGGCATGCTCGCCACCGTCATGAACGCGCTCGCGATGCAGGATGCGCTCGAGTCGCTCAGCGTGCACGCGCGGGTCATGTCGGCGATCCGCATCAACGAGGTGTGCGAGGACTACATCCGCCGCCGGGCGGTGCGCCATCTCGAGAAGGAACGCATCGTGATTTTCGCCGCCGGCACCGGCAACCCTTTTTTCACGACCGACTCGGCCGCCGCCCTGCGCGCGATCGAGATCGAGGCGCAGCTGCTGCTAAAGGCTACGAAGGTCGACGGCATCTACAGCGCAGATCCGGTCAAGGATCCGACCGCGAAGCATTATCCGCGGCTCACGTTCGATCGCGTGCTCACGGAGCGCCTGAACGTCATGGACGCGACCGCAATCGTCATGTGCCGCGACCACAACTTGCCGCTGCGGGTGTTCAACCTGAATGCCAACGGGCAACTGCTGCGTGCGGCGAGAGGTGAAGATGTCGGTACGCTGGTCACCAATGAATGACGCGCACCAGGGAGTACGACCATGCTCGATGATTTGAAGAAAGACGCGACGGTTCGAATGCAGAAATGCGTGCAGATCTTCCAGGCGGACCTGAAGAAGATGCGCACCGGACGCGCGCATCCGAGCCTGATCGAGCACCTGAAGGTCGACTACTACGGCGCCGACATGCCGCTGAACCAGGTTGCCAACATCAGTGTCGAGGACGCGCGCACGCTGGTGGTCTCGCCGTGGGAAAAAACCATGGTCAGCCCGATCGAAAAAGCCATTCACAAATCCGACCTGGGACTGACGCCGATGACCGCCGGCTCGGTGATCCGGATTCCATTGCCGCCGCTGACGGAAGAGCGGCGCCGCGATATCACGAAAGTAGTGCGGCAGGATGCCGAGAGCGCGCGCGTCAGTGTGCGCAACGTGCGGCGCGATGTGCTCGCCGACATCAAGGAACTGCTCAAGGAAAAGGAAATCTCCCAGGACGACGAGCGCAAGGCGGAAGTCGAGATCCAGAAGCTCACCGACAAATTCGTTGCCGAGATCGACCAGCAACTGGCGGCGAAGGAAAAAGAGATGCTGCAGGTTTAACGCCTGCCGCGCTACGCCAAACGCCATGGAGCCACTCCCTAGCGGCCTGAGCGCCGCCGACCCACCGCTGCCGCAACACGTTGCCATCATCATGGATGGCAATGGCCGTTGGGCGTTGGGACAGGGGCGCACGCGCAACGCGGGACACCAGTCGGGCCTGGGTCCGGTGCGCACGGTCATCGAGGAATCGGTGCGCCACGGCATCGAGGCGCTGACACTGTTCGCATTCAGCAGCGAGAACTGGGCACGGCCGGCCGATGAAGTGGCGGGCATCATGGATCTGTTCTGCGATGCGCTCGACCAGGAATTGCCGATGCTGCACAGGAACGGCGTGCGCCTGCGCTTCATTGGCGAACTGGATTCGCTGGAATCGCGTGTGCGCTCTCGCGCCGACAAGGCCACCGACGCCACAGCGAAGAACGGCCGCCTCAAGCTGCAGCTGGCCGTGAGCTACGGGGGACGCCAGGATATTCTCGCCGCGGTGCGGCGCGTCGCGGCCCGCTGCGAAAAAGGCGAATTGAAAAGCGGTGAGATAAGCGCGGAAGATTTTGCCAGCGGCCTCGCGCTCGCAGGGCTGCCCGATCCAGACCTGTTCATCCGCACGGGCGGCGAGCAGCGCATCAGCAATTTCCTGCTGTGGAATCTGGCCTACGCGGAACTCTACTTTACCGAAACGCTCTGGCCGGATTTTTCCGCCGACGATTTCGAGCGCGCGCTGCGGCACTTTGCCGGGCGGGAACGGCGCTTTGGCCTTACGGCCAAACAGCTGGGCGCCTGATGCGCACGCGCATCATCACTGCTTTGGCGCTGGCCGCCGTGCTGCTCGGCGTGCTGCTGCTCGGGCCGACGTGGCTATCGCGCGCACTGATCGCATTATTCGTCGCTGCCGGCGCATGGGAATGGTCCGCATTCCTCAGCACCGCGCCGCATGCGGCGCGCCTGGGGTTCGTGCTGCTGGTCGCGTTGCTCACGGTCGCCGCGCGCCTGTGGCTGGTCGATGCCGCGGCGTTCACGCTGCTGATGGAAGTGAGCGTTGCGTGGTGGCTCGTGGCGTTCGCATGGCTGCTGCTCTGGCCGCAGCGCGCCAACACCTGGGCGGTCGCCGCCGCAGGCCTGTTCGCGCTCGTACCGACCTGGGTGGCGCTGACGCGCATGCTCGAGGTCTGGCCGCGCGGCGCGCAGTGGGCGCTTTTCGTCATGGCGCTCGCTTTCGCTGCCGACACGGGCGCCTATTTCGCGGGCCGGTTCTTCGGCCGCGTGAAGCTCGCGCCGCAAATCTCGCCGGGCAAGACCTGGGAAGGCGTGGTCGGCGGAATGCTGCTCGCATCGGTGATCGCCGTGGCCGCAGGCCGTTGGTTTGCCCTGCCGCTCGATCGCTTCGTGCCGCTGTGCCTCGCTGCGGCCGCTTTTTCCGTGGTCGGGGACCTCACTGAAAGCATGTTCAAGCGCGCCAGCGGGTTGAAGGACAGCGGCCGGCTGTTTCCCGGGCACGGCGGCGTACTCGACCGCATCGACAGCGTGCTCGCCTGCACGCCGGTCATCTGTGCCGGAATCATGTGGATGGGTGTCGCGGCATGATCGGCGTCGCCATCCTCGGTGCGACGGGCAGCGTCGGCCGAAACACGCTCGATGTGCTGGAGCGACATCCGGACACCTATCGGGTTGTGTCGCTGGCGGCGCGGAGCGATGCACGCAAGCTTGGCGAGTTGTGCCTTCGCCACCGTCCCGACATCGCTGTCATGGAGCAACCGGAAGCAGCGGCCAAACTCGAACGCCGACTGCGCGAAGCGGGCTCCGCAACGCGCGTCGCTTCGGGCGCGGCCGCGATCGAGGCGCTCGCGCGCGACGCGACGGCCGATGTGGTCATGGGCGCGATCAGCGGCGCCGCAGGGCTGCGCTCGACACTGGCCGCGGCGGCTGCGGGCAAGCGGCTGCTGCTAGCCAACAAGGAATCGGTCGTCATGGCCGGCGATCTGCTGCTGGCGGCGGTGCGCGCTGGCGGTGCGACGCTGATTCCGATCGACAGCGAGCACAATGCGATCTTCCAGTGCCTGCCGCCCGGCACGCGTTGCGGCGAGCGTCCGGCGGGCGTGCGGCGCCTGCTGTTGACCGCCTCCGGTGGACCCTTTCTCGGCTGGACCGCAGCGGCGATGGCTCGCGCCACGCCCGAGCAGGCCTGCGCGCACCCGCGCTGGAGCATGGGCCGCAAGATCTCGGTCGATTCGGCCACGCTGATGAACAAGGGCCTGGAGCTGATCGAAGCCACCGTGCTGTTCGGCATGGAATCGCGCGACGTCAGTGTCGTCGTGCATCCGCAAAGCATCGTGCACTCGCTGGTCGAGTACGTGGACGGATCGACGCTGGCCCAGCTCAGCGCCCCGGACATGCGCACCCCGATAGCGCAGAGCCTGGCATGGCCCGGCCGCATCGCCGCCGGTGTAGAATTCCTCGATTTGGCCCGGGCCGGACCACTGGAATTCGCGGTGCCCGACCGCGCGCGTTTCCCATGCCTGGCATTGGCGGAAGCGGCCGCGCGATCCGGGGGTGCAGCCTGTGCCTGGCTCAACGCGGCGGACGAGGTGGCGGTGCAGGCGTTTCTCGACAAGCAATTGAACTTTGGGGATATTCCGGGGGTCATTGAAAGGGTCATGAATGATGCACCGGGTGGGGTCCTGAACGATCTGGACGCAGTGCTGGCCGCGGATACGCAGGCCCGCGCGTGCGCCCGTGCCGCGCTGGCCGCGCACTCCGAAATGTCCCGGAGCGGCCTGGCGTGATTTTTTCACTCTGGTCATTGGCCGCGTTCATCGTCGCGGTTTGCGTGCTGGTGACGGTGCACGAATTCGGCCACTTCTGGGTGGCGCGCCGCCTCGGCTTCAAGGTACTGCGTTTTTCAGTCGGCTTCGGCCGCGCGCTGGTCTCGCGCATCGGCAGCAAGAGCGGCACCGAATACGTGCTGGCAGCGATTCCGCTCGGCGGGTACGTGAAGCTTCTCGATGAACGTGAAGCACCGGTCGCCGAGGCCGACCTGCCGAATTCATTCACGCGCCGTCCGCACTGGCAACGCATCATCGTGTTGCTGGCCGGGCCGGCCGCCAATTTCCTGTTTGCAATCCTGTTGCTGACCGCGATCCTGCTGGTAACCGGCACCAGCGAGCTGCGCGCGCTGCAGGGAACTCCGCTGGCCAATTCCCCGGCTGCGCGCGCGGGCGTGCAGGCGGGCGATGAAGTCATTGCCGTGAATTCGCGGCCGGTGAAGTCGCAGGGCGAGGCCTGCGTCGCGCTGTTCGAAGGCGTGGCCGGCAGCGGGCCGCTGACGCTGACCCTGCGCTCACCTGACAACCAGCAGCGCGTCGCCCGCTTTGCATTTGCGAACTCCGCGGAGCGTCGCGCGCTGACCGATCCGGGCTCGGCGCCCGATTGCCTCGGCCTGCAGATCCAGCAGCTGCCGGTACCGGCCGTGCTCGGCAAGGTCACTGACGGTGGCCCGGCCGCGCTGGCAGGCCTTCGGGCCGGCGATGAAATCCAGAGCGTCAATGGCGAACCCGTGCACGATTACCTCGCCCTCGCCACGGCGATTCGCGCGCATCCCAACGATTCGATCGCGGTGCAGTACTTGCGCGATGGCCGTTCCGCAACGACGCGCGTGCAGGTGGGATCGACCCTCAAGGACGGCGCGCGCATCGGCATCATCCAGGTGCTGTCCTCGCATGCGGCGCAGTTTCCGCCCGGCATGGAGCGGCGCTCGCATCCCGGCCCGCTGGCCGCGCTTAGGCTAGCCTGCGGCGAAGCCTGGAGCATGACGCGTTTCCAGGTGCACATGCTGTGGGGCATGCTGGCCGGCGACGTGTCGGTGAAGAATCTCGGCGGCCCGCTGTCCATCGCAGAGTACGCGGGCGATGCCGCCCAGGCGGGGCTTGCGGTGTTCCTGGCGATGCTGGTGCAGATCAGCCTGGTGCTTGGATTCATGAACCTGTTGCCGATCCCGATACTCGACGGCGGCCAGGTCGTGATGCAATCGATCGAGTGGCTGAAGGGCAGTCCGCTGTCCGAACGCGTGCAGCTTGCGGGACAACAGCTGGGTATCGCGCTGGTGGCGGTGCTGCTCGGCGTCGCCCTGTACAACGACATCACGCGTCAGTTTGGCTGACCTTTCATCATTAACGGCAGTGTGCGGATGAAATATCGCGCTGGAATAGCGTTGCTCCTTTCGTTTGTCGCAGCGGCGCTGTCGCTAGTCACAGGCGCTGCCGCTTGGGCGCAGCAGCAGCTCGACGGCAGCGACTTCGTCGTCGGCGACATCAAGCTCGAGGGACTGCAGCGCATTTCCGAAGGCACGGTCTTCAACTACCTGCCCGTCAACATCGGCGATCACCTCGATTC
>JBEPVS010000145.1:0-6864 GCA_041690875.1 Gammaproteobacteria bacterium
GACTGGGCCTGCGCGTGCGGGAACAGTCGCTGACCCCCCGCGAACTGGCCTCGGCGCCGTCCATGTTGGTGACCAATGTGCGATTGGGACTGCAACCCGTACACTGGTATGAAGGCCGCGCGCTGGCCGTGGACGAGCGCGGCGCAAGACTCATGGAGTGGATCAATGGCGCGGTCGAGTAGCGCGATGCGAATTGTGGCCGCACTGGCGATCGCACTGCTGGCCATTGTGCTTGTCTTGTTGCAGCAGCTCGAAGGCAGCATCAATGAGCGCTCGCGGGCTCCGGCCGGCACGCGCATCGAGGTGCCCGCTGGAGCGAGCCTGCGCAGCGTGCTGGCAGAGTTATCGCGCGTGCAGGCGGTGCGGCGGCCGCGTTTGCTCGAGGGGTACGTGCGGCTGCACGGCCTGCAACTGCGCGCGCAAGTGGGCACCTATGAACTGGCGGAAGGAGCGACCGCGCAAGCGCTGCTGAACCAGCTCAATGCGGGCCAGGTGGTGCTCTCGCAGGTGACCATCGTCGAGGGCTGGGCCTTCACGCAGATGCGCGCTGCGCTGGATGCGAGCCCAGACCTCGTCCATGAGTGGCAGCACCTCGACGCTGCCGCGCTGATGCGCGCACTGGGGCGCGCGGGCGTGCCCGCGGAAGGACGTTTTTTCCCGGACACCTATCGTTTTGCGGCGGGCACCAGCGATCGGCGCATCTACGAACTCGCCTTGCAGCGCATGAGCGAGCGGCTGCACCAGGAATGGGACGCGCGCGCGCCGGGCGTCGTCGTGGCGAACGCGGACGCTGCGCTGATCCTGGCCTCGATCGTCGAGAAGGAAACGGGCCGCGAGGATGAACGTGCGAAGGTCGCGGCGGTGTTCGCCAATCGCCTGCGCAGCGGCATGCGGCTGCAATCCGATCCAACGGTCATCTACGGCATGGGCGCGCGTTACGACGGCAACCTGCGGCGGCGCGACCTCGAGGCCGATGGACCGTACAATAGCTACACGCGCTTGGGGCTTCCGCCCACGCCGATCGCGCTGCCCGGTGGCGCCTCGATCCACGCCGTGCTCCATCCGGCCGACAGCCGGGCGCTATATTTCGTGGCCACCGGCATCGGCGATGGGAGCCATCATTTCTCGAGCACCTATGCCGAGCACATAACGGCGCTGCGCGATTTCCTGACGCGCACCGGCGCGACGCCCGACGCGGCCGTGTCGGGAGGCAGGAAATGATCACCGCGGCTGGCGCCGGCGCGTTCATCACGCTCGAGGGCATCGAGGGTGCGGGTAAATCCACGGTCGCCAGAACCCTGCAGGCCGAAGTGGGTCGCCGCGGCGCCCCTGTGCTGCTGACACGGGAGCCGGGCGGCACGCCGCTGGCCGAATCGCTGCGCGAGCTGTTGCTGCGCCGGGGCAATGAGCTGCTGAATCCCAACGCGGAGACGCTGCTGATGTTCGCAGCGCGCGCCGTGCACCTCGACAATGCGGTGCGGCCGGCGCTGGCCGCCGGACGCTGGGTGATCTGCGATCGTTTCACCGACGCGAGCTACGCCTACCAGGGTGGCGGAAGGGGCGTTGACACGGCGCTGCTCGACCGGCTCGCGGGCGCCGTACACGCCGACCTGTGGCCGGTGCGCACGCTGTTGCTCGACGTGCCAGTCGCGTTAGGGCTGCAGCGGGCCCGGAGTCGGGCCGGCGCGCCGGACCGCTTCGAGTCGGAACAACTCGCGTTCTTCGAGCGCGTGCGCAGTGTCTACCTGCAGCGCGCGGCGCGCGAACCGCAGCGCATGCGCGTCATCGACGCGACGCGTCCACTTGCCGAGGTCGAGGCTGCCGCGCGGGAGGCCATCGCCGACTTGTTCCCCGTAGCGGCCTCATGACAGCAGCGTCCAGCGCGGCTGAAAAGCCGGGTTTGTTCTGGCTGCAGCCGCAACTGCAATCGCTCCGTCGCGCACGCGCGACCGGAAGGCTTCCGCACGCGCTGCTGATACAGGATTCGCCGGGCGCCGGGGGTGGACGGCTGGCGCTGTGGGCCGCCCAAACGGCCTTGTGCCGCGAGGCGGATGCTCCCTGCGGTCGGTGCCGCAACTGCGAACGCGTCGCCGCGCGTGCTCATCCCGACCTGTACTTCCTCGAACTCGAAGAAGACGCACAGCAGATCAAGGTGGACCAGGTGCGTGCGCTGACCGAAGCGTTGACGCTGACCGGTCACGGGTCGGGCGCGAGCGTGGCGATCGTCAATCCGGCCGACCTGCTGAACGCCAGCGCGGCCAACGCGCTGCTCAAGACCCTCGAGGAGCCGAGGCCCGGAACGCTGATCGTGCTCGTGACGCAGATCAGCGCGCGGCTTCCCGCGACCGTGCTGAGCCGTTGCCAGAAACTGAAGGTGCAACCGCCCGATCGGGCCGCCTGCCTGGCGTGGCTGCGCGCGCATCGGGGCGAGGGCGACTGGGAGGCTGCCCTGGACGTGCTCGGCAATGCGCCGCTGACGGCGCTCGAGGCGGACCCGGCCCAATTGCGCGCCATGCGCGATGAGACTGTCTCGCACCTGGAGGGCGCGCTGTCGGGGAGCCTGGACATTCCGCCTGCGGCCGAGCGCTGGGCGCAACGTGGCGGCGGGTACGAGCTACGGCTCCTGTGCGCTGAGAACTGGGTCACACAGCGGATTACGGCCCAGACAGGCGTCTCCCGCACTTTGACGGAATTGGACACTGGCGCGCACTTGCCAGCGACGAATTACTCTATGAATATACGAGGCCTGATCCGGCTGATGGACGCTCTGCACGAGCTCAGGCGGCTGGCGACGACGACGATCAACAAATCGCTCGCGGTGGAGCAGCTGCTTTGGCAGCTTCGCGCGGCGCGCAAGAGCTGAGAGCAGATGGCGAAAGACAACCAAGCCAGGCATGGCGACCCGACCGGTCGCAACGAAACGCTGCCGCGCGCCGACCTGGCGCGTCCGGCCGCCAAGCCGGGCCTGTTGACGCTGACGATCAAGGACAAGAGCGCGCTGTACCTCGCGTACATGCCGTTCATCACCAATGGCGGCCTGTTCATCCCGACCAACAGCAATTACCGCATCGGCGATGAAGTGTTCATGCTGCTGAACCTTATGGGCGAGGATGAAAAATTGCCGGTCGCCGGACGCGTCATCTGGGTGACGCCGAAAGGCGCGCAGGGCAAGCGCACCGCTGGCATCGGCGTGCAGTTCAGCGAACAGGATCGCGGGCAGACCCGCCACAAGATCGAGAATTACCTGGCCGGCGCGCTCTCGGGCGACAAGGCCACGCACACGATGTGAGTTTGTCGCCGGCGGTTCTTCGGACGCCGGCCCTGCACTAGCCCGTCAAGCTTAGCCCAGCGCTAGCCTGGGCGCCGCAGCTCGGGTTCAGCGCTCGCCATGCCGCCTTTCAACACAAAGGCATCGAACCCCCGCTCGAGCAGAATGTATGCGCCGGCCGCGCTGCGCCGACCCGTGTCGCAATACACGACATAGGGCGTCGCGCGATCGAGCGTCGCCAGCTTCAGGCGCATGAAGTACAGCGGGATGTTCAGCGCGCCCTCGATGGCGAGGTTCTGATATTCCGAAGGCAGCCGCACATCGAGCCATTTGCCGCCGCGCTCGATGATCTCGCGCGCCGCGGGGTACTCGAGCCACTGCTGCAGCGGTTCGTTCATCAGTTCACGGAAATCCTGCTTCGACAGGCGCATCAGCACGCCGTCGGTCAGCATAGTGACCGTGGCGTTGCGCTTGGCTTCGGAGATCAACGCCTCTTCGCCAAAGGTGTCGCCCACTGACAGCTCGGCAAGTCGGATGCCTTCGCGATTGAGCGGCGTCTCGCGCGTCACGACGCACTTGCCGCTGACGATCGCGTAGAAGAAATCGCCTTCCGTTCCCTGCTGGATGATCACCTCGCCGGTGCGGCAAGCGACGCGCTGCATGCGCATGAAGATCGCCTGGATGTTGGCCGGAGGAATGCGGTGGAAGGCCTTGGTCTGCAGGAGCGTGGTCATCCAGTCTTCGCCGCCGCCGCCGCCGAAATTCGCCTGCAGCTCGCCGACTTCGTAGGTGCCGGTCTGGTCCCAGGTGATCATCATGTCGAGCAGGTCGGAGTCGACCGCGATGTACTCGATAGCGTCGACCGCGCGCGCGCTGACCCGGCGCGGGAGTTTCGGCGACAGCGGATTGCGCGCCTCGGGCGTGCCGGCGCGCATCATCGCGACAGTGCGCTCGCCCTCGCGCAGCTCGACCATGCCGGAGACCAGCCAGAAACTCTTGCGTTCGGCATCGCCTTCCTTGAACAGCGTGCGGTTCGCGGCGAGCTCGTTGATCGTCACCTTGCGGGCCAGAGCCGCAAGGTTGTCGTTCTTCATGCCGTCGAGCGGCGACAGCCTGCGCAGCAGCGCCACATTGGCTGGTCGGCCCTCACTCATGCGTATACCTGCAGTCCGGCTGTTCCATCGATGTTAGCACAGCGCGTTTTTCGCGCTGTTCAGGCCAGTGCCGACCAGCCCGCATCGGCATGGAATCGCGCGCCGTAGCGTTGTTCGAGCTCGCCTAAGGCGGCCACCACGTTGGCCACGCCGCGCGTACGGGCATAATTCAGCGGTCCGCCCCGGAAGGGTGCGAACCCGGTGCCGAACACTACGCCTGCATCGAGCAGGTCGGCATCCGCGACGACCTGTTCGCGCATGCACGCCGCGCACTCGTTGAGCAATGACAAGATCAGGCGATCGGAGAGATCTGGCGGCACGCTGGCGGTGACACTCTCGCGCACCGCTTTTCCATCCTGCCAGGTGTAGAAACCCTGGCCGGTCTTGCGACCGAGCTTCTTCGCCGCCACGAGTTCGCGAAGGCGCGCCGCGTAAGGCGGCATCTCGCGGCCCAGCTCGCGCGTAATGATCTCACCCACGTGTAGCGCGACGTCGAGACCGACCACGTCGGAGAGCTCAATCGGTCCCATCGGCATGCCGAACTCGACGGCGACGCGATCGATGAGCGCAAGCGGCACGCCTTCTCCGGCGGCGAACAGCGCTTCATGCAGATACGGAAACAGCACGCGATTGACGAGGAATCCGGGTCCGCTCCGACACGGCAGCGGCAGCTTGTCGAGCTTGCGCGCGAAGGCCATCGCCGCCGCGAGCGGCTCGGGCCGGGTCTGCGCCGAATGGATCACCTCGATAAGCGGCATCTGCGCCACCGGGTTGAAAAAATGCAGTCCGACGAGCCGTCCCGGATCGGCAAGTTTCTCTGCCAACAGCTCGAGCGTGAGGCTCGATGTGTTGCTGCACAGGACCGTCCCCGGCGACAGCCGCGGCTCCGCCTGCGCATACAGGGCGCGCTTCGCATTGAGGTCTTCGAATATCGCCTCGATGAGCACATCGGCCGACGGGACGCCGTCACCGGCGACGTCGGCCTTCAGGCGCGCTTTCGCCGCAGCGCGCTCGCCCGGATCGCAGATGCGTTTCTCAAACAGCGTGCCGGCGCGTTGCAGCGCCGGATCGATGTATTTCTGTTCGCGGTCCTGCAACGTGACTTCGAGGCCACGCAGCGCGCACCAGGCCGCGATGTCGCCGCCCATGACGCCGGCGCCGATGACATGCACGCGTTTCAGCGGCGCGGGTGTCTTGCCGCCGAGCGCCTTCAGGCGATCCTGCAGCAGGAACATGCGCACGAGGCCGCGCGCGGCGTCGGTCGTGAACAGGTTCGCGATCGAGCGCGCCTCGGCATCGTAGGCACGCTCGCCGCGTGCGCCATATCGAACCCACAGGTCGATGATCGCGTACGGCGCCGGGTAATGTTCGCGCCGGGCCTGTTTTGCAACACGCGCTTCGAACGAAGCGCGCAGCATCCCGCGCACGCCCGGCAGGTTCAGCAGCCGATCGGTGAGCGGCGGGCGATGCGGGGCAGGGCGTTCCTTGAGGATTTGCCGGGCCGCGGTGTCGAGATCATCCGCAGCCACCAACCGATCGACGAGGCCCACCGCCAGCGCGCGCTCGGCGCGCAAGGGCTTGCCCGTCAGCATCAATTCCATTGCCGCGCGCACGCCCAGCAAGCGCACGGCACGCACCGTGCCGCCGAATCCCGGATGAATACCGAGCAGCACTTCCGGTAGCCCAAGGCTTAAGCGGCTGTCGTTGACGCCGATGCGATACGTGCAGGCCAGTGCGAGTTCAAGGCCGCCGCCCAATGCAAAGCCGGCGATCGCCGCAACGCTTGGGCAGGGGAGCGCCTCGAGTCTGTCGAACACGCGCTGCCCGACCTTGATGTGCGCGAACGCTTCGTCCGCATTCTTGAAGGAAGTGAATTCGCGAATGTCGGCGCCGGCGATGAATCCGGAAACCTTGCCCGAGCGGATGATCAAGCCCTTCGGCGGCGCGGTGGCCAATTTGGCCAGACGCGCCTCGAGCTCGAGCAATACCAGATTGCCGAGCGTGTTGGCGCTGCCGCCTGGCCGGTCGATCGTCAGTGTTGCGATCCCATCGTCGCCATGCTCGAGCCGCCATGCAGAGTTGTCGTTCATGGACAGTCCTTGCTCACTTAGCAGCAGTCGTGCGGATGTCGAAGTCGCAGATCAACGGGCGGTGATCGGAAAAACGCACCTCGGGGATGCGGAAATCCTTGACCTCGATGCCGGCGCTGACCAGGATGAAATCGAGCTCGACGCGCGGTGATCGCGCCGGGTATGAAGCCAGGCCGAGCGTGTTGGCGCTGCGCAGTCCCGAAGCGCGCATGAACAGATAGATTTCGTGGTTGCCCCAGAAAGTATTGAAATCACCGGCGACGATGACCGGCTTGGAGGCGCGCGCAATGACATCGTGGAGCGTACGCAGCTGGTACTGGCGGTGGCGATATTTCAGCGACAGGTGCACGAG
>JBEPVS010000146.1:0-6847 GCA_041690875.1 Gammaproteobacteria bacterium
AGAGACAGGTGGAACCCGCTGCGATCCAGGCACACTCGTCGGAGTTTTCCTGGCCCGCATGCGCGCCGGAGCCGTGGTTGCTCATACCGCCGGCCGGGAACTGGTCGGACATCATTTCGTGCCACTCGTGGCCGAGTGTCATCGTATAGCCATCGAGCGTACCCGGGCTGTTCACGAAGCCCACGCCGCAGCCGGCGCCGGAGTCGACGTTGTACGGCTGGTTGCTGTACGCCATGTTGCCGTTGGAACCGGCAGTGTAGTCATGCCATGCGCAGTACTGGCCCTGGTAGTTGTCAGGGTTGGTGCCCTTCGGCGAGAGGATCACGTAGTACGCGAAACGGTTCGCCGCACTCGTGGTGTTGCCGAAATGCGCGGCAGCCTTGTTCGCTTCGGCGGCAAGCTGAGCGGCGGTAGCAGCCGACGGCGATGCGACGGAGTTGTCGTACCACACGCCGGCAAGGATGTTCTGCTGGTACGGGATGCGGGTGGCGTCGCCCGCCGCGCAACTCGACGCGCCGGTAGCCATGTCGTCGCACCACTGGGTCAGCTCGGCCGACCACAGTTCGCCGTTCGTGCCGATGCCCTTGAACATCTGCTGGGCCGCACCGGCCGCGCCGGCGGTGTCATTGGTGAACTTCAGGTTGCCGTTTGCATCGGTGCTCGAGGTGCCCCACTGGGTGCCGTAGAACACCAGATAAGCCTTGGTCTGGCCGTCCAGCACGCCAACGCCGGCAACGGGGGCGCCTTTCGTAAGGTTCTGCTCAGCCAACAATGTATGCGGCTGCGAAGCAGCCCATTGCTGCATCTTGGCGAAAACCTGACGGGTCGGCATGACGCCGTGGCGATAGGAGTGTCCGTAGGCCGGCGAATAGGGATTGGTAACCGCCGCAGGCTTGAGCGCAGGCGCTTTGACGCCCGCAGCGTTGGCTTGCGTAACAAGGACAGTGCCTGCGGCCAGGATGGCGAGCGCGAGGGTGGTCTTACGCAAGCTGGTAGACGTGGATTTCATTCGTAACCCCTGATGTGTGTGTGGTTGACGCCGCAAATGCATGCATCCCGGCGTTGCGTTTGGGCGTCTTCGCCCGATCTGCGTTTGCCTCACTTGGCTTGCAGTTGCACCCGATGATCCGAGCTTGCGAGCCACGCGTTGTAACGAGCCACAACCGAGCGAATTTCAATTTCGTTCGCACGCAGCGTCCAACGCGAACGAGGCGACGCTAGCAGTGCGATTCGCACCATGTCATTAATTTTTTTTAATGATATGTTGCACTGCGCCAAAAAATGAGTTACGCCTTTGAACTGTGATCGCGGACGCACTACCCGCAGCAGAAAATGTGACGAAGTGAGCCTTTCGTATCGCCCTTCCAGCAGGGAGCAGCTCAAGCTCAACTCACAATATGACGTATTGCGTCACAATATGACGCGCCCCTTGCGATGATGCGTGGCAACATGAACACCTCCATGTCTGATCGTGTCGAGGGCACTGTGCGCTGCTATTTGGATGCAAATGCGCGAATAGCGCACACTTTGGCGTAGTCGTATCCCCAAGCGTTCAGAACATCCCGGTGTCGAGCCGTGCCGCGTCGGACATCATGCTCTGGTTCCACGGCGGGTCGAAGACCAGGTCGACGTCGGCTTCGGCGACGGTGGGAATGCGTTCGAGCTTGTCGGTCACGTCGCTGACCAGGATGTCGCCCATGCCGCAACCGGGAGCGGTGAGCGTCATGCGGACTTTGACCTTGCGGCGGCCATCGGCCATCCGTTCGATGTCGCAGTCGTACACCAACCCCAGATCCACCACGTTGATCGGGATCTCTGGGTCGAAGCAGGTGCGCAGCTGCCGCCACACCAGCTTTTCGACGTCCTCGTCGCTCGCATCTGGAGGCAGTTCCGGAGGCAGCGTCGGTTCCTTGCCGAGCGCATCGGCATCGGCACCCGCAATGCGGAACAGGTTGCCTTCGACATACACCGTGTAGCTGCCGCCGAGCGCCTGTGAGATATAGCCGATGCTTCCCGCCGGCAACGTGACTTGTTCGCCCTGCGGTACCAGGACTGCAGCGCAATCGCGTTCGAGCTTGAAAGGTTCGCTGCTGCGGCTATACATGCGCTTATTGTATCCGCCGTGGCGTCAGCAGCGGTTACGATGCGGGCATGCTCACCCTCTTCCGCAGTCCTTCGGGCATCCCACAGCATCCCCTACTCATCGCCGTGATGCTCGTACCTGGGTTCTTTGTCTTCGCGGGTGCATGGCTTGCGGTCGCTGCGGCATGCAACAGCCGGGTTGGCTGGATGGCACTGCTCGCGGCACTGAACTCGATCGTGTTGCTCCGCCTCGCTCGCACGCGTTCCGGCGCGACCCGCGCGCTGCTGGCGGTACTGGTCACCGGCGTCTCCATCGCGCTTGGCGAGTGGCTCCTTGCAGGGCTGCCGATCTCCAGGCAAATGGATCAGTCCCCGCTGGAAGCCGCCCGGAGGATGGGTGCGGATTTCAGCTGGCTGCTGATCCAGCTCGGCAACACGCCGCTCGACTGGGGCCTGGTGGTTGTGGCGCTCGCGCTTGCTGCGCGGTACGGACGCTGACCCGCCACTGGCGAGGATCAATGCCCGCCGTCGAGCGCCTTGAGTTCCGACACCAGCCGGCCCGCGGCCTCGGCACCATCGCCGTAGAGCATCCGCGTGTTGTCGGCGTAGAACAGCGCGTTCTCGATGCCCGCGAAGCCGGTGCCCTTGCCGCGCTTGATCACGATGGTGTTCTTCGAGTTGGAGACATCGAGAATCGGCATGCCATAGATCGGCGAGGCCTTGTCGGTGCGCGCTGACGGGTTTACGACGTCGTTCGCACCGATCACCAGGGAAACATCGGTGTTCGGAAATTCCGGATTGATGTCGTCCATGTCGGCGATCAGGTCGTAGGGCACGCCGGCCTCGGCCAGCAGCACGTTCATGTGGCCCGGCATGCGGCCGGCGACCGGATGGATCGCGAACTTCACCTTGACCCCACGCTTGATCAGCTGCTGGGTGAGTTCCCAGATCTTGTGCTGCGCCTGCGCAACGGCCATGCCGTAGCCGGGTACGATCACCACGCGCTCGGCGTAGGCCATCATCGCGGCGACATCGCTCGCATCGATCGGTTTCTGCGCACCGGTGATTTCCTGCGCCTCGCCACCGCCCGCGCCGAAGTTGCCGAACAGCACGTTTGCGAGCGAGCGGTTCATCGCCTTGGCCATGAGCTGGGTGAGGAGGGTGCCGGCGGCGCCGACCACCATGCCCGCGACGATCAACGTCTCGTTACCGAGCACATAGCCCTCGAATGCGACGGCCAGGCCAGTCAGCGCGTTGTACAGCGAGATCACGACTGGCATGTCGGCGCCGCCGATCGGCAGCGTCATCAGCAGCCCGACCGCGAGCGCGCAAACGAAGAATCCGACGATCACCGGCTGCTGCATCCACAGCACCGTAGCCACGCCGAGCGCGATCGCGGCAAGAAATACGAGCGCATTGAATATCTGCTGGCCAGGGAACAGGAAGCGCTTGTCCATCCATCCCTGCAGCTTGGCGAACGCGACCAACGAACCGGAGAACGAGATCGCACCGATCAGCGCGCCGATCACGCCGAGCACCAGTTGGGTCTTCGTGGATGGCTCGCCGGCGGCGAATTGGATCAACTCGACAGCGCCTATCCCGGCTGCCGAACCACCACCCATGCCGTTGTACAGCGCGACCATCTGCGGCATATCGGTCATCGCGACCTTCTTGCCAGACACCCACGCGATCACGGTGCCGATGCTCGCCGCGACCAGGATCAGTGCGAGGTTGTGCATGCCCGGCAACGCGAATGTCGCCACCGTGGCGATCACCATGCCGATACCGGCCCACTGGATGCCACTGCGCGCGGTCACCGGCGAGGACATGCGCTGCAGGCCGAGGATGAACAGCAGCGCGGCGAGCAGGTAACTCGCGCGCACCAGCAAAGGCAGCCAGTCTGCGATCATGGCGTCGGGGCCTTGGGTTGTGCCGGACGGCTGGACTTGAACATCTCCAGCATGCGTTCGGTCACCACGTAACCGCCAGCCGCATTGCCCGCGCCGAGCAGCACCGCGATGAAGCCGATCACCGTTTCCAGCGTGGTCTCCGCATGGCCGAGCGCGACCATTGCGCCGACCAGAACGATCCCGTGCACGAAGTTCGAGCCCGACATCAGCGGCGTGTGCAGGATCACCGGCACCCGCGAGATGATCACGTGGCCGCAGATGGCCGCGAGCATGAAGATGTACAGCGCCACAAAGCCGTCGCTCATGTCCCCTCCGGTTGATGTGCGCAATTCCGTAGAAGCGGAGTTCCGCAAGTGCGGATATCCGCATCATAACCGCGTCGGTGCACCGCGCGACGCTCCGGACCAGCTGATCCCCTTTTCAATCAGCCAGTGCGCAGCGCGCCGTCGTGGGTATGGCAGGTCTTGGCGATCAGCTCGTCGTCCCAGTCGAGCGCCAGCGCGCCATCCTTGATCAGCAACTGCGAGAAGTTGAACAGGTTGCGCGCGTACATTTCGCTCGCGTGCATCGCGCCCTGGCTCGCCAGGTTGGTCGGCCCGACGATGCTGACGCCGCCGCTCACGACGGTTTCGCCCGCACGTGTGAGTTCGCAATTGCCGCCGGATTCCGCCGGCAGGTCGACGATCACGCTGCCCGGTTTCATCCCCGCGACCATCGCTGCGGAAATGATCTTCGGCGCAGGCCGCCCAGGCACCGCTGCGGTCGTCACGATCACGTCCACGCCCTTGAGGTGCTCCGCGAGTTTCTGTTGCTGCGCGGCGCGCTCCTCGGTGGTGAGTTCGCGCGCGTAGCCACCCTCACCTTTCGCGCTGACGCCCAGATCGAGGAACTTCGCGCCGAGCGATTCGATCTGCTCGCGCGTTTCCGGGCGCACATCGAAGCCTTCGACCTGCGCGCCGAGCCTGCGCGCGGTCGCGATCGCCTGCAGGCCGGCGACACCTGCGCCGACCACCAGCACCTTCGACGGCCGGATCGTACCCGCGGCGGTGGTCAGCATCGGGAAAAACTTCGGCGCGACCTGCGCCGCGATCAGCATCGCCTTGTATCCGGCCATCCCGGCCTGCGACGACAGCACGTCCATCGCCTGCGCGCGCGTGGTGCGCGGCAAACGTTCGAGCGGGAAACTCGTGGCCTTGCGCGCGAGCCATTGGGCTTCGCGCGCGGGATCGGCTCCAACTGCGAGCGAACCCATCACGATCGCGCCTTCCTTCAGCGATACCAGCCGTTGCGCCGTGGGAGGCTGCACGCACAGCAGCGCATCGGCGCGCTGGAGGACGGTGTCGGCATCGGTATCGAAATCGGCGCCTTCATAGGCGCTATCGGGGAAATGCGCGTCCTCGCCGATGCCGGATTGCAACAGCACCGTCGCTCCGGCGGCGCGCAGTTTGCTGCAGGTTTCGGGCGTGATTGCGACGCGGCGCTCGCCCTGCGCGGTTTCGCGGATTACGGCAACGGTGAACGCCATGCGCGGCTCCGAACTTCAGGCAGACCGCTGCATCGTAATCGAATCGCCGCCATCGAGGCAGCGCCGATGAGCGGAATCGTCAAGTTCCGTCGTTCCGGAGCGAGGGTTGCCGGGGTTGGCGCACTGTACATCGAGTACATCGCCACCACCCGCGAAGATGCCGGGAGGCGGGGGATCTGGCTCAGTGCTTCGTGCCGGCCGTGCTTTCGCGCAACCGGCCAAGGACCTGGTGCATCGCCTGATCGAAGGCGGTGTCGGCCATGCGCAGGCGCAACTTGCCTTCCTTCATCATCGCCGCGAGTTCCTCGGCCGAAGCGACATGCATGCGCGCGCCGCGTTTGTTGACGAACAGCATGCGCGCGGAGATCGGGCTGATCCACGACAGCTTGCCGGGCTGCACGCGCTCGTCCTCGGTGATGAATTCCACCCAGGTACCGACCATCAGCTGGCGAATCCGCGCAATATCAGCCGGATCGGCTTCGAGCGGAGCGCTGGGCGGCGGCTCGGCAACAGGCAACGGCCGCGCGGTCGCCGGATGCGGCTCGGGCGCAGTCAGGATAATTTCCGGTAGTGCGGGAGCCGGCGCTTCGGCGGCGACTTTCGCGAGTGGCTGCATCAGGTGCTGGGCGATCGCACGCGCGCTTTCGACCGCGATTTCCGCCGCAAGACCCGAACTGGCCAGCATCGACAACAATCCCGGCTGCAACGAATCGGTTTCGGCAAGCGCGGTCAGGCCGCCGGTATGAAACGCCGCATCGGCCAGTGCGATCATCTGGTCGAGCGTCCGTACCGCCTGGATGCAGCCTTCGCCGTCCTCGCCTTCACGCAGGAACAGGACCGCGTAATGATGGACCCAGTAACGGGTCAGGTCGTCCTGGACCAGCGGCGACACCTTGCGGGCGCCCAACCGCTTCTTGAGCAGCGCCTCGGCGCGCATGCGCGCCTCTTCCAGCCGTTCCTTGCCCCGTTGCGCTTCGGCGACGCGGCGCTCCGCGAGATCGGCACGACGCTTGTATTGTTCGATGCAGGTGCGCAGGTCCTGTGCGAGCAGCTCGAAGATCGCGATGTCCTCGTTGAACTCGGCGACCAGCCGATCCACCGACTGCCCGACCCGCTCCAGCAGTTCGCGCTCGTGCGGGCCTTCGCCGTGGTTGCCTTCGCAAGCCTCGGCGATCGCATTGAGCAGGCGACGCGCGGGATGCGCCTTGTTCAGGAACAGGCGTCGATCCATCAACGCGACCTTGATGTACGGCACCAGCAGGCGCGAGATCTGGCCACGCATCTCGTGCTTGATATCGCGTTCGTCGAGGAACACCTCGAACATCATGCC
>JBEPVS010000147.1:0-6807 GCA_041690875.1 Gammaproteobacteria bacterium
GTGTTCGGCTCGCTCCTGTCGACGCCGATCGTCAATCCGCCGCAGAGCGCGATCCTCGGCATGCACAAGACGATGCAGCGCCCGGTTGTCGTCGACGGGGCCGTCGTCGCGCGGCCGATGATGTATGTCGCGCTGAGCTACGATCATCGGATCATCGACGGCAAGGAAGCGGTGCAGTTCCTCGTGACGGTGAAGGATTGCCTGGAAGATCCGGGCCGCATCTTGTTGGGTGTCTGACACTTTGAACGCCAACTTCGATTTTGATGTGATCGTCATAGGCGGAGGCCCGGCCGGATATCCAGCGGCGATCCGCGCCGCGCAGAACGGCCTGAAGGCCGCCTGCATCGACAACTGGAAGAATCGCGACGGCAGCAATGCCTTCGGCGGCACCTGCCTGAATGCGGGCTGCATCCCCTCCAAGGCGCTGCTGGAATCATCCGAGCTTTGGCATCGCGCGCAAACCGAATTCGCCGTGCACGGCATCAGCACTGGCGTGCTGCATCTCGACCTCGCCGCGATGCAGAAGCGCCGCGCGACGATCGTCAAGGCACAAACCCGCGGTGTCGCAGCGCTGCTGAAAGCCGCCGGCGTTACCGGCATCTTCGGCAGCGGCAAATTGCTCGCCGGCCGCATCGTCGAAGTCACCGCGCCCGATGGCAAGGTGTCGCAGCTGCGTACACGCCATGTCGTATTGGCCAGCGGATCCACGCCGATGGAACTGAAATCAGTGCCCATCGATGGCGAGCAGATCATCGACTCGTGGGGGGCGCTTGAACTCGAAGCCGTGCCGCGGCGGCTGTGCGTCATCGGCGCCGGCGTCATCGGCCTGGAACTGGGCAGCGTCTGGCGCAGGCTCGGCTCCGAAGTCGTGATCCTGGAGGCGCTCGATACCTTGTTGCCGATGGCCGATGCGCAACTGGCGGCCGAGGCGGGCAAGCATTTCCGCAAGCTCGGGCTCGACATCCGCTTGGGTGCGAAGGTCAGCGGCGCGACGACGGGAAGCGAAGGCGTGATCGTGCGCTACACCGCCGGCGGCAGCGAGCAATCCATCGTCGTCGACAAGCTCGTGGTCGCCGTCGGTCGCCGGCCCTACACCAAGAACCTGCTGGGTCCCGGATGCGGCATCAGCCTCGATGATCGCGGCTTCATCGTTGTCGATGAACAGTGCAGTACCGCCGCCGAGAATGTCTGGGCCGTCGGCGATGCCGTCCGCGGGCCGATGCTGGCACACAAGGGAAAGGAAGAGGGTATCGCGGTTGCCGACCGCATTGCCGGCAAGTATGCGCACGTGAACTATGCGCTGGTTCCCTCCGTGATCTACACCGCGCCCGAGATCGCCTGGGTCGGACAGACCGAAGCGCAGGTCAAGGCCGCCAACATCGACTACAAAACGGGTGTGTTCCCGTTCATGGCCAGCGGGCGCGCTCGTGCCATGGAGGCCACTGCCGGCTTCGTGAAGCTGCTCGCAGCGCGCGCGAGCGATGAGATCCTCGGCGTGCATATCATCTGACAAATGGCCGGCGAACTCATTGCCGAGGCGGTGGTGGCGATGGAATTTCGCGGCAGCACCGAGGACCTGCAACGCACGATGCACGCGCATCCGACATTGTCCGAGGCGCTGCACGAAGCGGCGCTGGCGGCAGACCAGCGCGCGATCGACAACATCAACCGTTGACGCGCTAACCGTTGACGCGCTGCGCGCGCAGCACGCTGTTCACGCCGGCGAGTTTCTTCAGCACCTGGCGAAGCTGTGCGGCGTCACGCACTGCGGTGCGCATGACGATCGTCGCGACCCGATCGGCGGGATCGGTATTCGAGTTGACGCCCTCGATGCTCAGCCGCTCTTGCGCCATGACATCCGACACATCGCGCAGCAGTCCGCGCCGGTCATAGGCTTCGATGCGGATCTGCACCGGCAACTGCAGTTCGGTGCTGCGGTTCCAGTCCACCCGCAGCAGGCGCTCTGGATTGCGAGCACCCATGCGCTCGACACTCCGGCATCCGGCTCGATGCACCGTCACGCCGCGCCCGAGTGTAAGGTAGCCCACGATTTTTTCCGGTGGCACCGGCGAGCAGCAGCGCGCCATCGTCGTGGGCATGTCACCGACGCCTTCGATGTCGACGGCCGATTGTCGGCGCGAGCCGCTGCGCCGGGACGCCCGCACGATCGGCAACGGCGGCTCTGGCGGAGGCGCTGCGCGCGCAGCCGAAGCAGCGGCCGCAGGCCGCGCGTTTGCGTTGCCGCCCGCGGCGCCAACGCTGCTTACGGACTGCACCGCGAGATCCTGCTGATGAAACCAGGCGCGCACCTTGGCGCGGCTTCGCGCCGAGGCGAGAAATCCGTCATCAGCATTGAGCCAGTCGCGGCTCGGACCACCGCTCCGTCCCGTGATGATCTCGACGACTTCGCCATTCGAAAGCGGCTGGTCGAGCGGCGCGATACGCCCGTTTACGCGCGCGCCCCGGCAACTGTGGCCGAGCTGCGTGTGCACGTGATAGGCGAAATCGAGCGGTGTCGCGCCGCGCGGCAGGTCGATGACTTCACCGCGCGGTGTCAGTGCGTACAGGCGGTCGGTAAACAATTCGCGCCGCATGCGATCGATGAAATCGCCGCCGGCGACGATCGCCTGCGAGGGATCGAGCATCTGCCGCGCCCACTCGATCTTGCGCTCGTAGCTCGCGTCGCGTGCGCCGCCTTCCTTGTAGCGCCAATGCGCGGCAACGCCGAGCTCCGCGTGTTCGTGCATGTCGCGCGTGCGAATCTGGATCTCCAGCGATTTTGCGCCCGGGCCGATCACTGCCGTGTGGATCGAACGGTACTGATTGTCTTTCGGCGTCGCGATGTAGTCGTCGAATTCGCCGGGCAGCATTTGCCAGCGAGCATGCACGACTCCGAGCGCGGCGTAGCATTCGGCCACGCTGTCAACTACGACGCGCACGGCCCTTACGTCGTAGAGCTGCTCGAAGGCGACGTGCTTGCGCTGCATCTTTCGCCAGATGCTGTAGATGTGCTTGGGTCGCCCGTACGCTTGCGCGCGCACGCCGGATGCAGACAGTTCCTCGCGCAGCGCCGCGCAGACCTCGTCGATGTACTGCTCGCGCGCCACGCGCCTTTCGCTCAGCGCCTTGGCGATGCGATGGTAGTCGTCAGGCTCGAGCTGCCGGAACGCCAGGTCTTCAAGCTCCCATTTCAGCGTCCATACTCCGAGGCGATTCGCGAGCGGCGCGTAGATCTCGCGCGCCTCGAGTGCCAGCCGCGTGCGCTCGGATTCAGGCAGGCTCCTGGCGTGGCGCAGCCGCACCAACGCCATCGCCAGTCGCGCGACGATGAGGCGTGGATCGGCGGCGATCGCCAGCAGCATCTTGCGCAGCGTCTCGGCTTGCTGCGGATCGAGGCCGCGGTTCGCGGTCCAGTCCGGCGGCAGGCCGATGTCACCCAGGAGCTCGAGCTGTCGTGCGAGGCTTTCGGCGGAACCGCCGAAGCGGGCCGTTGCAGTCGCGGCGTTGCAGTTGAGTCCGGATTCGCGCGCCTGCACGATCCACGCAGCCACCGCGATGTCGGGCTCTTCGGTGATTTGCCCGACGAGTTGCGCCAGCTCGATGCCTGCGTCGATGCCGGCTTGCTCGAGGCCGAGTTCGCCGAATGCCGATGTCGCCTCGGCTATGCCCAAGGCGTGTGCGGCGAGGTTTTTCAGCGCGGTTTCCAAATTAATCGACTCTGCATTGGGCGTGTGGCGGAGGGCTCTTCCGGCTATCATTCTGGTAATGGGCTTCCACAGCAAGAGGCGGCATGCCGCGATACTCCGGCAGTTCCTGGCGCAGCTTCCGGCCTGAGGCCGTAGCGCCCGGCGCGCGCAGCGCCGCTCCCGCCGCGGGCGTCACGCTGGTGGTCGCCGCGGCCAGTTGTCGCGTCCTGGGCCTCGATCCGGGCTCGATCCGCACCGGCTACGGCGTCATCGACTGCGGCGCGGGCGGCGAACGGCATGTCACAAACGGATGCATCGTTGCCGGCACCGGCGATTTCCCGCAGCGCCTGCGACGCATCTTCGATGCCATCGCGGTGCTGATCGAAACGCACCGCCCGGATGAGATCGCGATTGAGCGCGTATTCGTGCATCGCAATCCCGACAGCGCATTGAAGCTCGGCCAGGCGCGCGGTGCGGCAATCTGTGCGGCGCTGGCGCTCGGTGCGAGCGCGCATGAGTACGCGCCGCGCGCGATCAAGCTGGCCGTCAGCGGTTACGGTGGCGCGGAAAAATCGCAGGTAGCGCAGATGGTGGGCGCCTTGCTCGGGCTTGAGCGTCGTCCCTCGGCCGACGCGGCCGACGCGCTCGCGGTGGCACTGTGCCACGCGCAGACCCGGCGCCTCTCCGCGTTGACCGCGATGCATCTGGCACCGCGCTCAGGCGCTCGCCCAGTGGCGGGCGTATCGTCGCGGCGGTCCACGCGCGCAGGATTGCGAGCCGGCGCGCGGCCGGTCGTGCGCACGTGATCGGTTCGCTCGCGGGCGTGTTGGCGCTGAAGGCGCCGCCTGCGCTGGTGCTCGAGGTCGGCGGGGTGGGATACGAACTCGAGGCGCCGATGTCGACTTTCTATTCTTTGCCACCGCTGGGCCAGCCCGTGAAACTCCTCACGCACCTCGTCGTGCGCGAGGACGCGCACGTGCTGTACGGATTCGGGAGCGGCGAGGAGCGAGTACTGTTCCGCAGCCTGATTAAAGTATCGGGCGTCGGTCCGCGCATTGCGCTGGCGATCCTGTCCGGATCGACCACCGACGCCTTCGCGACGAGCGTGCGCGCGGGTGATGCGGCAATGCTGACGCGCATCCCCGGCGTCGGCCGCAAGATCGCCGAGCGATTGATCGTCGAGATGCGCGATCGCCTGGCGGCCGCGGATGCCGGGAGCCACGCGACGGCCGTCACGGCGCCGGTCGGCATGGCTGCCGAAGCCTACGGCGCGCTGATTGCGCTGGGCTACAAACCGAACGAGGCGACGCGCCTCTTGAAGAATGCGAGCGGCGCCAGCACCGAGGACCTGATCCGCAGCGCGCTGCAAAGCGCGGCACGCGAATGAACGCGCAGGACGATGACGAGCGGCTGGTGAGCGCAGCGGGACGCGGCGATGAGGCGCAAGTCGATCGTGCCATCCGCCCGCGATCTTTCAGCGAATATATCGGGCAGGAACAGGTGAAGAGCCAGATGGGCATCTTCATCGAAGCGGCGCGCGCGCGTTCCGAGGCGCTCGATCACACGTTGATCTTCGGGCCGCCGGGCCTCGGCAAGACCACGCTGGCGGTGATTGTCGCGGCCGAGCTCGGAGTGAACCTGCGCCAGACTTCGGGCCCCGTGCTCGAGCGGCCGGGCGACCTGGCCGCCATCCTGACCAACCTGCAACCGCACGATGTGTTGTTCGTCGACGAGATTCATCGGCTGAGTCCCGTGGTCGAGGAAGTCTTGTATCCGGCAATGGAGGACTTCCAGCTCGACATCATGATCGGCGAAGGCCCCGCGGCGCGCTCGATCAAGCTCAACATTCCTCCGTTCACGCTGGTGGGCGCGACGACGCGCGCGGGGTTGCTGACTTCGCCGCTCCGCGATCGCTTCGGCATCGTGCAGCGGCTCGAGTTCTACGACAACGCTGAACTCGAGCGCATCGTCGTGCGCTCGGCCGGCATCCTCAACGTGCCGACTACGCCGGAAGGCGCCGCGCGCATTGCGCAGCGCGCGCGCGGCACGCCGCGCATCGCCAACCGGCTGCTTCGGCGAGTGCGCGACTACGCGCAGGTGCGCGGCAGCGGCGAGATCGATGGCACGGTGGCGGTTGCTGCGCTCGACCTTCTGGAAGTCGATCCGCTCGGCTTCGATTCGCTCGACCGCAAGTTGCTGCTGCTGATCATGGAAAAATTCGATGGTGGCCCGGTGGGTATCGAGAGTATCGCCGCCGCGATCGGCGAGGAGCGCGGTACGCTCGAGGACGTCGTCGAGCCCTACCTGATCCAGCAGGGATTCCTCGCGCGAACCGCGCGCGGCCGCATTGCGACGCGCAGCGCCTGGCAGCACTTCGGCCTGAAGATGCCCGAACGCGCCGCGGCCAACCTACCGCTGTTCGGCGACAACACGTGAGCGCATTCCATTGCACGGCGCGTGTTTACTGGGAAGACACCGACGCGGGTGGCGTCGTGTATTACGCGAACTACCTGCGCTTCCTGGAGCGCGCCCGCACCGAATGGCTGCGCGCGCGCGGACATCACCAGAATGAAATCGCTCGCACGCTCGGCGTGCTGTTCGCCGTCGCGGAGGTCAACATCCGCTACCGCAGTCCCGCGCGGCTCGACGACCTGTTGTCAATCAGCTGCCAGCCGCAGACGGAAGGCGCGGCCAGCGTGATCTTCAACCAGCAGATCCGGCGTGAACGCGAGGATGGCGAGTTGCTGGCCGAGGCGAAGGTCAAGGTCGTGTGCGTGGGCGCCGATGATTTTCGTCCGCGCCGCCTGCCGCCGGAGATTTTGGGAGGAGTGCAGTAATGGGTGGTGACCTGTCGATCCTGCGGCTCGTCCTGCAGGCGAGCCCCGTCGTGCAATTAGTGATGGGGTTGCTGTTGCTCGCTTCGTTGATGTCCTGGGCGATCATCTTCGGCAAGCGCGCGATGGTGCGGAAGGCGCGTGCCGACGCGGAGCGCTTCGAGAACAGCTTTTGGTCGGGCGGCGACCTGACGGCGCTGTATCGCTCGATCGAGTCGCGTGGCGGCGCGACCGGCATGGAAAGCATCTTTGAGTTCGGCTTCCGCGAGTTCGCGCGCTTGCGGCAG
>JBEPVS010000148.1:0-6804 GCA_041690875.1 Gammaproteobacteria bacterium
AGGCCACGTCGATCCGTTCGGGGTCACGCACGCCTATGCGAAGGCCGCGCAGATCGGCGGCGCGGAAATCGTGCGCCAAACACGCGTGCTCGACACGAAGCAGCGCAGCGATGGCAGCTGGGATGTCGTCACTCAACAGGGCACCGTGCACGCCGAACATGTCGTCAACGCGGGCGGCCTGTGGGCGCGCGAGGTGGGGCGCATGGTCGGACTCGAGCTGCCGGTATTGGCGATGGAGCACCAGTACCTGATCACCGAAGACCTGCCAGAGCTCGCCGGCCAGAAAGAACAGATGATGTGCATCGATTTCGAAGGCGAGATCTACATGCGCCAGGAACGCGGCGGCATGCTGCTCGGCACGTACGAGCAGGCCTGCGTGCCCTGGTCGCCGCGCGTCACGCCGTGGGACTTTGGCCAGGACCTTTTACCGAACGATCTCGAGCGCATCGCCCCGAGCCTCGAAGTGGGGTTCAAGCATTTTCCGAGACTCGCCGAAGTGGGTATCCGCAAGGTCGTCAACGGTCCGTTCACGTTTGCGCCCGACGGCAATCCGCTCATTGGCCCGATCAAGGGACTGCGCAACTACTGGGTGGCCTGCGGCGTCATGGCCGGCTTCAGCCAGGGCGGTGGCGTCGGGCTCTCGCTCGCGAACTGGATGGTCGAGGGCGATCCGGGCGCGGACATCTGGGGCATGGACGTCGCGCGCTACGGCGAATGGGCGACGCGAACGTACACGAACGCCAAGGTGCGCGAGAATTATTCGCGGCGCTTCCGCATCCGCTTTCCGAATGAGGAACTGCCGGCGGGTCGGCCACTGCGCACCTCGCCGGTGTACGAACAATTGCAAGCCGAGAACGCGGTCTTCGGTGACTATTGCGGCCTCGAACACGCGCTGTGGTTCGCGCCGAAGGGCAGCGAGCCCGTCGAGCAGATCACCTTCCGCCGCTCGAACGCGCACGCGCATGTCGCCGCGGAATGCCGCGCGGTGCGCGAAGGCGTGGGGCTGATCGAGATCACGAACTACGGCAAATTCGATGTTTGCGGTCCCCGCGCTACGGAGTGGCTGTCGGTGGTGATGGCCAACAAGGTCCCAAAAGTGGGACGATTGTCGTTGTCACCAATGCTAAATGGGGCTGGCCGCCTCATAGGCGATTTCACGCTGGGCCGCGTTTCGGAAGATCGCGTTTTCCTGGTCGGCACCTACGCTGCGGAGTCCTACTACCTGCGCTGGTTCGAGCGCACGCTGCCGCCGACGGGCGTCAGCGTGCGTCCCTGCGCGATGGAATACGTCGGCTTTTCGGTGGCGGGACCGAAGAGCCGTGCGCTGTTGCAGGACCTGGTTGGCATGGACCTGTCGAACGAAGCATTTCCGTTCATGAGTTTCCGCGCGGCCGATGTCGGCATGGTGCCGGCACTCATCGGGCGCGTTTCGTTCACCGGCGACCTCGGTTACGAAATCTGGGTGACCAGCGAATACCAGCGCGCGCTGTACGCGCTGTTGATGGACGCAGGCCGCCGTTTCGGGCTGAAGCTTTTTGGCGGGCGTGCGTTGAACGCAATGCGGCTGGAGAAGTCTTTCGGCACGTGGGCGCGCGAGTTCCGGCCGATCTATGGCGCATATGAGGCGGGGCTCGGCCGCTTCGTCGATTTATCGAAACCCGACTTCATCGGCCGCGCCGCCGCTGCGAAGGAGAAAGAGCAGGGCGGCGAACGCAAGCTCATCACGCTGGCCGTGCAGGCCTCCGATGCCGACGCGATCGGCGATGAACCGATCTGGCACGGTGGAAAGGTCGTTGGCTGGGTGACATCCGGTGGTTACGGCCACAGCGTCGGCCAGTCGCTCGCGATGGGCTACGTCGCGGCCGCAGTGGCCGTCGAAATCAGCGGTTTCGCGGTCGAGATCATCGGTGAGCGTCGCGATGCGCAACGCCTTGCAGACGCCCCGTTCGATCCGGCCGGCTCGCGCATGCGCGGCTGACGTGCCGCCAGCACCGATGGCCTTGCTCGACTCCTTTCCGGTCGCGCGCAAGTGGCCGCCGCAATTCCCGGATCGCTTGCAGCTCTACACGCTCGGCACGCCGAATGGCATCAAGGTCGCCGTGATGCTGGAAGAGATCGGGCTGCCCTACGAGGCGCATCGCGTCAGTTTCGACGACAAGGACCAGTATTCGCCTGAATTCACTGCGCTGAATCCAAACAATCGCATCCCGGCGATCATCGATCCACGAGGACCGGATGGCGCACCGCTTCCGCTGTTCGAATCGGGCGCGATCCTTTGGTACCTGGGCGAGAAGACCGGCCAGTTGATTCCGAAGGACGCCGCGTTGCGCTACACGACGCTGCAGTGGCTGATGTTCCAGATGGGAAATGTCGGTCCGATGTTCGGGCAGGTCGGCTTCTTCAATCATTTCGCGGGCCGTGAATGGGCCGACAAGCGGCCACTTGATCGCTACATCGCTGAGTCACGCCGGCTGCTGCAGGTGCTCGACGGCGTATTGGCCGATCGCCGCTGGATCATGGGCGAAGACTACACAGTGGCCGATGTTGCGACCTTCCCCTGGATTAATCACCTGGTGACCTACTACCAGGCCGCCGACCTGCTGAAGTACTCGGAACTCGAGCACGTACGGCGTGCCACGCAGCAATTCCTCGAGCGGCCGGCGGTGATCAAAGGCATGCAAGTACCGTGGCGCGCGGCCCCACCCTAGCTACGACGAGGGCAACAACTGGCCGTGCTCGAGGAACTCGCGCGCCGCCGCATCGAAGCCACGCCACGACGCCGATGCGAGTGCGCCGCCGAGGCTGACGCGGCGGACGCCGGCGGCAGCCAGGTCTGCGACGCGCATCTCGGATCCCCACATCAGCACATTGAGAGGGAGCGGCGCCACGGCGCGCGCGATGTCGCCGATGACGCGGATATCCTTGGCGCCCGGCGCATACAGGCAGTCGGCGCCCGCCTCGGCGTAACGCTGCAGCCGCTCGATGACCGGCCCCTGGCTGGTCTCGCCGTGTAGGTACGATTCGGTGCGGGCCACCAGTACGACGTTCTCGCTGCTCGCTTCGATGGCTTGTTTCGCCGCGGCAATGCGCTCGGCCGCGAGCTTCTGGTCATACAGGCCATCGGTCCCGCGGTCTTCGATGGACAGGCCGGCAATGCCGGTTGCAATCGCGAGCCGCACGTTTTCGGCCACATTCTCGGGCGCGTCGGCAAATCCGTTTTCAAAATCGGCGTTGACGGGCAGGCGCGTGGCCGCAACCAGCACGCGCAGGTGTTCGAGCGCCATCGCCATCGAGATCTGGTAGTCCTCCAGTCCAAGTGTCTGGGCACAAGCCGAACTCGAGCTGGCGATGGCCTTGTACCCCAGGCGCTCGAGACGCACGGCACCGCCGATGTCCCAGGGATTGGGCAGCAGGAAGCATCCTTGAGTGTGCAACGCGCGAAACTGCTTTCGTCGATCGTCGAGTTGCGTCTGCATGATTGCGATTGTACGCCCTCAAGCGAGGACGCGACTCCAGTAACTGATCCATAGGGGTGTGGTACTGAGATACCACGCGCTGTAGAGCGCGGCAATTGCGATGGACGCGCCATATCCAAACGCGGGTTCAATCCTGTGTGCGCGCAACGAATCAACCACCACGACTCCGACTAGCACCAAGGCCCATATAGACAGCACAACGATGTTTTGGGCGAGGGCATCGGAGTGCGTCAGCAGCGCCAGTCGGACAATGGCGTTGGGCACAATACACAGTGTGGCAATTATCATGAGCCGCTTGTGCGTAGCGGGCCGACGACGAAACCACAGCGCCGCACCAATCATCGCGGCAAATAGCGTCAATTGAGTCAGCTCAAGTCCGAGGACAGTGAGCTGCGACGAAACGTAGGCGGAGTGCAGCCGCACCTCGCGTTGAGCTGCCACGAGCGTCGCCATACATCCGAGTGGCACGATCACCGCTGCAAGCATGGCGCCAGCGATTCCCAGTCTCTGATGCCAACCCACGCGACCGGCCGAAATCAGCATGACTTGCACGGCCAGCAACACTATCCATCCGCTCATGAATGTGCCATGCACAGCCAACAGCGCAGGTGGGGCGGGCATGCCAAACAATGGATGGAGGTAGAAGGTCGGGGCAAATCCCGCAAAAACCAATGCCACCAGCGCGACTGCAAGCGCACGGAAAAAACGGTGCTCGCCAACCCGTTGCCACCGAAACCCGTTTTCGCGCATCCACATCGGATGCCCTCCCTAGTGACGGTAGCTCTGGTCTTTCGCATCGAGCAACAGCTTGAGCTGCTCGAAGTGCGCGAACGCGGCATCGCCGTAGTCGGCCCAGTCTGCGGCGGTCTTCGTGGCAATTTCCGGTGGCATGACATTGAGCGGCTGGCCGCTGGAGTAGGCCAACAGCATCGTGCGGCTGGCGCGTTCGAAGAAGTACAGCAGGTCGAAGGCTTCGGCCACGGTGGGCGCCGTGACGGAGACGCCGTGATTGCCCATCATCAGGATCGGATGCTTCTCAAGCGCCGCGGCGATGCGTTTTCCCTCGGCCTCGTCATCGGCGATGCCGCCATAGTCCAGGTCGAGGCCGACCATGCCGGTGAAGCGGGCGGTACATTGGTCGATCGGCTTCAGCATCGGGTCTATCAGCGTGGCCAGCGCGGTGGCATAGGGCGGATGACAGTGCAGCAATACCTGCGCCTTGGGCACCTGCCGGTGCACGGCGCCGTGAATGCACCACGCGGATGGATCGGGCGGATTCGCTTGGCTCATCGTGCCGGCATCGCTCGCGTCGAGCAGCAGCAGGTCGCTGGCGCGCACGGTCGCGAAATGCTTCCAACGGGGATTGAGCAGGAACTTGCGGCCGTCCGCGGACACGCAGGCGCTGAAATGATTTCCAACCGCTTCGTGCCAATTGAATTCGACCGCGAGCCTGAAGGCCGCGGCCAGGTTGACCCGCATCGTCCATTCCGCGTTCATCGCCGAAAGCTCCCGGTTGGCAAGTCCCAAGGCCTCAAACCCAATCGGTAGGGCGTAGCATATTATGCCCGCACTGGAGGAACGCGCGTATGCACAAGAGCAGGTTGGCTGGATTCATCATCGATTGCGAAGGCACAGACCTGGACGGGGCCGCCCGTTTCTGGAGTGGCGCGCTGGGCATGAGCTTGCAATCGCTGCCGGGAGAAGAGGGCACGAAGTACAAGCGCCTCGTCGACCCCGACGGGCGCCTGCACGTCGAAGTGCAGACCGTTTCGCACCCGAGTCGCGTGCACCTCGACATCGAATCGGATGACATCGAGTTGGAAGTGCTTCGGCTCGAGAAGCTCGGCGCTCGACGCGTGCAGCAAGTGCATACGTGGTGGGTCATGGAGGCGCCGACGGGACAGCGCTTTTGCGTGGTGCGCGCGCAGAGCGAAGGGCTCGCGAAAGAAGGCAGGCAGTGGGACTGAGCGCCGTCCTCAGCTGACGGCCCGGTTCATTTCCGCAGCAGCGCGTCGAGCGCCGTAATCGTGCGCTCGATTTCATCGGCCGTGTTGTAGTGCGCGAGGCCGATGCGCAGCACGCCTTCTTTTTCATCGAGCCCCAGCCAGCGCGCCAGTTCCAGCGCATAGTTGTGGCCTGACCACACGTTGATGCCCTGCGCGGCCAGTGCGCGCGCAACCGCGCTGTTTGCGTGCTTGCGATGCGTGATCGACACCGTCGGCACGCGCTGCGCGAGTGCTTTGGCGTCGCTGATACCCTGCACCGTGACACCGGGGATGGCGCGCAAGCCGTCGATCAATCTTTGGGCGAGGGGCATTTCATACGCGGTCGCCCCCTGGTAGGCACCGGCAATGCGCTCGGCGAGGGGGCCCTTGCATCCGCACAATTCGCCGAGCCAGCCGAGGTAGTCCGCAGCGGCGGCGACGCCGGCCAGCAGTTCCGTTTGCGGCGTTCCGGTTTCATGACGGCCGGGCGGAGCCTGAGGGGCGCAACGCACCGCATAGGCATAGGTCTGCGCGAGCAGCGATTCGCGACCCCACAGCACGCCCAGGTGCGGGCCGAAAAATTTGTAGGAGGAGCAGGCGAGGAAATCGCAGTCCAGCGATTGCACGTCCACCTTGGCATGGGGCGCGAACTGCACGGCATCCACGTAGACAAGCGCTCCCGCCGATCGGGCCAAACGGGTGAGCTCTGCAACCGGGTTGATGGAGCCGGTCATGTTGCTGGCGTAGTTCAGCGCCAGCAGTCGCGTGCGTTCGTTCAGTAGCGGAGCCAGGTCGGCGGCTTCGATGCGCCAGGTATCGCGATTGATCGGCAACCAGCGAACAGTCATGCCGCGGTCTTCGGCTAAACGTAACCACGGCGACACGTTACCTTCGTGATCCATCCGGGTGACGATGAGTTCGTCGCCAGGTCCCCATTCACGCCCGAGCGAGTGCGACAGCTGGAAGGTCAGCATCGTCATCGACTGGCCGATCGTGATCTCGCGACCCGAAGCGCCGCCGAGCAGCGTTGCCATCACATCGTGCGCGCGCTCATAGATGGCGTCGGCTGCCTGCGAAGCCTGGAAGTAGCCGCCGAGATTGCTGGCCGCATCGGTGGTCGCGGCGGCAATGGCGGCCGTTACCTGTCGCGGCACCTGCGTGCCGGCGGGGTTATCGAGGTAAATGGCCGGATTCTTCAGCGCCGGGAACTGTGCACGCACCTCATCAATCGGGAATCGCGACACGGCCTAGGGCCTGCCAACACTTGGGACGTCGATGCGGCCGTGCCCGAGATTGCGCAGGGCAAGGCGCGACGACCGAAGTGTGCTCATTGCACATGAGGG
>JBEPVS010000149.1:0-6789 GCA_041690875.1 Gammaproteobacteria bacterium
GGGTTTCACGCACATCGAACTGCTGCCGGTCACCGAGCATCCGCTCGATGATTCGTGGGGCTACCAGACCACCGGTTACTTCGCGCCGACGAGCCGTCACGGCTCGCCCGATGACTTGCGCTATTTCATCGACCAGTGCCACCAGGCCGGCATCGGCGTGCTGCTCGACTGGGTGCCCGGACATTTTCCGCGCGACAGCCACGGCCTCGCGCGCTTCGACGGCACCGCGCTGTATGAATATGAAGACCCGCGCAAGGGCGAGCACGCCGACTGGGGCACGCTGATTTTCAACTACGAACGCAATGAAGTGAAATCGTTCCTGCTCTCGAGTGCCTGCTACTGGCTCGAGGAATTTCATTTCGACGGGCTGCGCGTCGACGCGGTCGCCTCGATGATCTACCTGGATTTCGGCCGCCGCGGCAATTTCGCGCCCAACCGTCACGGCGGCCGAGAGAACCTGGAGGCGATTGAATTCCTGCGCTCGCTCAACGCGACGACACATGCGCGCAATCCCGGCACTGTGACAATCGCCGAGGAATCGACCGATTGGCCACAGGTCTCACGCCCCACCGACGTCGGTGGCCTGGGCTTCAGCATGAAGTGGAACATGGGCTGGATGCACGACACGCTCGACTACTTCAAGGAAGACGCGATCTACCGACGCCATCATCATCGCAAGCTGACCTTCGGGATGATGTACGCGTACAGCGAGAATTTCGTACTGCCGTTCTCGCATGACGAAGTCGTGCACCTCAAGCGTTCGCTACTGGGGCGAATGCCGGGTGATCGCTGGCAACAGCTTGCCAACCTGCGTTCGCTGTACACGTACATGTGGGCGTTCCCCGGCAAGAAACTGCTGTTCATGGGCGGCGAACTCGCGCATCCCTGGGAATGGAACTTCCGCTCCGCACTCCCCTGGTGGCTGGCCGATCATGACGAGCATGCCGGCGTGCAACGCACTGTCGCGGATCTCAACCACTTGTATGTGCAATCGCCGGCGCTGCACCGCTACGAATTCGAGCCGCGCGGCTTCAGCTGGCTCGATCCCGAAGACACGACGCACTCGACGCTGAGCTTCATTCGCTGGTCTGAAGACCAGCACCTCATCGTCGCGTTGAATCTCACGCCGGTGCCGCGCAACGGTTATCGCCTCGGCGTTCCGCACAATGGCCGTTACCGCGAAGTGTTCAACTCCGACTCCGGTTTCTACGGCGGCGGAAATCTCGGCAACGGCAGCGGTGTGCAGCCAACGAACGAACCGTACCAGGGGCAGGCGCATTCCATCGTCGTGACGCTGCCGCCGCTCGCAGGAGTCATTTTCGCACCGGGTTAATTGATGCGCGGGCGTAATCAAGAGGCACGGCGAGCTGCGCGTAACCCTTCGTGGCTGCCGTCGGCCGCGCTACGCGTCCCCTCGCTCGCGGCTGGCCCGATGGCTTGTTGTGGAAATGGAAAGCTGAAAGGGAGCACCGCATCGGGCCGGGCGCCGCTCGCTCGGCGGCCGACGATGCATCCACGAAGGGTTACGCACACCTCGCCGCGCACATGATCGCGTCCGCGCAACGCTACAACCGCTTGATCAGCCCCATCTCGAACGGATGGCTCAGCAACTCATGCTGAGGCCTCACCCGGAACTCCAGCTCGAATTGCCCTGAAGTCGGTGGCGCCGCATCGAGCGCAAACACCAGCGAACCGTCACTGTCCGTCTCGCCGGTCGGCGTGAGCCGCGCGCGCCACGTGTCATCCTGCGCATCGCGCTCGTACGATGACAGCGCCGGCCATTCCATGCGCGTGCGCGGCAGCGTGCGGCAGGCGCGGAATTCCACGGCGACGTCGTCGGGACTCAAGCCATTCAACGCAACGGCGATGCGCTGTCGCAATCGCGCGCCGCTCTGCAGTTCGTTGGCGGGGGGCGAGAGCGCGCGCAAGGCCACGCCGCCCCACGCCTTGCGGATGCGCCCCTTCCACGTGCTGAGCGCGCGGGCGCCCGCATCGTTGTCGGTGGCCACGCGAGCGTGTTGTGTCGCGGCGGCCTGGTACAGGCCGCGGTTGTAGTCGATGATCATGCGGCGCATGTTGAACTGCGGGATCACCGTCATCATTGCGCGCCGGCACCGGCGTACCCATTCAGGCGAATAACCCTGGGCGCCGCGCGCGTAGTACAGCGGCACGACTTCTTCCTCGAGCGTGTCGAGCATCAGGTCCGCATCGAGCGCATCGCGGCGATCAGCGTCCTGCACCTGCGTGGCCGGAATGCCCCAGCCGTTCGTGCCATCCCAGGCTTCAGCCCACCAGCCGTCGAGCACGCTCAGGTTCAGGCGGCCGTTGATCGCGGCCTTGATACCGGATGTGCCGCTCGCCTCGAGCGGGGCGATCGGATTGTTGAGCCACACGTCGACACCCGATACGAGCCAACGCGCAAGCTCGATGTCGTAGTCCTCGAGGAACACGACGTTGCCGGCAAACTCGTGGCTCAGCATCAGTTGCTTGATCTCGCGCAGCACTTGCTGTCCCGGCTGGTCGGCCGGATGCGCCTTGCCCGCGAACAGGAACAGCACGGGACGTTCGGCGCCATCGATCAGCCGCGCGAGCCGCGCCCGGTCGCGCAGTAGCAGCGATGCGCGTTTGTAAGTGGCGAAGCGGCGCGCGAAACCCAGCGTCAGCACATTCGGATGCTGCGGATCGAGCAAGCGCGTGACGTGCCGCAACTCGGCGACGCTCAAGCCTTGCGCCGCGTACTGGCGACGCATGCGTTCGCGCACGCCGGCGAGCATGCGCGCCTTCACGTCCTGCGCAGTCTGCCAGAAAGTCTGCTCGGGAATCCGCTCGAGCCCGTGCCAGAACGCTGCATCGTTCAGCCGCTCGCGCCAGTCGGCGCCGAGCTCGCGATCAAGGAAACGCGCCCAGGTCTGCGCGAGGAATGTCGGCACGTGCACGCCATTCGTGACGTAGCCGACCGGGTTTTCGCCAACGGGCACATCGTTCCAGTGATCGGCGCACAGCTTCGCCGAGACTCGGCCGTGGATTCGGCTCACGCCGTTGACGCGACGCGCACCCGCCAGCGCGAGGCGCGTCATGTTGAAACCGTAGCCGCTCGATGGACCGCGGCCGAGCGCGACGACGCGATCGGCGGGGAGCGATGATTCGCGCAGGTAGCCGCTGAAAGTGCCGTTGAACAGATCGTCGCTGAAAACGTCATGGCCGGCGGCCACCGGCGTATGCGTCGTGAACACGCATTGCGGCGCGGCGGCCTCGAGCGCGGCGTCGAAGTCGAGTCCGCGCGCGATGCCTTCGCGCAGCAGCTCGAAAATCAGGAACGCGGCGTGGCCTTCATTGATGTGCCACACGGCAGGCGTCAGCCCAAGTGCGCGCAGCGCGCGTACGCCGCCGATGCCCAGGATCATTTCCTGGCGGATGCGCGCCGATTCACCGCCGCCGTACAGGCGGTGCGTGATGTCGCGGTCGTCGATCGTGTTTTCCGGGCAGTTGGTGTCGAGCAGGTACACCGCGACGCGGCCGACCTGTGCACGCCAGACGCGCGCCGTCACTTCGCGCTCGCCGATGCGTACCTTGACGGCCAGCCGCGCACCGGTCGAATCGAACACCGCCTCGACGGGCAGGTCGCGCGCATCGGTGTCCGCATACTCGGCGTGCTGCACGCCCACGCCGTCCACGCGCTGGGTGAAATAGCCCTGGCGGTACAGCAATCCGACCGCAATGAAATTGAGTCGCTCGTCGCTCGCAGCCTTGCAATAGTCTCCCGCCAGGATGCCCAGGCCGCCGGAGTAAATCGGAAAGCTCTCGTGGAATCCATATTCGGCGCAGAAGTACGCCACCAGAGGCTGGTCGGCGCGCGCCTCGACCTTGACGTAATTGTCGAGGTAGTCGACGACCTGAGCGTACCGCTCTATAAATATAGTGTCGCCCGCGGCCCGCTCGAGCCGCGACTGGTCGATGCATCGAAGCATCAGGCGCGGGTTTCCGCCCACCTGCTCCCAGAGCTCGGGATCGAGATCCTGGAACAGCGCGCGCGCCGGGCGATGCCAGCTGAAAAACAGGTTGGCCGCCAGTTCCGGCAGGCGGCTCAGCGACGGCGGTATCGGAGAAGTGACTTCGAGCAGTTGCATAGCGTGCGGAAGTCTATCAGCGCAGGCCATAATTGCGCCGTGAAAACAATTGCAATGCATCGGCCGATGGGCCGGCTTCTTTTTCTTGCACTGACGTTCAGCGTCGCGTCGGTCGGTGAGCCCCAGGTCACGCTGCCAATGCCGAGCGCAGGTTCTGGCGGCGCGTGCCTGCCGGGCGAGCGCGGCTTCCTGCGCGCGAGCCTTCGTGGCGCAATCGATGCGGACCTCGACTGGCGCGGTGCACCGCTACAGTGCGAGGGCGGCGCGCGCCCTGGTGGGAACGGCTTGCGCGTCAGCTTTCTCGGCCCCGCGGACTCCAGCGGTCATCGGCTGCGCATCGTGTTCGGCATCGCCGCGCCGCCGGGCGCCGCGCGCAGCAACGCGGCCGCCACGAATGTCACGGTCATCGTCGAGGGCGAACAACGCGTCTACGCAACGCGCGGCGACGAGCGCTGCTCGATCGATGCCGTCGTGCAGGAGCCGCTACCATTGGCGAGCGCATCAAACACTGCCGGCGCAGAGCGCGGCTACCGCATCGCAGCCCGCGGCTACTGCATCGATCCGGCAACGATGCTCGACGGGAGCGGGCGGCTCTACATCAACCGCTTCGATTTCGCGGGCGTGGCCCGCTTTGAGGATAGTGACCTGCATGCCACGCTCCATAACTGACGGCAATCACGGGCCGATGCTTGCAGCACGACGGGCATGCGGCGCGATGCTGCTCGCGCTGGCGTTGATGATCCTTCCAGCGGCTATCCCCGGCGGTCGTGCGACGGCCGCGGTCGGCGATGACTTCCCGCGCTCCACGCTCGAGATCCGCAGCGCGCAGGGGCGACAGCTGTTCAACATCCGCATTGCCGACACGTCGCAGCGGCAGGAACTCGGCCTTATGTACGAGACGCGGCTTCCGGCCGACGAGGGCATGCTGTTTCCGCAGGACGAACCGCATATCGTCAGCATGTGGATGAAGAACACTTATATACCGCTCGACATGCTGTTTATCGACAGCAACGGCCGCATCGTCTGCCTGCTGGCCAACACCACGCCGCAATCGCTCGGCATCCTCAGCTGCCCGAAGCCGGTCAAGGCCGTGCTGGAGATCGGCGGCGGCGAGGCCGCCGAACGCGGCATCAAGGTGGGCAATCGTGTCCTACACGGGTTTTTCGCCGGCTAGAGCGGCCCAGCCTGTGGTGTAAGCGCCACTTGCGTTTGGCCAGACGGTTCGACGTCTTGTCACATTTGTGGTGCGGATTTTTCGGCTGCACGGTAGTATTTGTGAAATAGAGGGCGCATTGAAGCGCCACGCCAGAGTCTGGATTTCAGGGAGATCTTTTATGACCATCACCCAAACCGATGGGAAGTCGCGCATCGCTGCGGCATCACTCGGCGCACTTTTGCTTGCAATGCCGTTCATCGCGGCTGGCCAGACGCAGCCGAACTCGGCCGCCAAGGAAGACACGCTTGAAGAGATTGTCGTCACCGGCACGCTGATCGCCAAGACCGCGCCGACGGCGCCCGCAGTTACGGTCATCACGGCCCAAGACCTCCAGGTGCGCGGCTTCACCGACGTCGCCGACGCATTGCAACAGGGTTCGTTCTCGACCGGCAGCGTGCAAGGTCCGCAGACGACTTACGGCTTCACGCAAGGCGCCAAGACGCTGTCGATGTTCAGCCTGCAGCCGAGCTATGTGAAATACCTGATCAACGGCCTGCCGATGTCCGACTATCCGGCGCTGTACAACGGCACCGACACACTGACCAGCATCGGCGGCATTCCGTTGGCGCTGGTCGAGCGCATCGACATCCTCCCCGGCGGCCAGTCCTCGATCTATGGCTCGGACGCCATCGCGGGCGTCGTCAACGTCATCATGAAGAAGAGGGTCGACGGGGTCGAATTCGACGCGCGCGTCGGCGGGACGAAGGACGGCGGCGGCACGAGTCGCACGTTCTCGGCGGCCACCGGCTTCGACCTTGGCAAAATGTCCATCATGGTGGGCGCACAGATCGATCGTACCGATCCGATCTGGGGCTTCCAGCGGCGGCTGACCGACCGTTACTACAACCAGGGCACCGACCCCGCGACCGCCGAACGCGATTACCTGATCACCGGCTTCTTCGGCCGCAGCCCGGCTTTCGATGGCACACTGAATTATTACTTCGAAGATCCGGCGAATTGCGCCAACGTGGCTTCGCAGTATGGCGGCACGACGGCATTTCGCTCGCGCGACGGCCACGGCGACTATTGCGGTACGTTCAGCTCCGGTAATTACACGCTGGACAACGGCAACAAGAGCGAGGAAGGCTACGTGCGCGCGACGATGCCGCTCGGGCAATCGTCCGAGTTGTATGCCGACGCGCTACTGAGTCACGAAAAGACGACCTTCAGCGCCGGCGGCGGCTACTACAGCACGACGCTCGTCTCGAGCCAGTACGAGTATTTCTACGACCCGAACCTCGACGACTTCATGAACTTCCAGCACCTCTTCTCGCCCGAGGAGATTGGCAGCCGCGACTCCACATTGAGCGATACGACCACGGATGGCGTGCGTGCCACCTTGGGCATGAAGGGTCCGCTCGGCGGAAATTGGACCTACGACGTGGGCGTTGCCTTCAACAGCCAGAAACTGATCGAGCACACGTTCACGCAGCTCACGAATCCTGC
>JBEPVS010000150.1:0-6588 GCA_041690875.1 Gammaproteobacteria bacterium
GTTGATGCGCTCGTGCAGGAAATCCGCCGCGCCTATCAAGCGCTGCCCGACTCAGGTCGCGGGATGTGACCAGAATGCCGGAACGGTGAATGCAGACCGGCGCGAGTTTGAAAGCCACGCCGATCGAGGGTTGCGCGGTGTCTGGTCAGCCTGCTCCAGGCGCCGGCGCTGCCAGGCGCGCAGCGCATCAAGGTTGCGCATCGCCATGTAATCGAGAGGCTCACGCGGTGGTTCATCGCGTCGCGCGGAATGATAGCGATGGATCAACATCTGCTTGTACGTCATGTTCGCGTCCCGTCTGTCGGTTGGTTGCCCGTTCCTGAAACGCTACCGGGCGCGCGTGGAGACATCTGTCGGCCGCATTTGTTTGCCACTGTGGGACGGCGCCGACAGTGTTTTACAGAAAACTGCGCATCATTTCCGCGCGCCAACTTTGACTTGTTCACATGCTGAAACACCGCGCATACTGGTGATGCGCGAGACAGCGTTACGGTGAAACCATGGATGTGGAGCTGGGAAAAATGCAACGCGAAGTGCGACTCCTCGGCGACTTGTGTTCCCGTCAACTGCAATTGTCTGAACAGCATCGTGCGACAATCGCGGACCGGCTCCACGATGAGATGGGCGGGTTGCTGATCGCGGCGCGACTGAACGTCGCGTGGCTTGAAGAGAGATTACCGACCGATGATCCGCTCGTGCAGCTGCATTTCACGCGACTTCAGGATGCCTTGCTGACTGGAATCGACCTCAAGCGCCGCATCGTCGAGGAACTGCGGCCGACGCTGCTCGATCACATCGGGCTGTACAGCGCGTTGCGGTGGCACATGTCCGAGGCCTGCGCGCAACTCGACTACACCGAGCATTACCCCGACGAAGAATTGCAGTTGCGGCCGGAGGCGGCCATCGTTGTGTATCGCATCGTGGAGGAAGGCCTGCTGCACATCATCGCCGCAACGCGTCCGCAACGCGTGCAACTGGCCGTGCAGGAAACTGCGGATGCGTTGCGCCTGTGCCTGCGGACTGATGCAGAGCGCGCCGGCAGCGATGGAAAAGCGCAGCCGCCTGTCGTCAACGATGCGCTGGAACTCGAGATGATCCGCCAGCGCGTGCTGCGCCTGGGCGGCGACTACCAATGGCGGGCAGCCGACGGCGAGTCCATGACCCAATCGGACGCGGATGACGCCAACATCATCGGCCCCACCGACGGTCTTGCCGAACTGAACGTGTCGCTGCCGCTCGCCAACCTGCTGCTATAGCGACGCGATCCGCTACGCGTACGCCGGAGCCGGCGCCGACGCCGACGACGACGCAGACATGTAATCCGCGATCAGCCGCTCGAGTTCGTCGAGGTCGATCGGCTTGGTCAGGTGATAATTGAATCCCGAATCGCGCGTCTTGATGCGATCGGCGTCCTGGCCCCAGCCCGTGACGGCGACCAGCAGTGCGCGCTGGCCCCAATCCTGTTCACGCACGCGCCGCGCGACCTCGTGTCCGTTCGGGAACGGCATCCCGATGTCGAGGATCACGACCTGGGGCTGCTGCTCGCGGCTCAGATCGAGGGCCTGCTGGCCTGAGTAACCGACCGAAACTTCGTGCCCGGCGAGTGCGAGCAGTTGCACCAGGCTGTCGGCCGCGTCCTGGTTGTCATCGACGACGAGCACGCGAGCGTGCGCGCGCGAAACGGCGATCGGCTGAAGTCCCGTGTCAGCGCGCTTCGAACTTGGCCCAGGCAGCACCACGCCCGGGAATCGCAGCGTGAACGTACTGCCGTGACCCAGGCCCTGGCTTGCGACCGTCACGCTGCCGCCGTGCAGGTCCATCAAGCCCTTCACGAGTGCGAGGCCGATGCCGAGCCCGCCTTCAGTGCGTTCGCTGATCGAGTCGACCTGCGAGAACATCTCGAACAGCCCGGGGATCGACTGGGCGGTCAGGCCGATGCCCGAATCCCGGACGGCGATCGTCAATGAAAGGCCATCGACGCCGGCGCTCAACTCGATGTGCCCGCCTGAGTCGGTGTACTTGGCGGCGTTCATCAACAGGTTGCCGAGCGCTTGCGAGGCGCGCAACGGATCGACGTTCAACTCCACCGGTTCGGGCGGCAGGTCGAGGCGCAGCGTGTGTCGCTTGTGGTCCAGCAGTGGGCGCGCAGTTTCGACCGCCTGGCTGACCAGCTGGTCGAGTGAAACATTGCTGCGCGAGAGTTCCAGACGTCCGCGCGTGATGCGCGAAACTTCAAGCAGGTCGTCGAGCAGGAGCGCCATGCGATCCACCTGGCGCGCAATGACTTCACGGCCCCACTCGCGCTTCTCGTCGCTAACCCCGCTCGCGTTCAGGAAACGCACCGCATGGCGGATCGGCGCCAGCGGATTTCGCAATTCGTGTGCGAGCGTCGCCAGGAATTCATCCTTGCGGCGATTGGCCTCGCGCAACTGCGTCTCGGTATCCTTCAACCGATGGATGTCGAGGTGGAAGCCGGCCCAGCCGGTGATGGCGCCGCTCTCGTTCCGGATCGGCACGCCTTGCGCGAGGATGTCGTGGAAACGTCCGTCGACGCCCTTGACGCGGTGCTCGCGGTACCACGTTCCACCGCGGCGCACGCACTCCTGCCAGGCTGCGCTGAGCGCGGCCCGATCGTCGGGATCAAGCACGCTGTTCCAACTGGGATCCTCGTACTGTGCCTGCGTCAGGCCGACCAGTTTCAGGAACGATTCGCTGGCGTAGGTGTTGAGTCCCGCGGCGTCGCACACCCACACTCCGTAGTTCATCGATTCACCGATGGCGCGATACAGCCGCTCGCTTTCCTGCAGCGCCGCGTTGCCGCGCTCTTGCGCCAGCGTGCGCGCCTGGATCTCATCCAGCATGCTGTTGACCGCATCGATGACTACAGCCAGCTCGTCGTGCGTCGAGTGCCGCGCGCGCGTCGAGTAATCGCGCCCGGATTGGATCTGCCGTGCCACTCGCACGATTTCGTCGAGTGGCTCGGTCACCACCCTTTGCAGGGCCGTCGCCAGCAGCAAGGCCACTGTCATGCCGAGGCCGGCGGCCAATACGATGATGCCGGAATAGGCCAGCAGTCGCGGCCCGAGTTCGTAGTGCGCGCGCAAATAGAGCGTGCCAAGCCGCTCGCCGTTCCACACCAGTGGTTGCGTGAACTCGACCGCGCGGCCCGCGACGCGGCTGCCCGACAACGTGAGCCGTGTCGCAGGAAAATTCTCCCCGGAGCGCCGGAACTGCGCATACAGGTTGCCGTGCGAGTCATACAACGCAGCCACCGCTATCTCAGGCCTGGCCTGGAGCGCGGCCAGGTTGCGTGTCGCGACCTGCTGGTCGTCGAAGGCCAGCGCCGGCCCCGTGGAGAGTGCCAGGATGCTGGCCTCGGTGCCGAGATCGGACCGCCATGAACTGCGGTACGAATTGAACGCGTAGATCGAGAGGAAAATGCCGGTGACCAGCAGCGCCACGCCGGTCGTCACGACCAACACCGCGACCAACTTGCCGCGGATCGTCGGAAATCCGCGCAGCGCGCGCAGCAAAGCCGGCCACACGCGCAAGGCGCGGGTCACCGATGCATGATCGTTCATGGCGACGTACCCAACTGGTTCACGATGGTGCCGGGCGCCTGCACGCGCACCGCGTGCGCGAGCAGCTCCGAGCTGGCCTTCAGGCCATTGCGCTGCAACGCCGTCATCGAGATCTCGAAGCGGATGCGCCGCTCGATCGCCAGCATGTTGATCGCGCTGCCGTCCTCCAGACCATATTCGTCATCGCTGACGAGCAACACGGGCGAGCCCGCCATCGCGGCACTGGCGCGGCGCAGTTCGGCACGGTGACCGGGGCCAAAGAAAACAAGTTGTGCCTGCGCGAGCGAGCGGACGTCATGGATCCTGCGCAGCTCCACCGGGCGATTGGCAATGCTCAGTGTCGGCAGGTCCCGCTGCAGTTCATCGGCCACGTGGTCCGCTCCCCACGTTGCAATGACGAAGCGCGAATTGCCGGCCTCGGCTGGCGGCCATGCGATGAAACCGGCGAATCGATACAGGAAAGCAGCCTTGACGGCGTCAGCCGGATAGACTTGGGCGGCCGCCGCCGCGCCCGCGGCTGCGCCCGCGCCCAGTAGCAGGCAATACAGGATCCTCCGCAGCACCGCGCGCCCGCTTCTGCCTCGCCGCTCGATTGCCCGGGTCTTGCGCATTACAGCCGCCAGCGTGCTTCCAGTATCGCCTTGCGACCGATCCGTTCACCGGTCGGCGCCGTGAATTCCATGTGGTGATCGTGCAGCAGGTTCGAACCGTTCAGTGATATATCGCAATGGCCCGAGACGCGCCAGCCGATCCGCAAGCTCAGTTCAACGTACGAGGGCAGGGCGGGTTCCGGCAATGCGCTCACATAGTGGAGCGAGGTATCGAGCGCGAGGTGCGGGCCCAGGTCCATCGACGATTTCAGCATCGCCTGCGTACTCGGATCATCGCCCGCTTCCGCGACGCCGAGGAGTCCCGCCGCTCCGGAATCGTAGTGCAGGCGCTTGCGCAGCAGCGTGAAGCTCGGCGAAAGCCGCCACCAATCGAGCAGCTGCCAATCGGCCCATGCTTCCATCCCATAGGTATTGCCGCGCATGCGGTTGCCCCAGTGCAATGGGAGGAACACGGCATCCGATGCCGTCTCGATCGTGCGCAGGTCGCTGTACTCGCTGTAGAAGACCGTCGCGGCCATGGAGAATCGCTCGCTCGGGTGCCCGCGATAACCCACCTCGTAGGTGGAGACGCGCTCGGGGCGAAACAAGCTGTAGCCGGTCAGGAAATTCATCGTGCCGAGCTTTTCGACGACGTCGACATCGAACGGAGTCGGTGAGCGCACCGCCCGCGAGGCTGAGGCCCACAGGTCCATCCGATCGCTTGGCGCCCAGTTGACGCGCAGGTCGGGCTGCGCATTCCACCCGGAAAACGGATCGTCCTCGAACTTGATGCCGCCGGTGAGCGTCCATCGATCATCGAGCGCGATGTTGTCTTGGGCAAAGACATTGCCGAGCGACAGCTGGCGTTCGTCGGGCTCGAACAGCAGCGTGCTCGAGTTGTGGATCGAATAGCTGTTGATGCGCTCGCCACCGCCCCAGATGAACGTATGGCGCGTCCCGAACGCGAGGCGCTGCTGGATCTCGACGTCATAGGTGTGCAGCACGAAAGCGACGCCGTCAGCGGGCGCGGCGCGCTGCGTCTCGTCGACGTAGGCCTGCAATTGCAGGTCGGAGCCGGCGGTGTGACGGCGCCAGCGCCCGATGACATTGCCGCCCGCGATGCTGCCGCTCCCGGTACCCGCCTGCGACTGCACGGCACGATAGACATCTCCTTGCACGGTCGCGCCGGACGTCGCGCCCGACCAGTCATAGCGTGCTCCGGCCTGCGACCTGGACCAGTCATCCTGCGCGTTGGAACCGTCGGAGAGCTCGAGCGCGCTGTGCGCGATGACCTTTCCATACACACGCCAGGCCGTGTCGCTATCGCTCTTTGCGCCGTAACGAACAGCCGCCGATCGATCGACGTTCCCTTCGGCCAGCTTGAGCAGCGTGCTGTCGGTGACATACGCGCTTCGCGTTACGATGTTGATGACACCGTTCATCGCATTCGCGCCCCACAGCGTCGCGCCGGGTCCGCTCAGGACCTCGATGCGCTCGATGTCGTCCATCACCAGGTCTTGCGCATCGTGGTAAATGCCCGAGAACAGCGGGGAGTAGACGCTGCGGCCATCCACCAGCATCAGGATCTTGTTTGAGAAATTCTGAGCATCCGGGTTGCCGCCAAAGCCGCGCATCGAGATGACGTAGCTGCTCGCGCTGTTCTGCACGACGCTCAGGTTCGGCGCCAGCCGCAGCGCCTCGGGTATCGAGACGGCGCCCGAACGCACAATGTCCTCATGCGTAATCACGTAAACCGATGCAGCGACCCGTCGAATCGGGTCGCTGGCTTTCGAAGGCGTGCTCACTTCGACATTGGCCAGTTCGTCGATCGAGTAGCGGATCAGGTCATTCGGCGGCTCATCTCCATTGGGCAGCTCGCCCCCAGCGGCAGCGCCGAAGCTGCGCAATGGCAGAATCGCGAGCCATATCGCTGCTGTGCGGGCGCCCTTCAGCTTCGAGCGCTGTTTGATTGCGAGCATGCGGACACCTGGCGGCACGGTTTGGCGGCAAGTCTGGATTGGCTGGCGTCTACTGTCTGTGCGCCGACACCGACGTGGCTTGTAGGCATCGTCCTATGTGAAAGCGCCGTTTCATGCGCCTGCACCGCAGGAAAGGTCAGCACGAACCCACATCAACGCGAGAGCAGCGCCGAGTGCCCCGCACGCTGAGTAATCCTAATCTGAACGTGTCAACGAATCGTGTTCACCAACCTGAGGTAGCCAACCATGAACTGGGATCGAGCAGAAGGAAACTGGAAGCAGATCAAGGGCAAGGTGAAGGAGCAGTGGGGCAAGCTGACCGATGACGAACTGGACAAAATTGCGGGCAAGCGTGACCAGCTCGTGGGCCGCATTCAGGAGACTTATGGCATTCAGCGCGATGAAGCCGACAAGCGCGTGAAGGAGTGGGAGAAGGGC
>JBEPVS010000151.1:0-6479 GCA_041690875.1 Gammaproteobacteria bacterium
CGTCATCGACGATGACGACTCTTCCCTTGAGCGGGCTGCCGACGATCATGCCGGATTCGCCGTGCGACTTCGCTTCCTTGCGGTTGAAGGCCCATGGAATGTTGCGTCCCTCGTGCTCGGCGAACGCGATTGCGCAGGCGCTCACCAGCGGAATGCCTTTGTACGCGGGCCCGAACAGCATGTCGAAGCCCAACCCGGAGCTGGCGAGCGCGGCGGCGTAGCAGCGCCCGATGCGGGTTAACGCTGCGCCGTCATTGAACAGTCCGGCGTTGAAAAAATAGGGGCTGACTCTTCCGGACTTGAGCGTGAATTCGCCAAAGCGCAAGGCCTGGTGCTCGAGTGCCAGGCCTAAGAAATCCTGCTGGTAGTCGCGCATGCGCGGCAGGCTATCATGTCCGCATGCGCATCATCACGCTCAACGTCAACGGCATCCGTTCGGCGGCCGCCAAGGGATTGTTCCCGTGGCTCGCAAAACAGGATGCCGACGTGATCTGCCTGCAGGAAGTGCGCGCGCACGAAGCGCAATTCGAGGGCCACGACATCTCATTGCCGGGCTATCACGCTGCATTTCATCCGGCCGAGCGGCCGGGCTATTCCGGCGTCGCGCTCTATTCGCGCGAGAAACCGACGCGGCTGCTGCGCGGATTTGGCGACCGCGAATTCGACGGCGAAGGGCGGTATCTCGAGGCGCAGTTTCCCGGCATCTCCGTCGTCTCGCTGTATTTGCCGTCGGGTTCTTCCGGGCCGGAGCGGCAGGCGTCGAAGGATCGGTTCCTGAAGAAATTCATGCCGCATCTGCAGGCGCTGAAACGCAAGCGCCGCCATTACATCCTGTGCGGCGACTGGAACATCGCGCACCGCGAGATCGACCTCAAGAACTGGAAAGGGAATCGCAAGAATTCCGGATTCCTGCCGCATGAGCGCGCGTGGCTGGACAAACTGTTCGATGGGCACGGATACGTCGATGCCTTTCGTCACGTGAACCAGCAAGCCGACCAGTACACGTGGTGGTCGCAGCGCGGCCAGGCGCGCGCGAAAAATGTCGGATGGCGCATCGACTACCAGATCGCCAGCCCGTCTCTGAAGGGCGCCGCGCGCGCCGCGCGCATCCACACCGCCGATCGCTACTCGGACCACGCACCGCTCATCATGGATTATGAGCTCTGACATCGCGGCCCCGCGCAAGCCGGGGTTTCGCGAAATCTTTGGGAACCGGAAACTCCTGGTCATCATGGCGCTCGGCGCCGCGTCCGGTTTTCCGAACCAGATCACCGAAAGCGCACTGCAGGCCTGGCTCAAGGATGCCGGCCGCAGCAACACCAGCATCGGCTTGCTGACCTACGTCGCGATTCCTTACCTTCTCAAATTCCTGTGGGCGCCATTGCTCGATCGTTTTCCGCTGCCGCTGCTCGGCCGGAGACGCGGCTGGTTGCTGGCGATACAGTTGCTCCTTGCGATCTCGATCGCCTCATTGGCGATCCAGGATCCGGCGCTGTCATTGTCGGCCGTTGCGATCACCGCGCTCGTGATCGTGTTCTTCTCCGCATCGCAGGACATCGTCATCGATGCCTATCGCACCGATGTTTCGTTGCCCGAGGAGCGCGGCCTCGCAGCCGCCGCCAACAACCTGGGATACCGTGCCTGCGCGTGGCTGGCGTTCGCGGCAGCGCTGATCGTTGCGGATTCATTCGGCTGGCGCGCTGCGTTCCTCGTTCTGGCCACGGCGATGGCCGCGTTCACGATCGTCACGTGGCTTGCGCCGGAACCGGAATACCGCGCGCCACCGCCGAGCACGTTGCGGCAATCCGTCATCGTGCCATTGCGTGAATTGCTCGGATCGCCGGGCGCGATCGGCCTGATCGTGCTGATCGTCACGTTCAAGATGGGCGGCGCGATGGCGCTGAAACTGTTCACGCCGTTTCTACTCGATCTCGGCTTCAGCAAGACCGAGATCGGCCTCGTCGCGAAGGCGGTGCTCACCTCGAGCGCGATCGCCGGCGGCGTGCTCGGCGGATTATGGATGGTGCGCCTGGGGCTGCTGCGCTCGATGATGCTGTTCGGCGTGCTGCAGACCGTGACGATCCTGGCGTTTTATCTGCTGGCGATCACCGGCAAGAATTTTCCGTTGATGATCGCCGCGACCGCGATCGAAAACCTGACCGCAGCGATGGGCAACATCGCCGAGGTGGCGTTGATCATGGCGCTGTGCAACTCACGCTTCAGCGCCTTCGAGTACGCGCTGCTCTCGGTGCTGGCGCTGTTGCCTCGTTACCTGCTCGGCGGACCGGCTGGTTGGCTCGCCGATCACGGCGGCTGGGACACTTACTACATCGTGACATTCCTGGTCGGTATTCCGGGCCTCGCGATGGTGTGGGTGATGCGCCATCGCATTGCGGCGCTCGATACCCGGCGGTGACCGAGATCGATCTCACGCGCGTGCTGTGCCGCGTCGATGAGCTCGCCGCGACCGGCTGCCGCGAATTTTCATTGGGCGGCGGAGACTGGCCAGTGCGGGGATTCATCGTGCGCGACGGCACGGCGGTGCATGCCTATCTCAATCGCTGCGCACACATGGCGTTGCCGCTGAACATGCTGCCCAATCGCTTCCTGACGCACGACGGCAGCTTGATCCTGTGTACAGCGCACGGCGCGTTGTTCGAAAAGTCGACAGGCTACTGCGTGGCGGGTCCCTGCCCGGGCCAATCGTTGACGCGCGTGCCGATCGAGGTGGCCGCAGGCTGCGTCATGCTCGCGGCCGATGTCGATGTCGGCACGCTGGCCGCGCGATACGCCTGAGAAAGTCGCGCGCGGCATGTCGCGCCGCGCACGCCTACTCGAACAGGTCGAGACCTTCGAGCCGATCTGCCCGCAGTCGCCGATCTTCCTGGTCGCCATCGACGCGATTTTCGTCTTCGGGCTCGACGTCGACCGAACCGCTCCAGTCTTCCGGCGCCTCGGCTTCCTCGATCGCGCCGCTCGCGCGTTGCGTGCGCCAATCGTCGAAGTCGAATTCCTCGACAGTGCCGTCGAAGTATTGCACTTCGACCGTGCCGTCGCCTGGATCGAAGGCCACGACCTCGAGCAACTCGCCGCTGTTCAGGCGGTACCAGTCACCAACGCCGGGACGCTGCATGTTCATGACGAATCCTCTGCCGGCGATGTTGCTCCCCGCACCGATACCGATCAAGCGATATTCGTGACGATTTTTTCCTGATGCGCCGCGTCAGCGACTGCGTTCGTAGGCCAGGTCGCACACCCTGTGGCCGAGACGCAGTCCGCGCTGTTCAAAACGCGTCATTGCTCGCTCGACGAGTCGCAAATCCGTCGCTGTCGCCAGCAGCGGACAGTCATCGAGCACGACACGCATTTGTTGCGCATACGGCTCCCAATCCGTCGCCACGTGGAGGTGTCCTCCGTGGCGCAGCCGGCTCGCGACGAGCAACGCGAAATCCGGCTGGATCAGCCGCCGCTTGTGGTGGCGCTTCTTTGGCCACGGATCCGGAAACAGGATCTGGACCTCATCCAGCGCATCGGTGGCGATGCGTCCACGCAGCAACAGCACGGCGTCCTGTTCAACGACGCGCAGGTTGGCGAGGTTTGCGGCGGCAGCGGCGCGCAGCAGGCGGCCGATACCGGGGCGATGCACTTCCACGCCGAGGAAATTGCGCTCCGGCTCGGCAAGCGCGCGCGCCGCCAGGTGGTCGCCGTTGCCGAAGCCTATTTCGATGGTGATTGGCGCACTGCGTCCGAACAACATGGCGAAATCGATCAGCCCGGTCTCACCCGCGACGCCGTAGCGCGGCCACAACTCGATCAGTGCGCGGTGTTGTGCGGGCGTCTGCCGTCCGGCGCGGCGCACGAACGAGCGCACTGCACGCAGGTTCATCCGGCCTTGCGCGCGCTGGCCGTGCCGGGCGGATTTGCGAAATCCCGCGCCATCGCGCGCAGCCACTTCAGCAACGATTGCAGTTTGGGCATTGCGAGATACGATTCGGGGCACACGAAGTAATAAGAGCGCGGGCAGGGAAGCGGCGCCGTGCTGACGAGCGCAAGACGCCCGAGCTTGATGTCGCCTGCGGCGAGGCACCAGCGCGTCAACGCCAGGCCCTGGCCCTGTTCGGCCGCGGTCAGCACCGCGACCGAATCGTCGTAGGCCGTGCCGTGTTCCTTCCAGTCGCGCTCGACGTGCGGCCGGTTCCACAATTGCCACGGCTCATCGGACGAGCGTAGCAGCGGATAGCGCTTCAAGTCGCCGCTATCGCGCACCGGCCCGTGCCGCTTGTACAGGTCGGGGCTCGAGACCAATACAAACCATTCATCGAGCAGCTTCTCGCTGTGCAGGCCCTTTTCCGGTCCGGCTGCCATGCGCAACGCGCCATGAAAATCGCTCTGCGCGAAATCCACCACTTCGCGCGAGGTGTGGATGCGCAACTGCAGGTCAGCGTGCTTGTCATGAAGCTGTGGCAAGCGCGGCAGCAACCATTTCTGCAGGAACGAGGCCAGCGTCGAGATGTTGAGCGTGCCGGCCGTGCGGCTCTGGCGCAGCTGGTGCAGCGCCGTCTGCAAGTCGGTGAGGCCGCGGCGCACGCCTGGCAACAGTAGCGCCCCCTCGTGCGTCAGTTCGATGCTGCGTCCCTTGCGCAGGAACAGCGGCACGCGCAGGTATTCCTCGAGCGAGCGCACCTGCATGCTGACGGCGGCGGGCGTCACGTGCAGGCTCTCGGCCGCTTCTGCAAAACTCATGCGCGTCGCGACCGCCTCGAACACGCGCAGCGCATTGAGTGGCAGTCGATCGAATGCCGAGGCAGCGTCGTGTTCCCGGATTCGGCGTCGTGCCATGGCGCAATGCTCTTGCGTACCGGGCGTGTCGCGCCTGCGCTAGCCCTGCAACAACGCGCGCACCGCTCCGACCAGCGCAGCGAAGACCAGAACCGCAGCTGGCCCGGCACTCAAGCCGTATCCGACGGAGCGGCTCGATGGATCACGCACATAACTGCGCAAGTACAGCGTGCGGCCAACCAGGTACATCGCGCCGAGGACCGCGGCGTATTTCGGCGGCCAGTACTTTGCCGCAAGCCACAATCCGGGCAATAGGAGGAACAGGCATTCGATCGTGTTCATCTGCACGCGGAAATAACGCTCGAACACCGGATGTCCGGTGGTCGCCGGCGCGGGCACGTTGTATCGGCCGCGCGCGCGGCCAACGAGCGAGATAAAAACCATCAACTGGATGACCGCCAGCAATCCGACAATATCTACCCAGACCATGATTATGCCCCTCTGCACAGGAGTGTCTCACTTACGCCGCCATGGCGCACGTACAACGCCGCTAGCTGAAGCTGTTGTTAGTTGCAGCTGGATAATAAAGCTGCGAGGCTGCCGGAATGGATCAGAGCGGACCAAATCGGGGGCTGCACATGCGAACCATCTCCATTCCGGCCATCGGGCTCTTATTGCTCGCTGCGTGCGGAGGCGGCGGTGGTGGCGGAGGCGGCACCTCGCTGACGCCCGTGGGTTGGACGTCTGGCGTTTTCCAGCCGGCATCGACCTATGTGAACAAGTGCGTGGCGCCACGCACCGGCACCGATCCCTTTACCAACATGGTCTATCCCGACAAGGCCGGCACGGCGCTCGATGAGAAAAACTGGCTGCGTTCGTGGACCAATGACCTTTACCTTTGGTTCGACGAGGTCACCGATCAGAACCCGGCGAACTACGCGTCGGACGACGCCTATTTCAAGGTGTTGAAGACGATGGCGACCACTTCCTCGGGCGCAGCGAAGGACAAGTTCCATTTCACTTACGCGACTTCCGACTGGGAAGCGCTGTCGCAAACCGGCACGCAAGCCGGATACGGCGCGCAATGGGTGCTGCTCGCGGTGACGCCGCCGCGGCAGGCCGTGGTTGCCTATACCGAGCCGGGCTCACCCGCGACGACCGCACCCGCGAGCCTGGCGCGCGGCGCGCAGGTGCTGACGGTCGACGGCGTCGATCTCGTGAACGACAACACGCAGGCCGGTGTCGATACGCTGAATGCGGGCCTGTTCCCCGCGACCGTCGGCGAGTCGCACACCTTCGTCGTGCAGGATGTCGGCTCGTCCACGACGCGCTCGATCACGATGGTCTCGGCGAACGTCACCTCGCACCCGGTGCAGAACGTGACGACGATTCCGACTGCAGGCGGAGGCACGGCCGGCTACATGCTGTTCAACGATCACCTGGCAACCTCGGAGGGCGCGCTGGTCAACGCCTTCACGACGCTGGAGGCGGACAACGTCACCGATCTTGTGCTCGATATCCGCTACAACGGAGGTGGATACCTCGATATCGCCAGCGAAGTCGCGTACATGATTGCGGGTCCGGCGGCGACTGCCGGCATGACCTTCGAGCTGACGCAGTTCAACAGCAAGCATCCGACCGTCGATCCGGTGGCAGGCGGCACGATCACGCCGACGCTGTTCGAGTCGACGACGCAAGGA
>JBEPVS010000152.1:0-6467 GCA_041690875.1 Gammaproteobacteria bacterium
GGGGGCCGCCCTTGCGTTTATCCCCGCCCGGTCCGCGCGCTCCGCCCCGGGGGCGCGGGGCGGCGGCAGCCAGCGGGGGCCACGGCCGTCGTTGACTTACAGCTTGTACGTCACGCCGAACAGGATCACGCGTCCGAAATCGTCGTAGTTCCAGGGATCGAGGGCGAGCGGATTGCCCGCAGGGCCAACGGTCTGCGGCGATCGCCGCTCGATCGCGGGCGCATTGGTGAGGTTGTTCCCCTGCAGCAGGATCGACAAGCCCTTGAGCGAACCCTCGTTGAACGAGTAACCGATCTGCGCGTCGATCTCTCGCTCGGCATCGATGTGCGTGCTGTTCTCGGTCGCCAATACGACACTGCGCGTGGTGGCCGTGAACGACGAGCGGTAGCGCTGACTGACGCGGGCCGCGAAGCCGCCACGTTCGAAGTAGGCCTCGATGCCGCTGACATTCGTCGAGAAGCCATCGAGGTTGATCGGGTTGTTGTTGCTGTCGAGCGGCAGCTTGTCGAAAGTCTTCGCATAGCTGAGGATCAGACCGATGCCATCCATCGAACGCGAAATCAGGCTGCCATCGAGTGAAGTCGACAGTTCGCCGCCGTACACCCGGCCGCCCGAGCCATTGTCCTGCGTCGTGAGCGTGCCGATATTCGGATTGCAAGTGGTTTCCGTGGGCGCACAACCTGCTACCAGCGTCGGGTCGTAGTTGATAAAGCCAGTGAAGTCGCGCGGTGTATCCTTCTGGTAAATAAAGGTGTCCAGTTTCTTCAGGAATCCGGCCACCGCCACGTAGCTGCGCTTTTTGAAGTATTGCTCGATCGACAGATCGAGCGACTTTGCTCGCCAGGGCTTGAGATCGGGTTTGCCGCCGCCGTTCGCTGTCCACTGAGCCAGGCAAGGTTGCTGCACAGTGCAGGTCCCACCCATGGCAATCGACGCAAGCCGCGGCTGGTCGGCACCGGCGCGCATGTCGTCCATGCGCGGTCTCGCCATGGTCTTGCCCAACCCAAAGCGCACGACCAGGTCTGGCGTCAGGTTGAACACGAGGTTGAGACTCGGCAGCACGTCGTAATAGGAGGCGTCACCATGAACAGGAAGCACCGAACCCCCGTTCGGTGCACCCGAGGAACCGCCCGAGTCGTTCCAGGCGAAGCCATCGGAACTCTGCTCGGAGTGCACGACCTGTACGCCGATGTTGCCCTTGATGGGCACAGCGCCGGCAGTCTTGTTGATATCGAACTTCAGGAACGCGGTCGTGACCTTCTCGTGCACGCCATACTTGTTCGTCTGCGCCGCCCACGGATCCTTCGGCACTGCCGTGTATAGGCTCATGATGCTCGGCACGTCCCAGCTCGTGATGTACTGGTGGATGCCATCGACATCGATCAACACCGGCCCGCGCTGTGCCGCCGTCGGGATGCCGACGAGCGCCTCGGGTCCGCCTGCCAGCTGCAGGAAGAACTGGTCAGACTGTACGGACTTGTCGCGCTGGTTGTAGGCGACGCCCGCATCGACGGCGTTGAACCAGCCCCAATCCAGGTTACGCGTGAGCGTGAACTCGGCCGACTTGATCGCGTCCCGGTACTTCGGGTCGCGCAACTCGGCGTAGTTCGGATCGTTGGTCAGCTGCACGAGGGCCGGATCTGTCAGGTCTTCCGGAGACTGCCAGACGGCACGGTCGACGCTGCCGAGGTTCGCAAACGTGAAGGAAGTGTAGTCATTTGCGCGCGCCACCGACTGGATGTACAGCTCGTCGCGATCGGAATGCGAATAGCCCACATCGGCCACGGCTTTCCAGTCGCTGCCCAGGTTGAACTCATTGCGCCAGCCGACCGAGAAGATCTTGTCGGTGCGGTTCCAGTTCTTGTCATACACCAGGCTATGCCCGCCAGCGACGGTGCCACTGTCAATGATCGTGTTGCCGTCGAGGACCGTGGTCTTGACATTGGTGAAATCCGCGGGCGGCGGCTGCGTCGGCGGGCCGCCGTTCCACAGGCCGATATCACCGACCCAGTGGTGGCCGACGCGATCCTGCGTGAACTTCGAGTAGTACAGGTCGACGGTACTGTGATAGCTGTCGCTCGGCTTGAACTCCAGGACGGTCATCAAGCCATCGCGCACCTGCTTGCTGGAGGTGACATTGGCTTCGAATCCCTGCTGGAAAACAGCACGATCGCCGGCGGTACCGACCGCAGGCACGCCGGTCGCGCCGGCGCCCCACTGGCCGTCGTAGTCGCCGTAGTCCCAGGCGGAGTACTGTTTGTGCTGGCCGGGCGAATCGAGATGCGCGAAGCCTACCGCCAATCCGATCGTGTGATCGGCGAACTGGCCCACATAGGAGGCGCTGAAGCGGCTGCCGTTCGGGCCCTTACCCGTCGATGAAAGACCGCCGTTGGTGTTGTGCTCGCCACGCAAACCGAAATTCATCACGCTGTGCTCGAGGCTGAGCGGCATCAAGGGCCGGATGTCGATCGTGCCGGCCAATCCCTGGCCGACCACGCCAGCATCGACGGTCTTGTAGACGACGACCTGGTTGACCAGCTCCGACGGGAACTGGTCGTACTCGGCGTCGCGGCCGTCGCTGGAGCTGACGACCTGGCGGCCGTTGAGCAGCGCCGTGGAATAGTCAGGGCCGAGGCCGCGAATCGAGATCTGCGCTGGGCGTCCGTCGACACGCTGCGCGGACAAGCCCGGTAAGCGCGAGATCGAATCGGCGATGCTGGTGTCGGGCAGCTTGCCAATGTCTTCGGCACTGACGACTTCGACGACCGACGTCGACTCGCGTTTCACCGCGATCGAAGTTTCGATCGAGTGGCGGATGCCGGTGACAACCACTTCCTCGATCGCCTGGTCACCTTGGGCGGCGGTCTGGGCCCAGGCCTGGGCGGCGCTGCCGGCAATAATGGCGGCGACCGCAGCCGCGATCGCATCGCGGGAACTGGCACGCGGCCGAATGAACTGTTTGGCACGGATCTTCATCGGTCAATTCCCCCTCAATGACTGTCTAGTGGAAAGGCATCCATGCAGGATGACTTTCGTTCCGCTCGCGTGAAAGGTCTTCCTTGCCGGGATACAGCGATTTCAGGCCTCGCGGCGCATTTTCAGATGCGCTGCGGGCTCGCCGACCGCGCGAATGGAAACCTTCCCACTTTCCTGTGCCGGAATGTACCGGTGCCACTTCAGCGTGTCAATGACGTGTTGCGCCCGAGCCACAGTAGAAATGGATCGCCTCGTCGGTGCTGCCCCTGCCGCGATAATGCGCCGTGGCCGGGTACGGACACAACGGCCTCGTTCGCAGCAGGGCCCGGCGCGGGTCACCATCCTGGGACTTGCTGGCGACGATGCGCTGCGGCGCAACGCCCTTCTCGACCCAGCGCTCCAGCGCGGCCAGCATGTCGAAGTGGTTGGGCCCGGGACCGCCGCCGCAGTGACCCATGCCCGGCACCATGAACAGCCGGTAAAAGCTGTCGACGTTTACGCCGCCGCGACCTCCCTGGGTGTCCCCGCGCAGGCTGGCAACGACACCGTCGTGATACTCGATGCTCTCGCGCGGGGGAATATCGGGGTCGCTGAAGCCATGGTAGTGGATCAGCTTGCCGCCGCGCCGCTGGAACGGGCGCAGGTCCGTATCGGTCGCATCGAGTGCCGCGCCGAGCATCGCATCGATGCGTGCCGGCTCAGCGTGGAAATCGAAACTGCTGAAATCCCAGGCCGGATCGCCGTAGACGAAATACCGGAAGAACGGGAGACCGAGCGAGCCATGCGTGTTCTCTTCTGCCGACGGCGCGCTGATCCAGCCGCCCCACAAATCCGCTTCCCCGCCGCGTTCCAGTCCGGGGTAGTAACCCACGCCGATCGTGGCGTCGGGTCCGGCCCACAGTCTTCGCACGGCCTGCACTTGCGCCGCGCTGAGGCAATCACTCGCATCGTCGCCGCCGCACTGGAGCGCTCCCACATCGAACAGGCAGCGGCGCGGGTCCTCGAGCACTCCATCCTCGACGCCGTCGAGCGCATCGCAGGCGTGGTTGACCGAGGCCCCGATGAGTTTCGCTTCGCGCTGGCCGAGCAGGGCGCCGCCGGCGCCGTACAGCGTATCGACGACCCACAGGTGCGCGCCGACTTCATGATGCGTCTGGTTGTAGTCCGGGTCGCCGGCAACGATGCCATCGTAATCAGCCGGATAACGCTGCGCTTCCATCATCGCTTCCTGGCCGCCCTGCGAGCAGCCGACGAAATAGCGGTGACGCGCTTTTTTCCGATAGTAGGCGGCGGTGATTGCCTGGCCCGCGACGGCTGTGACATGGATCGCGCGATGGCCGTAGTCGGCAATTTTTTCGGGCGCGCCGAGGGCGAAGCGGCCGACGCCCGCAGCGTTGCCATGCCCGGTATCGGTCGCTGCCGTGGCATAGCCGCGGCGCAGTCCTTCGGCGAGCGTTGCGTAGGGGATGTCGCCGGCGAGACCGCCATTGCCGACACCCTGGAACTTGCCGTTCCAGTGTCGGGGCGGAGGCAGCCAGATCTCGCTGCGGATCGACGAAGCCGGCGTCGGCGTGAGTCGCACCGACACGCGGCAAAACACGCCGGCGCGTTCGTCGCTATCTATCACGGCACCGGTGATTTCACCGCCGTCGAGGGTGTATGCGCGCAGATCCTCGCACGCGTCAGCGGCCGTGGCACCGCGGTGCGCGACACAGATAAGGGGCAGCATCAGCGCAATGGCCATTGGGAAGCGCCGCATAGCGTCGCGAGGCGTCACGGCGGCGACCACACGAACGTGGCCACCGATTGCGCGGGCAAGCTGTAGTCGAAACGCGTGTTGTGCCAGGCGACCGAGAACGCCTGCGTCGTCGACGCCGGGTTCAGCACCAGCAGCACGATCGATCCATCGGGATTCTGGAATGCCACATCCTCAATGCCTCCATTCGCGAACGTGTTCGAATCGATGCGCCGCGCGCCACCCATTGCGAATCGCGACAACTGCGCTAGCGCGTAGTATTCGACATTGCGCGCAATCGTCGCCGGCGTTGTGCGCGTGTCGATCGTGACGACGCCGCGGCAGCCCATGCAGCCGCCGTTGGTTGGGCCTGAGTCCTGGTCCAGCGCGAGGTTCCACAACGAGACGCCGCGCGCCCAGTTGCGAGTTGCGCCGATCAGCAGGTTCTCGGCGTTCCACACCAGGTCGCTGGCGAAATCCGAGCCGACCGTGCCGCTGCACTCGGTGAACCAGATGCCCGTGTCCGGGAATGCCGCGTGCACGATGGACTGCGCGCTCACATCGCCCGCGTAGCAATGGAATGCGGTGCCGGCAAGGTACGGCGCCGCCGCGCTCGAGAGCAGCGATTCCGCGTAGGACGTGTTGTCCCAGTTGTGGTCGTAGCCGAGGATCTTAACTGCATTCAGACCCGCGCCGTTGAGAGTGGGTCCGAGGTCGTTCGCGATGAAATCGGCTTCGATGTCGACCGGCACACTCGCACTCGGATAAGCCGCGGTCGAATTGAGTGGCTCGTTCTGCATCGAAATCGCATAGATATCGATGCCATCTGCCTGGTAGGCCTGCAGGAAGCGCAGGAAATACTGTGCGAGTTGAGGCAGGTAGACCGTGTCGATGCCGCCACCGTTCATCGTGCCCGAAGTCTTCATCCACGCCGGCGGGCTCCAGGGTACGGCGAACACCATGAGTCGCGGATTGATCGCTTGCGCCTGCTGCAGCAGCGGAATGATGTAAGCCTCGTCGTGCGCGATCGATAACGACGCGAGCAGCGGATCGGTCGTGCCCGCCGGCACGTCGTCGTAGCTGTAATTGCCATTGGCGGAGAAATCGCTGGCGCCCATCGGCTGTCGCAGGATCGTCAAGTTAATTCCCGGCGCCTGCCCGAACAGGTCCTGCAGCAACGCGGCGCGCTGCGTGGCGTCGAGGTCATTCTGAATCACCCAGGCCGATGAATCAGTCAGCGAAGCGCCGAGTCCATCGAGCACCTGGTACTGCACGCTCTCATCAACACTGATCACCTGCGCAGCAGCGCTGCCGCCAGTGCCGAAAGAGACCGGCGCGCGCGCCGATAGCAGCATCGATTGATCGCCGCTCGTCGCCGTGACCTGCACCGAGGGGCCGGTGGCCGTGAACACCGGCGGCGGAATGCTGCCGCCGCTTCCCCTGCCGCTCCCCCCGCACGCTACGAGTCCGCTGCATGCAGCGAATACGATTGCCGCGCTGATCGCCCGTGACATCACATGATTATAGCCACGTAGCGACGATGATCCGGCGCACGGAGTGGCGCGAGTGCGCCGATCTCAAGGATGGGCGACAGTGGTCTCGTCGGCGATCATCGATTCGAGCCGCTCGAGATCTGGAATCCACGGCGACTCATTCAACATGCGCACGCGGCACACGACCGGATCATCCTCCGGCACCGACGCGCTCATGTCGGGCTGGACGACCTCGGCGCTGACGCGCACCAGCTGTGGAAAAC
>JBEPVS010000153.1:0-6432 GCA_041690875.1 Gammaproteobacteria bacterium
GTCGCCAGCTGGGCGACGAACGGCTGGACGACCGTCGCGGGTTGCTACGGGTTCGCCGCCGGACCTTCCTCGCGCAGCCTGCCGAGCCGGGCGACCGTCGCGCGGGGGGCCACCTGCGCCGGAGCCTCGGCCCGGCTGACCGCCGCACCGGACTACCGGCTCCCCCTGCCGGCCGTGGCGACCGACCGGCTCCTCCCTCTCCGCGCAGCGGAGCCTCCGGTGCGACCCGCGCGACCCGCACGCTGGTCGGCGGCGGCGCGCGAAATGCGCATGACTTCCAGCCGGCTCATGCCGGTGACCGGGTCGAAACGCGACCGCCTTGCAAGGCCTGCGTCCACGACAACCGTCACGCCAGGAATCGTTACGCTGGTTTCGGCAATGTTGGTCGCGAGCACAATGCGCCGCGCGCCGTCAGTGGCAGGATTGAGCGCAGCATCCTGTTCCCTGGCATCGAGATCGCCGTACAACGGCAACAACAGCAGGCGCGGGCCGGCGAGATCGGCGAGGAGCGACGCCACGCGCCGAATCTCGCCCGCACCGGGCAGGAACACCAGCAAGTCGCCGGTGGATTCCCCGAGCGAGCGCCGCACGACTTGCGTGACCAGGCGTTCCGGCGAGTCCACGCCGCCGGGCAGCAACGGTGCAGCACGGCCGGCGTAGATGATCTCCACCGGAAACTGGCGGCCCGGCACGTCGACGACGGGCGCATTACCCAGCAAGGCAGCGACGCGCGCGCCATCAAGCGTCGCCGACATGACCAGCACGCGGGAGGTGCTCTCCAGCGCCGCGCGCGCGTCGAGGCAGAGCGCGAGGCCGAGGTCAGCCGAAAGGCTCCGCTCATGAAATTCATCGAAGATGACGCAACCGACTCCACCCAGTTCAGGGTCACTCTGCAGCATTCGAGTGAGTACCCCTTCTGTGATGACTTCGATGCGTGTATCGCGCGAAACCTTGGTATCGAGTCGCATGCGATAGCCGACGGTTGCGCCGACCGGCTCGCCAAGCAACGAGGCCATGCGCCGCGCGATCGCGCGAGCGGCAACGCGGCGCGGCTCGAGCAACAGGATCTTGCGGTCGCGCATCCACGGCTCATTGAGCAGCGCGAGCGGCACCAGCGTACTTTTGCCGGCGCCGGGCGGCGCCCGCAGCACTGCGTCGCGATGCGTGGCCTGTGCGGCGCGTAGCGCCTGCGCGAGCGGTGAATCGGCGGGACGCTCCGCGCTCAACGCGCTCACCGCGCCCGCTTGCGTCCCTGGCGCCCACCCTGTCCTGCACCCGCGCGCGGCGCAGGTGTCCGCGGTGGGGCTGGCGTACTCGGCAAACCCGTGTGCTGCGTACGCATGGGATTGCCGCGCGCGGGTGCTGCGCGCTGCCCTTCACGAGCCAATCCCGTGCCGCGCGGCTGCCATGACGGAATGAGCTGGTGGCGGCCCGGGCCAATCAGGTCGGTGCGCCCCATGTGCCGCAGCGCTTCGCGCAGCAGCGGCCAGTTATTGGCATCGTGGTAGCGCAGGAACGCCTTGTGGAGCCGGCGCACGCGCAATCCCTTCGGAATCGGCACCGTGGCACTCGTGCGTGTCACGCGCCGCAGCGGATTGCGGCCGCTGTGATACATCGCTGTAGCGGTGGCCATCGGTGAAGGAAGGAACGCCTGCACCTGGTCGGCGCGGAATCCGTTGCGCTTGAGCCAGAGCGCGAGCTCGAGCATGTCTTCGTCGGTCGTGCCCGGATGCGCGGCGATAAAATAAGGAATGAGATACTGCTCTTTCCCCGCCTGCTTCGAGAATCGGTCAAACAATTCCTTGAAGCGATCGTAGGTGCCGACGCCCGGCTTCATCATCATCGACAGCGGGCCCTCGCGCACATGCTCGGGCGCGATCTTCAGGTAGCCACCGACGTGGTGCTGCGCGAGCTCACGCACGTACTCCGGCGATTCACTGGCGAGGTCGTAGCGCACGCCGGAGGCGATCAGCACCTTCTTTACGCCCGGCAGTTCGCGCGCGCGCCGATAGAGGTTTATCAAAGCGCCATGGTCGGTGTTCAGGTTCGGACAGATGCCCGGGAACACGCACGACGGACGACGACACGCGCTCTCGATCTCGGTGCTCTTGCAAGCGAGCCGATACATGTTCGCCGTCGGTCCGCCGAGGTCGGAGATCACGCCGGTGAATCCGGGCACGTTGTCGCGAATCTGTTCGATCTCGCGCAGCACCGAGCCTTCGGAGCGATTCTGGATAATGCGGCCTTCGTGCTCGGTGATCGAGCAGAACGTGCATCCGCCGAAACAGCCGCGCTGGATCGACACCGAGAACCGGATCATCTTGTACGCGGGGATATTCGCCTTGCCATACGACGGATGCGGTCGCCGCTGGAATGGGAGCTCGTAGATCCAGTCCATCTCCTGCATCGAAAGCGGCACCGGCGGCGGATTGAGCCACACGTCCTGGTCGCCGTGGCGCTGCACCAGCGCGCGTGCATTGCCCGGGTTCGATTCGAGATGCAGGATGCGCGAAGCATGCGCATACAGCACCGGATCGTCGACGACCTGCTCGTACGCGGGCAACCTGATGACGCTGCGTTCGCGGTCGGCGTTGCGCACGCGACGAACAAACTTTACGACTTTCTCAGCGCCTGGCGGCGCACTTTCAACGCACGCAGCCGGACTTTCGTCCGCCTGAGCGCGTCCAGACAAAGCATAGGGATTCAGAGGAGCGTTCATTGGACCGGGGGCATCCAGGTGCGTCGAGTCGATTTCGATCCAGTCGGCGTGCGGGCCGCGGCGAACGAAAGCGGTGCCGCGAATATCTGTCAGCGCGTTGATCGATTCGCCCGCATCGAGGCGTCGCGCGATTTCCATGACCTGTCGCTCAGCATTACCGAACACGAGCAGGTCGGCCTTGGCGTCGAGCAGGATCGAGCGACGAACTTTTTCCGACCAGTAATCGAAGTGCGCAATGCGGCGGAGCGATGCCTCGATGCTGCCGATAATGAGCGGCACATCCTTGTACGCCTCGCGCACGCGTTGTGCGTACACGATCACCGAGCGATCAGGGCGCGAGCCGCCCTTGCCTTCCGGCGTGTACGCATCGTCGCTCCGCACGCGCCGGTCGGAGGTGTAGCGGTTGACCATGGAATCCATGTTGCCCGCAGTCACGCCGAAGAACAGTCGCGGGCGGCCGAGCGCGCGGAACGGCTCGGCGCTGCGCCAATCGGGCTGCGCGATGATGCCGACGCGAAAGCCCTGTGCTTCCAGCACGCGCCCGATCACCGCCATGCCGAAGCTCGGATGATCGACATAGGCATCGCCAGTGACGATGATGACGTCGCACTCGCTCCAGCCGAGCTCGTCCATCTCGCGGCGCGAGGTCGGCAGGAACGGCGCCGGCCCGCGCTGTGCGGCAGCGGGCGGCGGCAGCCAGGACTTGAGTTGCGGGGCGGCGAACATGCGTCGATTATAGGCGCATGAAAATCTGCGGCGGGTGCCTGTGCGGCGCGATACGTTATGAAAGCTCTGCGCCGCCGCTGGTGACACGCGTGTGCTGGTGCCGGCTGTGCCAGTACCTCGGCGCGGGCAGCGGCACCGTGAATGTCTGCTTCAGGACCGAAACGCTCGCGGTCACCGGCAAGACGACGGACTACTCCAGCGTGGCCGACAGCGGCAACGTACTGCATCGCCGCTTCTGCCCGACCTGCGGCACGCCGCTTTTCAGCGCCGCAGAATCACGCCCTCACCTGGTTTTCGTGCGCGCCGGCACGCTCGATGATTCGAGCCATGCGCAGCCGTCGGTGACGATATGGACATCGGCCGCCCCGGCCTGGGCCTGCATCGCGACCGACTTGCCGCGCGTCGACAAGCAGCCGCCGCCTTTGTAGCCGTCTCCGTTGTAGCCGCCGCGGCTACAGGCGATTGAGCAGCGTCGCGAAGCGCTCAGCGGAACCTGCGCCGCACGCGAAATACATCGACGGTTCGGCGAGTTCGAGCTCGAGCACGCAGGGCGCGCCGTCCTTGCCACAAATCAGGTCGATGCGCGCGTAGGCCAACGGCCCGAACGGCAGCACGCCGAGCACTCGTGCGCCGAGCGCGAGTTCGTCGGCGGCCGGCGTGCGCGGCGCAATTTCCTCTTGCGCAAACAGCGCCTCGCTGGCGCCCGATCCGCGCTGGAGCAGCGGCCCCTTGCGGAAAGCGTGGCTGAATTCTCCGCTGAAATAGACCAGCGCCGTCTCGCCATGTTCATCGACTCGATCGAGGTAAGGCTGCACAAGTACGCTGCGCTGCTCGGCGAGCAGGCGCGCGACATGCGACGTCATGGCGTCAACATCGCCACGCGCGTACCGCTGCGCATCGCGAGAGCCGGAGCCGACGACCGGCTTGATGACAACGTCGGCTGCGGTTTCGTCGTGCAGGAACTGCCCGATCGCGCGTGCCGCGTCCTCCCCCGGCTCGACGAACGTCGTCGGCACGATCGCGGCGCCGGCGCGGCGCAGCTCGCCGAGGTAGTGCTTGTCGAGGTTCCAGCGCACGACCGGCGGCGGATTCACGAGGCGCGTGAGCCGCGCGGTGCGGTCAAGCCACGCGAGGAAGTCCGTCAACCGCAGCGAGTAATCCCACGTGGAGCGCAGCACAACCAGGCGGTATCGCGACCAATCGACGTCGGGGTTATCCCACACGACGATATCGGCGGCGGCTCCCTGCCCTTGCAGCGCCGCGGCCAGCGGTGCGAGGTCCTCATCGAGATCGCGTGCCGCACGCGCGGTCGCGAGCGCGATGGGACGGGTGTCGGCTGAAGCGTCGCTCATCGAAATTCATCCTGTAGAGGAACCCCATTCTACGAGACGGCGCGGTAAAATGAGCCAATGACTGAACGCGCCACCGAGGCCATCGTTGTCCGTGGCGCCTCCCAGAACAATCTTCAAAATCTCGACCTGGATATCCCGCACGGCCAGCTGACCGTCGTGACGGGCGTGTCGGGTTCGGGAAAATCCTCGCTGGTCTTCGATACGTTGTACGCGGAGGGTCAACGCCGCTACGTCGAGACCTTCTCGCCGTACGCGCGCCAGTTCCTTGATCGCTGCGACAAGCCGCACGTGCGCAGCATCGAAGGCATTCCACCGGCGATCGCGATCGACCAGGTCAATCCCGTGCGCACCTCGCGCTCGACCGTCGGCACGATGACGGAGATCAACGATCACCTGAAACTGCTGTTCGCACGTGCCGCGACGTTGCACTGTCGTCGTTGCGGTCAACCCGTGCGGCGCGACAGTCCTGCCAGCATTGCATCATCGGTGCAGCATCACGCCGCGGCGGCTGGCGATCCGCGGCTGCTGGTGTGCTTCGTCGTGCCGATTCCGCCGCGCATGCCGGTGGCGGAGATCCGCGCCGAACTCGAGCGACAAGGATACGCGCGCATTCACAGCGAGACGACGCAGCAACTCGAGGTCATCCAGGATCGGTTGCGCGCCGATCGTGACAGCAGCGCGCGATTGCACGAAGCGCTCGAGGCGGCGCTGCGATCCGGCCACGGCCGAATCATCGTGCATGCGCTCAGCGAAGATGGCGCGGTCGCCCAGAGCTGGCGCTACTCGAGCGACCTGCATTGCGCAGAGTGTGACCTGCACTACCAGGACCCGCTCCCTTCACTGTTTTCGTTCAATTCACCGATTGGCGCCTGCGAGACCTGCCGCGGCTTCGGTCGCGTGATTGGAATTGACTACGCGCTGGTGATTCCCGATCCGCGCAAGACCCTCGACGAGGGTGCGATTCGCCCGTGGCAGACGCCGTCGTTCAAGGAATGCCAGGATGATCTCGTGCGTCATGCAAAGCGCCGCGGCGTCGCGCGCGATGTGCCCTGGCGCGATCTTGCGGAAGCTGATCGCGAGTGGGTGCTGGCCGGTGAGGGACCGTGGATCAAGAAGAACTGGTACGGGCTGCGGCGGTTTTTTGCCTGGCTCGAAACGAAAGCCTACAAGATGCACATTCGCGTGCTGCTGTCGAAGTATCGCAGCTACACGGAGTGCCCGGCCTGCCATGGCGCGCGCTTAAAACCCGACGCGCTGCTGTGGCGGCTGGGTGCGGTGGGCGGCTCGCGCGGACACAACATCCACGAACTCGTCTGCCTGGCCGTAAGCGATTGTCGTGATTTCATTGCGACGTTGGCGCTCCCGGCACCACTCGATGTGGCCGCTGAACTGGTGCTGGGCGAAGTTCGCACAAGGCTCGAGTATCTGTGCACGGTAGGGCTCGGATATCTCACGCTTGATCGCCAATCCCGCACGCTGTCCGGGGGCGAAGTCCAGCGCATCAACCTGACCACGGCGCTCGGCACTTCGCTCGTCAATACGCTGTTCGTTCTCGATGAACCGTCGATCGGATTGCATCCGCGCGACATGGGCCGCGTCATCGCTGTAATGCATCGCCTGCGCGATGCCGGCAAC
>JBEPVS010000154.1:0-6340 GCA_041690875.1 Gammaproteobacteria bacterium
CACGGCGGGGTGGGGGGATTAGTTGACCCGTGGTGGCCATCAAAACTCAACCCAAATCAGATTTTTATGACTCCCAAGAAGCGGCGGGCCGCCCTTTCAGGCGGCCCGGCGCTTCAAAACACGGTTTTTGCGGCCCGGCGAACCCGTGGCCCGACCAGCAAAGGCCGGCGATTCTAGGTACCAGGGGTGTTCAAGTCAACGCCTTGCTGCTCTGCAATATTCGGCAGAAGGAAGGGGTACAGGGCCCTTTCAAGTCGCTCCCCGTAACTCGCTTTGTTGAAAGGGCCCTGTACCCCTTCCTTAAGAGGAAGATCGAGAGCAGCAAGGCGTTGCCGGTTGGGCGTCAAGTGGGTGCGCGAGGTGCGTGCGGGGCGGCGGCCAGCCCGCTCCCCATCGAACACTGCCTGTTGAAGGCCCGGCCCGACCGCAGAGCGAAAAATAGCACGATCTGAATGGGGCGGGGCGCGAGGGTCTTTCAACAAAGCGAGTTACGGGGTGTGCGACGACACAGTTAACGGTGATGACCTGCAACAGCAATTGAAAGATCCTCGCGTCCCGCCCCTTCCTGCACTCTTATTTCTTGCTCTTGGGCCCCGCCAGGTCGTTCAACAACAGGTACCAAAACTGGAGGCCTTCATAGAAAGAGGCCACCGGCTCGCGTTCATTGAGCCCGTGCGCGAAATAATCGCTCGGCTTGATGAACGACTCGAACGTGCCGTAGGTCGGGATGCCGGCGCCGCGAGTCACGATGTTCTCACTCGCTCCGGAATCCTGCCGCGGCACGACCGGGATGCCGGGATGCAACTTGTGAACGGTGCGTTTGATCGCATCGACCACGTCCGGGCGAAGCGGAGATGGGCCGCTCCAGAATGGCGTGCCGCTCATGGTGACTTCGACGCCCGCAGGCACGATCTGTTCGAGCGTGTGCTTGACGGCTACCGGATCGACGCCGGGATAGATGCGGCAGTTGATGCCGGCGGTGGCCGTCTCGGGCAGCGCATTGTCCGCATGCCCGCCCTGCAGCGTCGTCGCAACGCAAGTGGTGCGCAGCATGCCGACATAGTGCGAATCCTTCGACAGGACTTGCGCGGCGGCCGCATTGCCCGGGTCGGCCGCAAAATCACGCATCGCCGGGCCAAGTGGCGCCGGAGCCAGCGCCGCACTGCCGGCGAAGAACGCTCGTGTCGTCTCGTTCGACATCACCGGGAACTGATACGCCTGCACCTTCGCCAGCGCTGCCGCGAGTTCATAAATGGCATTGTCGGCGCGCGGTTCGGCGCTGTGGCCGCCCGGGTTGTGCACCGTCAACGTGTAGTTCGCGTAGGTTTTCTCGGCGGTCTCGAAGCCGTAGATGATCGGCTTGCCCGTCGTCTCGTCGAGGTCGGCGGAGCCCGAGTCGGGATTGAGCGCGAAGTCGGCATCGAGCAGGTCGCGATGCTTGGCCATCATGTCGCGGGCCGTGTCCATCGTGGTTTCTTCATCACCCGTCAACAACAGCACGAGGTCGCGCCGGGGAACAAAGCCTTCGCTCTTCAGGCGCAGCAGCGTCGTGACGATGCAGACCAGGCTCTCCTTGATGTCGAAAGTGCCGCGTCCGTAGAAGAAACCGTTCTCCTCGGTGAGCGTGAATGGGTCGCGCTGCCAGTCCTCGCGCTTCGCCGTGACGACGTCCATGTGCGAGAGCATCAGGATCGGCTTGCCGCCGGTACCGTTGCCGCGATAGCGCACCAGTAAAGAGCCGGTTTCGCCCAACGGAAACCACTGGATGTCGGCTTCGGGGAAACCCGCGGCGCGAAATTCGCCGGCGAGGTATTTCGCCATCTCCGGCACCTGGCCGAATCCGATCGAGGTCTTGAAGCCAATTACGCGCGCGAATATTTCGCGCGCCTTGAGTTCATTCGCCGTGCGCGCCGGCGTGGCAGCTAAAGGTGCCGCGATTGCCGTGCTCGTCATCGCACCCAGCAGCGCACAGGCAAGCAGCGCGCGGGAGTGACTTCCGATCCGTTTCATCATCATTCCTTCCTGGGTTCCTTGACGACACGCCCGGCCGCCATGACGAAGGCAACCTGTTTCATCGCACCAATATCGGCGAGTGGATCCGCATCGACCGCAATGATGTCCGCCGATTTACCTGTTTCAATGGCGCCCGTTTCGGATTCGAGCCCAAGCAGGCGCGCGCCATTGATCGTCCCGGCCTGGATCGCTGCGAGCGGCGTCATACCACCCTTGACCAGCGCCGCGAATTCGGGCGCAACGCGGTCTGGCTCGTCGTCGTCGCCGAGGGCAATGTTCAGATGATGCTTCAATGCAAGCGCGAACGCCGGCTGCTGGTACTGCAGGATGTCGCGGGCCTTGCGCAGCATCTTTTCGTCCATGCCGTAGCCGGTGCCGGGCTCGATGCCGACCTGGAAAGTGGCCAGTGTAGGAACGAGCCATGTGCCTTTCGCCGCCATCATCGTGGCGCTCTCTTCATCGAGCATCGTGCCGTGCTCGATGGAATCGACGCCGGCGCGCACCGCCGCGCGAATGCCAGGCGCGCCCTCGGCATGCGCCATGACGCGTCGGCCCGCGCGGTGCGCCAGCTCGACCGCCGCGGCCATCTGCTCCTCACTGAGTTCCTGCGTGCGAAAATCGCTGTACAAGTCAACGATGCCGCCACTCGCCATCAGCTTGATCCAGTCCGCGCCGTACTTGAGATCGCGGCGCACGGCGACGCGCAATTCATCGACGGTGTCGGCGATGTTCGGGCGCTTTGGCATGCCGAAGTCGACCGCAGTCGTGTCATCGTCGCTGTGGCCGCCGGACATGGAGATAAGCATGCCGGCGCACAGCATGCGCGGTCCTTCCACCAGCCCCGAGGCGATGCTGTCGCGCAACGCGAACTGCGGATAGTAGACATTAGTTTCGCCGGCATCTCGCAACGTCGTGACGCCGCGCATCAGGTATTGATGCACCTTGTACGCGCCATTGAGCGCCGACTGCGCTGCGGAAACGCGCATTCGGATCGACGCCGAGTGATCGAACAGGTCATCGCCCGTATGCACGTGCACGTCGATGATGCCCGGCATGACAATCTCATCCGATAGATCGATGACACGCGCCCCGGCCGGTGCGGTCGGGCCGAGCGCCGTGATGCGCCCTTGCTCGACGCTGATGTACACATCGCGCCGATACTGTCCGGTGCGCACATCGAGCAGGCGCCCCGCCCTGATCGCGATCGTTCCGTTGGGCAGCGCTGTCGGCGGCTTGAGCGGCGAATCGGCCGGCGCGGCCGCAAGCGGTGCGAGGGCAAGCATTGCCAGTGTCGCGATTGCGGGGAGCGCGGCCCGCGCGGCGCGGCTCGTACGCAAGCGCATCAAGGATACTGGCGCTCGACCACGCCGCGCACTGGGTGCGTGTCGTAGACCAGCACGATCGACTGGATGTGCCCGGTGCTCGGATCGAAGTTGAATACATCGGCGCAATCGAAGGAAACGCGCGCGCCGTCCTTCAGCCGCCAGTCATAGTTGTAGTAAGCCACGGCGCGCAAGTGCCCTTCGGCACTCACCAGCACGTCATGCACGGTGAGCCGCGTGCCGTTCGAGGAATCAGCGACTTTCTTGACGAATTGCTTCACCGGCATGCGACCGAGGAACGGTGATTGCACCCAGCCGTCCGGAATGAATAGCGCCGCGGCCTTGTTGGCATCGCCCGTTTCGAGCGCCTTCAGATAGCTGTGCACCACTTTCTGCATGGCCTGTCCCCTCGCGGCTGTGCCGCAATCATAGTGCGGGTAGCCCTTGTTGGCCAATTGCCTGGGCCCCGCCGGATGCCGCAAAAACAGGCGGGTTCAGCGGATGCGATCGATGGCCCGCGCCAGGGCGTAGCTGGATGCCAGCAGCGGCACCGGTACGCCGCACGCCGCCGCCTTGCGTACCGCGAATCCCAGCGTTTCCTCGACTTCGAGCGGCCGGCCGCCCTGCAGGTCCTGGAGCGTGGACATGCGATGGTGCGGGGCATTCGTTCGCATGCGCTCACCGAGGGCCACGATGGCAGTGGCGGCTTCGGTTTCCGACGCGGCGCACAGGCTCGCCACCGGCAGCATCGATTGGTCCGAGAGCTTCACGCCGCTTGCCGCGGCGAGCGCGCCCACTTCGCGCACCAGGCGCGCCATCACCAACGCCGCGTCCACATCGCTCATGTATCTCCAGGTCTCGGTGCGAACCGTGATCGACAGCACCATCAGCGCGGCCCACGAAGCGAACTTGGCCCACTCAAGGCCCTGGATATCCTCGACCGCGCTGCTGCGTACACCGGAAGCGTCGATGATGTCGGCGATTGCGCGCGTCCGTTCGCTCAACGCGCCATTCAATTCACCGATGCAGAGCTGTTCGTTGCGCGTGAACAGAACGTCGCCGGTCGGCAGCACCTCGCCGCTGGTGTTGGCGAGCGCGCCGAGCACGCGTTCAGCGCCGAACGCCTCCGCGAGTTGCTCGTTTTTCATCAAGCCATTCTGAAACGATAGCGCGGCGCCGACGCGGGCGCCGCGAAGCGATGCCAGCGCGGAGGCCATGCTGTAGGTCTTGGTACAGACGACGAGGAAGTCGGCGCCGTGGAACTGCACCGCGTCGGCCAGTACTGGCACGCGCTGCGTGAACTCCGCCAGCCCGCGGATGCGCAAGCCCTGCGCTTCGACCTGCTGCGCACGCGCACCGCGCGCGAGCAGCAGGACAGAACGGCCGGCGCGCGCCAGGTGCGCGCCGATGACCGAGCCCAGTGCTCCCGCGCCGAGTATCGCGAATTCGGGCTGCGTACCAGCCATCTTGCTCTTCTCCCCACCCCAGCCGCGATGGTCAGGCCCGATTGAATGGGCGGGTTACACCGCCCGATTCAACAAAGCGAGTTACGGGGAGCGACTTGAATCGGGCGGTGTAACCCGCCCGTTCAATCGCGTTTAGCCCGCGGCGGCCTCTTCCTCGCCGACCGGGGTGCTGGCTTCCTCGGCTTCCGCCATGCCAGCGCCGACATCCATGAAGCCGCGCGGCTCCGTGGCGTCGTTCTTCACCCGCCGGTGGGCGTGGGCTGCGAAGCCCGTGCCCGCCGGAATCAGCCGGCCGACAATGACGTTTTCCTTCAGGCCGCGCAGGTCGTCCTTGAGGCCGCGCACTGCAGCTTCGGTGAGCACGCGCGTGGTCTCCTGGAACGAAGCCGCCGAAATGAACGACTCGGTGGCCAGCGATGCCTTGGTGATGCCAAGCAATACCGGCTGCAGAAGCGCAGCCGCCTTGCCGCTGCTGGTCGCCTTGTCGTTGATCGCCAGCGCGCGCGAACGATCGAGCTGCTCGCCGCGCAACAGCGCGGTATCGCCGATCGCCATGACCTCGGTCTTGCGCAGCATCTGGCGGATGATCACCTCGATATGCTTGTCGTTGATCTTCACGCCCTGCAGGCGGTACACATCCTGGATCTCGCGCACGAGGTAGTTCGCCAACGGCTCGACGCCCTGCAGGCGCAGGATGTCATGCGGGTTCGGTTCGCCGTCCGCGATGACCTCGCCACGCTCGACCTGCTCGCCTTCGAACACGTTGAGCTGGCGCCACTTCGGAATCAGCTCTTCGTATTTTTCGCTGTGTTCGTCGGTGATCACCAGGCGCCGCTTGCCCTTGGTCTCCTTGCCGAAGCTCACGGTGCCGGTCTTCTCGGCGAGGATCGCCGGGTCCTTCGGCTTGCGGGCTTCGAACAGGTCGGCCACGCGCGGCAGGCCGCCGGTGATGTCGCGGGTCTTTGAGGATTCCTGTGGGATGCGCGCGATGATGTCGCCGACCGACACCTTGGCGCCGTCGGTCAGGTTCACGAGTGCGCCCGGCGGCAGGTTGTATACGGCCGGAATCACGGTGTTGGCGAACGTCAGTTCCTTGCCCTTCGACGAAAGCAGCTTGATCGTCGGACGCAATTCCTTGCCGCCGCGCTGCTTCGAATCGAGCACCACGGTGCTCGACAGGCCCGTCACCTCATCGACCTGCGTGGCGACCGTGAGGCCGTCGACGAAGTCAGTGAAACGCATGTTGCCCGCGACTTCGGTGACCACCGGGTGCGTGTGCGGATCCCAGGTCGCAACGATCTGGCCGCCGGTCACCCTGGCGCCTTCCTTCGCATTGATCGTCGCGCCGTACGGAATCTTGTAGCGCTCGCGCTCGCGGCCGAATTCATCGACCACGCCGATCTCGCCCGAACGCGACACCGCGACCAGGTGGCCCTTTTCATGCTCCACGGTCTTGATGTGATGGAAGCGCAGCGTGCCTTTGTTGCGGATTTCGACGCTCGAAGCCCCGCGGCCCGCGAGGCCGCGCCACCGATGTGG
>JBEPVS010000155.1:0-6218 GCA_041690875.1 Gammaproteobacteria bacterium
ATCTTGCGCATAGTGGCGCGCAGCTCGGTCCAACCCGCGGGCTCAGCCGTTGGCGCCGCCTCGCGCACGTGACGGAACAGCGGCCAGGTGAACAGCGCCCACCAAACCGCGACGTCGACGAACACGACGCGCGTCGCCGCGACCGCATCGGGCAGGCCGAACCACTGCGGATGCTGCACGAGCAGTACGTTGACGAGGAATAACAAACCGCCGCCCAGGTAGCCCGCCGCATAGCCGTAGGCCGACACGCGGTTCGCCTCCGCCGGCGCCGCGACCTGCACGAGCAACGCATCCTGGAACGAAGAGCCGCCGTAGAAACCGACCGATGCCACCACGAACACCGGCAGCGCCAGCGCCCATTCACCGCGCCCGACGGCCGCGAGCGATGCCGTGGCGACGACACCGAGCAATGTAAACAAACCGAGCCACAATCTCCGCTGGCCGCGCCGGTCGGCGAGCGCACCGAGCCAGGGCGCGACCAGCATGACGACGAGGCTGGCCGAGGAACTGGCGATGCCGAGATACAACGTCTTGTCGGCATCCGCGAGGCCGCCCGCCCAGTAACTCTTCAACAGGATCGGAAAGAACGCGACCAGCACCGTGGTCGAGAAGGCATGGTTGGCCCATGCAGTCAGCGCCCAGGCACGCTGCGCATTGCGTCGCTCGCGCGATGGCGTGACGGCGTTCATTCCCCGTGGCCGGCCAGGTGCTCTCGTGTTTCGCTGAAGCGGATGTCCGGCCAGCGCTCCAGCGTCAGCTGCAGGTTGACGCGCGAAGGTGCCAGGTACACCAGTGCGCCGCTGTGGTCACGCGCGAGGTTGTCGTGGGCCTTCAGCTGGAACTCCCCGAATTTGCGTTCGTCGGCCGCGCTGACCCAACGCGCCGTGTGCACGTTGATCGGCTCGAACACGCATTGCACAGCGTACTCGTCCGCCAGGCGGAAGGCCACCACCTCGAACTGCAGCGGCCCAACGGCGCCGAGAATCAGGTCGGCATTGCGCAGCGGCTTGAACAGTTGCGTCGCACCCTCCTCGCACAGTTGCGCAAGTCCCTTTCCCAGCGCCTTCATGCGCAGCGGGTCCTTCAGCACCGCGCGCCGAAACAGTTCGGGCGCAAAATCCGGAATGCCGGTGAAGGCGAGCAGCTCGCCCTCGCTGAACGAGTCGCCGATGTTGATCGTGCCGTGGTTGTGCAGGCCAATGATATCGCCGGCGTAAGCCTCGTCGGCCTGCGCGCGATCAGCCGCCATGAACGTCAGCGCATCGGCGATGCGCACTTCCTTACGCAAGCGCGTGTGAAAAATGCGCATGCCGCGCTGGTAGCGGCCCGAGCACAGGCGAAGGAAGGCGATGCGGTCGCGATGGCCCGGATCCATGTTTGCCTGGATCTTGAACACGAAACCGCTCAACGTGTTCTCCAGCGGATCAACGCTGCGCTGGCTGGTGGCGCGCGGGAGCGGCGCCGGCGCGTGCTCGACGAAGGCGCGCAGCAATTCCTCGACCCCGAAATTGCTGATCGCCGAACCAAAGAACACCGGCGTCTGCTGTCCCGCGCGATAGGCCGCCGGGTCAAACGTCGCGGTCGCGCCACGCACCAATTCGACTTCGGCCGCGTAGTTCCCGTAGTCCGCGCCGAGCAATTCGCGCGCCTCGTCTGAATCGAGGCTGTCAATGATGCGATTCCCGCCGACGCGACCCCGCTCGCCGGCTTGGTATACGTAGATGCGGTCTTCGATCAGGTGATAGATGCCGACGAGCTCGCGCCCCATGCCGATTGGCCAGGTCACCGGCGCCGGATGGATCTTCAGCACCGCTTCGATCTCATCGAGCAGTTCGATCGGCGCGCGCCCGTCGCGATCGAGCTTGTTGACGAAAGTCATGATCGGCGTATCGCGCAGCCGGCACACTTCCATCAGCCGGATCGTGCGCAGCTCCACGCCCTTCGCGCAGTCGATGACCATCAGCGCGGAGTCGACGGCGGTCAACGTGCGGTAGGTGTCTTCGGAGAAATCCTCGTGCCCGGGCGTGTCGAGCAGGTTGACGATGCAGTCACGATACGGAAATTGCATTACCGAGCTGGTGATCGAGATGCCGCGTTGCTGCTCGAGCCGCATCCAGTCCGAGGTTGCGTGGCGCGCGGCCTTGCGGCCCTTCACGGTCCCGGCCATCTGGATCGCACCGCCGAACAGCAGCAGCTTCTCGGTCAGCGTCGTCTTGCCGGCGTCGGGGTGGGAGATGATGGCAAACGTTCGCCTCCTGCTTATTTCCCTGAGGCTTGCGTCAGCATTCATCTTTCGTGTGGGCCGTGGACACCGAGGCGGCGCATCATAGCTGACGGCTTCAGCTATCGCTTTGCTTCTCCGCCGCCCGCGGCAACAGCACCCGCGCGATCAGGCCGCTGCGATCGGTGCGATTGTGGAGGCTGACGCGTCCACCCAGCTGTTTGACGACACTCTCCACGGTGGCGAGACCCAATCCATTGCCAGTATTGTTGCGCCCCGGCAGGCAGTAAAAGCGCTCGAATACCCGCTCGAACTGATCGGGGTCGAGCCCTGGACCCTCGTCGCGGATCTCCACCAGGACCATGTCCTCGTTGACGGCAGCACTGAGCGTGATGCGCCCACCCGATGACGTATGGCGGACGGCGTTGTCGAGCAGGTTGCTGCACATCAGCAACAGCCGCGGTGGATCGCCGACGACGCGGGCTTCCACGTCGGCCTTCACTTCCAGGGTGAGGCCGGCCGCGGCCGCGGCGGGCGAGTACAGGGCGCTCACTTCCTGCAACGTGTCGGCGAGCGCGACGACACTGCCATCAATATCGACAACCGATTCTATGCGCGCGAGGGACAACAACTGCTCCACGAGCCGGGCAATCCTCTGCACGCCTGCCTTCAGTTCCTTGAATCGCGCCGCTCGCTCGAGCGGGTATGCCGATCCGTCCAGTACATCCACCTGCAGTTGCAGCGCGGCCAGTGGCGTTCGCAGCGCGTGCGCCGCATCGTCGATGAATTGCCGGTCCCGTTGCACGGCCACTCCCTGCCGTTCGAGCAGCCGACTGATAGCATCGACCAGCGGCGCGATCTCCATGGGCAGTGATTGCCCCTGGAGTGCCTCACTCGAGAGTACGTTGCGGCGGGACACCGTCGCAGCCACTTCATTGATCGGCTTCAACATCGCTCGCAGCACGAACGCGATGACGAGGGCGAGTACCGGCAGCAGCACAAGCACGGGCATGAAGGCGGCGAGCGCCGCGCCTTCGGCCTGGTCGTCGCGTGCATCGACGGGTTGCGCAATTTCGATTTGACGGCCACCCAGCACCGTCGAATAGACCCGATAGGGCTCCTTGCCCAGGGAGTGTTCGGAAAATCCGGGCACCGTGGTGAGCGGCGTGCGCCACAGATTCGTAGACGCATACTGCAGCTTGCCGTCTGGATCCCAGACGCCGATCTCGATGTCCTCGCCGGCGGTTGTGGATCGTGGCGCGTCGGCACCATTCGCGCCGACGATGCCGGCAATCTGCTGTAACTGGTTGTCCAGCAGGTTTTTTGTTTCGCTATTGGCCAGGCGATACGCGAACAGGGCCGAAATCGCGCCCACGACGGTGACCGCAAGCCACAAGGACACGAGCAGCCGGCCACGCAGCGAGATCACGGTCCGGTCGCCACCCGCCAACCAATGCCCCGAACATTCTCGATCTGTTCGCCACCAATCTTCTGGCGCAGGCCGTGCAGCAGGAATTCGATGGCGTTGCTCTCGACGCTGTCGCCCCAACCGTAGATGCGTGCCTCCAGCTGCGCCCGCGACAAGAGTGCGCCCGGTCGCTTCATCAATGCATACAGCAACGCGTATTCGCGCGCGGTGAGGTGGATGCTTCGACCATCGCGCTTGACCGTGCGCGAAGCTGTATCCAGCAATAGCACTGCCGTCTTGAGTTCGGGTTCGACCCGGCCGCTGTGGCGCCGTGCGAGCGCCCGTATGCGCGCCTTGAGCTCGGCCAGCTCGAATGGCTTGACGAGAAAGTCATCGGCGCCCTGGTCCAACCCCATGACCCGATCGCCGAGCGAATCGCGCGCAGTAATAATGAGCACCGGAATATTATTGCCTGCGCGGCGGATATTGCGCAGCACTTCCATGCCATTTTTCCGTGGCAGGCCCCAATCGACAAGTGCAACGTGGAAGTCGTTGACGCCGTCCAGCAGTGCAGCCTCGGCTTGGGGGCCGTCGCGCACCCAGTCCACCACGTAGCCATCGTCGGTCAGGCCGCGGACCAGGCTGGCGCCGATCATGGGGTCGTCTTCGACAATCAGGATGCGCATTTCTTGAAACTCGTTATTGGCGCACGATTCAAGTATCTGCATGCCACCTTAGCGCAAAATTAGCATCCACCTAAGATCGGACTAATGTCTGGGGTGAATACTGTAGAAGCTCGATCATATTGGGCTGGCCACCTGCCCGGGAATTGAACCATGTCGAAAGCAAGGCGCGCATCGGCAATCATGCTGACGGCGTTGCTCGGCATCCGCGCAGCGGTCGCCGATGTGCCGCTCAGCGATGCGCGCGAGGACACGGGGGAGCTGGGAGACGCCCTGCAATACGTCGTGCCGGCGGCCGCGCTTGCGCTGACCTGGATACTCGGCGGCCCGGCCGGACGAGGCGCATCGACGATGGGCATGACTGCGGACAGCGTGCTGCATCTGGGCGGCACCCCCCGCCATGACCTGGCACTGGCATTTGGCCGCTCGATCTTCGCAACGGAGGCCCTGAAGTTCACGTTTAACGAAAAGCGCCCGAACGGCGGCGATCATTCGTTTCCGTCAGGGCATACGTCGTTCGCCTTCACCGGCGCCGAATTCATTCGCAAGGAATATGGTGGGTGGTGGGGCGTGCCGGCCTATGGCATCGCCAGCTACGTCGGTTTCTCTCGCGTTCGATCGCACGAACACTATACCCATGATGTGCTCGCGGGAGCGCTCATCGGCATCCTCGCGAACCACGACCTGCGGGAAGTGCATACCCGCCACGGCACGCTCAACTTCGGGCCCACGGCTGCAGCCATGGACGGCAGTCCCGCGATGGGCCTGCAGTTTTCGCTCGACTTCTGAATCGCCGGGTTGCTTCAGGCCGCGTCGACGGCGCGCCGCATGACGAGCGCGTCCTCGCGTCCTGACGCAGCCTGGTAATAGCCGCGCCGCATGCCGATCTGGCGGAAGCCCAGCGCTTCGTACAGGCGCACTGCGGCGGTGTTGGCGGGCCGCACTTCGAGAAACACCACCGCCGCACCGGCGCCGGCGGCCAAGCCCAGCAAGTGCGACATCAGCGCCCGGCCAAAGCCGCGGTTGCGAAATTCTTCGCGCACGCACACGTTCAGCAGGTGCGCTTCTCCGGCGCCGCAGGCAATGATGCCGTATCCCACCGTCACGTCATCGAACTCGAGCACCGCACATCGATAGCCGACTCTTAGGCAATCGCTGAAAATACCCGCTGTCCACGGGAACGGATAGATGCGCTGCTCGATCTCGACCACTGCGGCGACATCCGACTCCTGCATCGTGCGTAATCGCATCTGCGGAAGATTCATCGCATCGCTTTCGGCCACCATCGCGATTCACCCGTTCGTCACGGGCGTCGACCCGCGTTGCTTGACGAGTTCGCGTTGCACGAAGCGCAGGTCCGCCCACGCCTTGCGCTTCTCGCTCGGACTGCGCAACAGGTAGGCCGGATGATAGGTCACGATCAGCGGCGTACCGCGCGTGCCGAACCGGTGCACCGCACCGCGTAACTTGCCGATCGGCGTGTCGGTAGACAGCAGGCTTTGCGCTGCGATGCGCCCGACCGCCAGCATCAGCCGCGGCGATATCAGATCGATCTGACGCTGCAGATACGGGAGGCAGCTTCGGACTTCATCCGGTGCCGGATCACGATTGCCGGGCGGCCGGCACTTGAGCACGTTCGCGATGTACACCGTCTCGCGTGGCGCGCGCATCGCGCGCAGCATCGAATTGAGCAACTGGCCCGCGCGGCCGACGAATGGTTCGCCCCGCCGGTCCTCCTCGGCGCCGGGCGCCTCGCCGACCACCAGCAGCTCGGCGTGGAGATTGCCGACGCCGAACACGGTTTGCGTGCGTCCCGCATACAGGCCGCAAAGCGTGCAGGTGCTGACTTCAGCCGCGAGCGGTTCCCAGCGCACATCCGGCTCCGCCGCGGCAATCGTCGTTGCGC
>JBEPVS010000156.1:0-6212 GCA_041690875.1 Gammaproteobacteria bacterium
CGGTGACGAACACCTCGCCGTGCTGGAACGGGCTCATCGTGCCCGGATCGACGTTTATATAGGGATCGAGCTTGACCATCGACACCTTGAGGCCGCGCGCTTCGAGATTGGCGCCGAGTGATGCGGCAGCGATGCCCTTCCCCAATGAGGAAACGACGCCGCCTGTGACGAATACGAATCGGGTCATCGAGGGATTCCGCCGTTTGTGCTGTCAGCGGCTCCGTTGCGGAACCGGGAACTGACGACGGGCAAACACACTAGCAAATCCGCACCCCGGCCTCAAATGATTGTGGGCGCCACCTCTGCCACGGCGTGCAGCCGGTCGCCCTGCCGGCTGGCCCGCGCGCCGGGCCAGCGGATGAAGGGATGCGCATCGGGGCGCGCGCGCAGCAACGGGCCGGTCAATTCGAGCAGGCGGCGCTGGTCCGGCATCGGAAGGCCCTGTCGCTGCAGCCAGCGCCGCACCGCGTTGCGCCGCTCGGCGGGCGCAAGGCGGCGCAGCACGCTGAGGCGCAGCGCGGCGCCATCCACGGCGTCCGCTAGTGCCGTGTCCGCGCGCGCCGCGAGCAGCAGCTGCGCTTCCGCCGCCAGCGCAGCGCTGCGGCTCAACGTGATGCCGAGGCCCGGCCAGCGTTCGCGCAGCAGCGGCACAATCCTGAGCCGCAGGAAATTGCGGGCGTGCCGTTCGTCAAGGTTGCTCGGGTCGTCAAGCCAGCGCAGCGCGCGCCGCTTGAGCCACGCCTGCAACTGCGCCCGCGCGATCGGCAAGAGCGGACGCAGAATCGACCCGGCTTTTTCCGGCATCGCCGCCAGACCTGCGATACCCGCGCCGCGCAGCAATTGCAGCAGCAGGGATTCGACCTGGTCGTCCTGGTGCTGGGCCAGCAACAGCCATTCGCCTTTTTTCAGGTGCGCGCGCAACGCCTGGTAGCGCACTGCGCGGGCCGCCGCCTCCGGGGAATCCCCGCGTGCGACGCGCACCGGGGCGTCGATGACCTGGCAGCGCACGGCGAGCCCTCGGGCGTTCGCGCGGGCCGCACGGGCCATGGCTTGCGCGGCAGGCTGCAGGTGATGATTGACGTGCACCGCGCGCAGGCCTAAGCGATGCCGGGCGCGCACTGTCGCCAGCGCCGCGAGCAGGGCAGTGGAATCGGCCCCGCCGGAAAACGCGACGCACAGTTGCTGTCCGCGCAACGGGCAGCCGATAAGGTCCCGCATGCGCCGCGCAAGCCACGCGGACGTGAAATTCTCCGGTTTGCGTGCCGTCGCAGACGGGTTGCGGTGCGCACCGGCGGCCGGCGCGGCGCGGCGTGTCACGCCGGGCTCTCGGAATACACGCCAAACGCCGCCAGCCGTGCGTCGCGCCGCTCGAGCAGTTGCTCCGCGGGCACCGCCCTGAGTTCGGTCAGCGTACGCTGCAGCGCTTCGCCGAGCGATCGCGCCATCGCCACCGGATCGCGATGCGCGCCGCCGAGCGGTTCGCGGATCACTTCATCGACGAGGTTCAGGCTGCTGAGCCGATCGGCCGTGAGATTGAGCGCCTCTGCGGCCACTTCCTTCTTGTCGGCGCTCTTCCAAAGGATCGACGCACAGCCCTCCGGCGAGATCACCGAATAGGTCGAGTATTGCAGCATCAGCAGCCGATCGCAGACACCGATTGCCAGCGCACCGCCCGATCCGCCTTCGCCGATGACGATGCTGATGATCGGCACCTTCAGCGTCGCCATCTCAAACAGGTTGCGGGCGATCGCCTCGCTCTGGTTGCGCTCCTCGGAGCCCACGCCGGGATAGGCACCGGGCGTGTCGATCAGCGTGATGATCGGCATGCCGAATTTCTCGGCCATCTTCATCAACCGCAGCGCCTTGCGGTAGCCCTCGGGCTTGGGCATGCCGTAATTGCGGCGCACGCGTTCCTTGGTATCGCGCCCTTTCTGGTGGCCGATCAGCATGACCGATTGGCCATCGATGCGCGCCGGTCCACCGACAATGGCCAGGTCATCGGCGTACATCCGATCGCCGTGCAGTTCGTGGAAATCAGTGCACAGCGCGGCGATGTAGTCGAGTGCATACGGACGCTGCGGATGGCGCGCGAGCTGCGTGATCTGCCACGGCGTCAGGTTCGCGAAGATCGATCGCGTCAGTTGCTGGCTGCGCGCGCGCAGCTTGCCGATTTCCTCTTCGACGTTGACCGTGCCGTCGGGCGTCAGGTGGGCGAGTTCCTCCAACCGCGCTTCGAGCTCGGCAATGGGTTGTTCGAATTCGAGGAAACTGACCGCCATGACTAAGGCACCATTGCAGCGCGTGCACTCACGCAGTAAACCGTTTCACCGGGAACGCCGTGAATCCGTCCATGGAGGCTCCGGCCGCGCCGTCCATGGCGCGGACGGTCCCGGCGAAAACGTTTACTGCGTAAGCGCACGCACTGTACTGCCTTCGTCTGGGGCTTCATTTCATCGAAGGGTACGGTTCCAAGCCCTGGGCCGCAACCCGGGGGCATTTCAGGCCGACACCACCGAGCTGGAGCTGCCGGGCGGGCCGTAGGCGACGCGGATGACGCCGAAGCGGCGTTCGAGCTGTTCGATGAGCGCGGCGCTGGCGCGCACTTTCCATTCATCGCCGAGCAGCATGATGCCCTGCGCGTCGTCGTTGGTGATGCGCACCGCGACCTGGCATTCGCCACCGAGCGATTTAGACAGCAACTCACCGAGCGCACCGAGCAATTCCTCGAGCCGGGCTTGCGCGGGCCATTCGACCAGGATGCGGCGCGCGCAGCGTTCGCGTACTGAGGCGAGCGACTGGATGCCGCGCGCCTGGATGCGCCAGGCGTCGCTGAATTCATCGAAGCGAAGGCTCCCGTCGACCAGCACCAGTTCATCCTTGGCGACGAGATCGCGATAGCGCTGGTGCGTCTCTTCGCTCATCGTGACCTCGATGCGCCCGCTGCGATCATCGAGCATGAAGCTCACGCGCGGACCGCGGCGCCGCAATTCAAGGATCAACCCAGCGGCGCTGACCTTGCGCGACTCGCTCCACCGCTCGCCCTCGCCACCCGCCGGTCGCGCTTCGCCGGCCAGGTCGCGAATGCGCACTCCGACCAGCTGCGCCAGGTCGCGCTCGAAGCGCGCGATGGGATGCCCGGTCAGGTAAAGCCCCAGCGTCTCGCGCTCACCGGCCAGGCGTTGCGCTTCGCTCCACGCCGGTTCCGGCGCGGCTGCGCGCAGCGTCTGGCCGGCGGCCGGCCGTGGCAGCCCAAACAGGTCGTTCTGCCCTGCTTCGACAGTGCGTGCGCTCTGCTCGCCGGAGTGCATCGCGACGCCAAGCCGGTCCATCAGCGCGGCGCGGTTCGACCTAAGCGAGTCGAAGCTGCCTGAACGGATCAGCGCCTCAAGAACGCGCCGGTTGACGCGCTGCAGGTCGACACGGTGGCACAGGTCCTCGAGGCTGGCATACGGACCCTTCGCGTTGCGGCCTTCGACGAGCGCGTCGACCGCGCTACGGCCTACGCCTTTGACCGCCCCGAGGCCGTAGCGGATCGTCGTCGCATCGGCGACTGCGAAGGAATGTCCGGAAGCATTGACATCGGGCGGCAACACGGTCAGGCCGATCAGCGCGCAATCGTCGATCAGTGTGACCACCTTGTCGGTGCGGTCCATGTCCGCGGACAGCACCGCAGCCATGAATGCCGCCGGATAGTGCGCTTTAAGGTATGCGGTCTGCCACGCCAGCATCGCGTACGCCGCCGAGTGCGACTTGTTGAAACCGTAGCCGGCGAATTTTTCCATCAGGTCGAAGATGTACTCGGCGCGCGGGCGCGGCACCTGGCGCGCGACCGCGCCGTCGATGAACACGCTCCGTTGCTTGGCCATTTCCTCCGGCTTCTTCTTGCCCATCGCGCGACGGAGCAAGTCGGCGCTGCCAAGCGTGTAGCCGGCCAGCACCTGCGCGATCTGCATGACCTGTTCCTGATAGAGGATCACGCCATAGGTCGGCGCAAGGATCAAGCGCAGTTGGGGGTGCAGGTAGTCGATCGGCTGGTCGTTGCGGCTGTGCTTGCGCGCGATGAAATCGTCCACCATGCCCGACTGCAGCGGACCAGGCCGGAACAGCGCGACCAGCGCGATGATGTCTTCAAAGGTGTCGGGCTGGAGCCGGCGGATCAAGTCCTTCATGCCGCGCGATTCGAGCTGGAAAACCGCTGTCGTGCGGCAGCTCTTCAACAGCGCGACGGTCGGCGCATCGTCCATCGGCAAGCGCGTCAGGTCAAGCGGTGTTTCGCCGGCGCGCTCGCGCGCGGCGTTGATGTCGCGCACCGCCCAGTCGAGCACCGTCAACGTGCGAAGTCCCAGGAAGTCGAATTTGACCAGGCCTGCCGCCTCGACATCGTCTTTGTCGAACTGCGTGACGACGTTGGCGCCGCCCTCTTCGCAGTACAGCGGGGCAAAGTCGGTCAGCACCGAGGGCGCGATGACGACGCCGCCTGCATGCTTGCCGGCATTGCGCGTCAGGCCCTCCAGCGAGCGGGCCATGTCGATCAGCGTGCGCACCTCTTCATCGTCGCGGTACAGGCGCTTGAGTTCAGGTTCCTTCTCGAGCGCCTTGTCGAGTGTCATCTCGAGTTCGAAGGGCACAAGCTTGGCAATTCGATCGACCATGCCATACGGGTGGCCGAGCACTCGGCCCACATCGCGCACGACCGCCTTCGCCGCGAGTGTTCCGTAAGTGATGATCTGTGAAACGCGCTCGGGCCCATATTTCGCCGCAACGTAGTCGATGACGCGATCGCGCCCGACCATGCAGAAATCGATGTCGAAGTCCGGCATCGACACACGTTCGGGATTCAGGAACCGCTCGAACAGCAGGTCGTATCGAAGCGGATCGATATCGGTGATGCCGAGCGCATAGGCGACCAGTGACCCTGCGCCCGAGCCGCGGCCCGGTCCGACCGGAACGCCATTGTTGCGTGCCCAATCGATGAAATCGGCGACGATCAGGAAGTAGCTCGCGAAGCCCATCGGGCAGATGACATCGAGCTCGGTGGCCAACCGTTGGCCATAGCGTTCCGCGTCGGTGCCGATGGGCGTGGCCGCCGCGTGCCGCGCGGCGAGCCCCGCCGCCGCGGCATCGCGCAGGTATTGCTCGGGCGTCGTCGCGGCCGGAACGGGAAAGACCGGGAGCCTGGCTTCGCCAAGCCGCAGCGTCAAGCTGCAACGCCTCGCGATCTCCACACTGTTCGCAAGCGCGGCCGGCACGTCGGCGAACAAAGCCTGCATCTCGGTGGGACTGCGTAAGAATTGCTGGTGCGTGTAACGGCGCGGTCGGGATGGATCGGCGAGCAGCGTGCCATCGTGGATGCACACGCGCGCCTCGTGCGCCTCGAAATCACCGCTCGCGAGGAAGCGCACATCGTTGGTCGCCACGGGCGGTACGCCGCGTTGCGCCGCCAGTGCCAACGCCGCGCCCACGTACGATTCTTCGCCCGCCGCGCCGATGCGCTGCACCTCGATGTAATAGCGATCGCCGAACAGCGCCAGCCACGCATCGAGCGCTGCGACCGCCTGCGCGGCGCGCCCCTGCAGCAGCGCGCGGCCGACATCGCCATGCTGCGCGCCCGACAGCGCGATCAGGCCCTCGGTCGTGGCGCGGCTCAGCCAGGAACGCTCAATCAGCGGTTGTCCCTTCGACTGCCCTTCGAGCCAGGCGCGCGAAACGAGCCGCGTGAGGTTGCGATAACCCTTGAGGTTCTGGCAAAGGAACGTAGTGCGCGTCGGCCCCTGCTGGTCGCCAGGCTCGCGGATGCACAGGTCCACGCCGATGACGGGCTGCACACCACGCGCGATCGCCGCGCGGTAGAACTTGACCATCGCGAACAGGTTGTTCTGGTCGGAGATGCCGACTGCGGGCATGCCCGCCGCGGCCACGGCGTCGACGAGCTCATCGACGCGCACGACGCTGTCGACGAGCGAGTACTCAGTGTGCAGCCGAAGGTGTACGAAGCTCGCTGGCATGGGCTAGGGCCTGTTCACAATTAGGACATCGATGCGTCCGTGCCCGAGATTGCGCAGGGCAAGGCGCAACGACCGATATGTACTTGACGTACTTGAGGGAGGAGCAACGCCGCCCTGCGCAATCTCGGGCCGGCCCCGGAGGGTTGCGCTCAAAATGCCTTCATACGGCGTTGGGGGGGGGGGCCCGGGGGTGGCCCCCCCGCCCCC
>JBEPVS010000157.1:0-6151 GCA_041690875.1 Gammaproteobacteria bacterium
CCACTATGCGCAAGATCGTCCATGATCCGCTCGTGTTCCGGTTCCTGATTGCGTACTGGCTGTACATCGACGGCATCGGCACGCTGCAGCAGATGGCGGCCGATTTCGGCGGCAACGTTGGCTTGCCTCAATCCGCGCTGATCGGCGCGTTGCTGCTGGTGCAGTTCATTTCGTTCCCCGCGGCGATTCTGTTCGGGCGCCTCGGTGATCGCATCGGCGCGCGCCCGGCGATACTGCTCGGCCTCGTGGTGTTCGTGTTCGTGACCGGCCTGGCCTTGATGATGCGCAGCGCCTGGCAGTTCTACATGCTCGCAATATTGGTCGGATGCGTGCAGGGCGGCGTGCAGTCACTGTCGCGTTCGCTGTTCTCGACACTGATTCCACGCGAGCGCGCTGGAGAATATTTCGGCTTCTACAACATGCTCGGCAAATTCGCTGCATTTCTCGGCCCCATCCTCGTCGGAGTGACCGGCAAGCTTTCGGGCAGCCCGCGCATCGGCGTGTCATCGCTGGTGCTGTTGTTCGGTGCCGGCGCATTGCTATTGTGGAAAGTACGCATGCCGGCGCGCGTGCAGGCGCTGGAATGACCACACGCACCGGGCGATGCCTGTGCGGTGACATCCGCTATCACTGCGGACCGCTGTTGTACGCGCCGACACTGTGCCACTGCGAATCGTGCCGCCGCGCGGCCGGCGCGCACGCGGTCGGTTGGGTCACGGTGAATGCCGGGCAGCTCGTCTACAATAGCGGTGCGCCGCGCGAGTACGAGTCATCGCCCGGCGTATGGCGCGCGTTCTGCGCCCGCTGCGGCACGCCGCTCACGTACCGGAACGCGATGCGCGCTGGAGAAATTGACGTGACGATCGGAAGCCTCGACGCACCGGAGCAAGCCGCGCCGATCGACCACATCTGGATGCAGGACGCTCCTGACTGGGATCGTCCGAACGATGGACTGCCGCATCACCCGGCCGGCCGTGGCCATCCGCCGGCCTGACTCGCGCTACGCGGGCACGAAGCGGAAGGCGCGCGCGGCACGCAGGAAACGCTGAAGTTCCGCCGGCGCGGCCGGTGGTCCATAGCGAAGCTCGGCGTAGCGACGCGCCAGCGCCTGGAGCGTTTGCGCCTGCGCTGGCCGTAGCTGCGCGACGCGTTCACACCAGGCCAATACGCCTTCGTGCGGCGCGCGCGCCAGCCCCATGGTAGCGGCGCGCCTTTCCACGCGCCGCCACGCGCGCGCCAGCGCATCGGGTCGCGCTGACTGCGCCAGGCGGCGCACGCTCCACGCAATCCATGCGAGCCAGGCGCACAATCCGGCTCCGAGCGCGGTCGCAAGCGTCTGCCAGTCGCGATCTCCGAAACCCAGCCGCTCGGCGAGGTTCAGCTGGCGTGCGAAGTTGAAATTGACGACGTCGTCCTGCCACCAGGCGTTGAGTGCATCCCAGGCCCGCAGCGTCGAGGCCAGCCATGGACGCGAGCGCAGCAGGCTCGATCCGTCGCTGTCGCCAAACTGCAGCGATTCGCGACTCAGCCGATCGGGTGCGATGACCGCGGTGGGATCGGTGCGTATCCAGCCGCGCCCGGGCAGCCACACCTCCGCCCAGGCGTGGGCATCCTTCTGCCGCACCACCAGGTACCGGCCGAAAGGATTCCATTCGCCGCCCTGGTAGCCGGTGACAACGCGGGCCGGCACTCCACCGGCGCGCATCAGGTCGACAAAGGCGGAAGCATAATGGCCGCAAAATCCCTGGCGCGTGCCGAACAACAGTTCGTCGGTGGCATCGCGTCCGAGCCGCTGCGGCGTCAACGTGTATTCGAAGCCGCCGTCGCGCAGGAACGCGAACACGCGCTCGACAAACACCGCCTCATTAACCGACTCCGCGCGCAATTTCTCGGCGAGCGCCCGCGAGCGCGGATTGCGGTCGCGCGGCAACGCCAGGTCGACCTCCCGCGCTTCGTCAGAAAGCGCTTCGCGATCGGTTGCGAGGGGATAGGCCACGAGATCGTAGCTGCGCACCTGCAGTATCGGGCGGCGCGAGATCAGCTGGTAGTCGGCGCTCTGAGAGATGGAAGCATCGGGCGGCGGTGCCGTCAGCTCGAGTGCGACCACGGTGCCATGCGTATTGGGTTCGAGCGTTTCGCTGTAGCGGTAAGCGGGCCCCGCATAGTCCAGCGCCGGCGTTGGCGCCGGCGTTGGCGCCGGCGCGCTGCCCGGGCCGCTGCGGCCGCCACCATTCATGCCGCCGCGATGGCGCCGCCAGGTATAGCCGTCGAAATCATGGAGCACGGGGCCGCGCCAGTAGCGTTGCCTCACTGGCGGAAGTGCTCCATTGAAGCGCGCGCGCAGCGCCGGCTCCTCGGACTCGGCGAGCCGCGCGATGCGGCCCGGGCTCATCTCATCGCTGAGGCCGGTGATCGCTTCATCGTCGCCGGCGATCGCCCAGAATGCGCCCGGCAAGCGCGGGAAGAACAGGAAGCACACGATCGCGAGTGGCACCGCGTAAAGCAGCTGCCGGGCCGATTCGCGCAGCAAGATGGGGGCCGGTATCGCGGTTCCTCGCCCCAGGCCCCGGAGCGACGCCGCGATCAGCCACAGCGACAGCGCATAGAGCGGCAAGCGCCACAACTGCTGGCGATCGAGGCAGGCTGCCAGCAGCAGGAACACAGTCGCGCCGCTGATGACGTACCAGTCGCGGCGGCTTCGCGCTTCGAACAGCTTGGCGGCGGTCATCGCTCCCAGCAGCGTCGCGCCGGCGGACAATCCGTTCAATGTATGGAAGCTCAGCGCGACGCCGGCGGTGACGAACAGTGCGAAGCCGATGCGCGCAAGGCGCCCCGGCTGCGGAGAGCCGCGTAGCACAGCGCGCAGATGCCAGCCCATGGCGAGCGCCAGCAGGGGCAGGCACCACCACGCGAGATGGTGCGCATTGACCAGCGCCGTAAGCGACAGCGCAGCAGCCGGCAATACCGCTGCGCCGCGGCCGCCTTGCAACCAGGTCATCACGTCGCCTCGCCATACCGGGCAAGCGCGCGCAGCAATGTCGCTCGGTGCATCGACCCGCGTCCCAGCGGCACTTCGGCACCGGGCAGCGCGAGGCCGCAGGCTGCATCCAGTCGCCCGCATTCGCTGATCCAGGCCGCGAGCTGGCTGAGGCGCGATTCCAGGTCGAGCGATTCGAGTCCGCGGAAACTGAGCAGGTAATCGCTCCCGCCGCTGCCCGCGTACTGCGCGACCATGAGCGGGGCGCCGCGGGCCCACGCTTTCCAGGCGATGCTGCGAGGGCTGTCGCCGGACTGGTAGCTGCGCAATCCGGCCCATTCGTCTTCGCCCGGTGCCGCGGCGCTCGATTGGCGGGCGTGGCGGCCCGCGCCCGGCGCCGGCAACGCGCGCGTACCAGCGATGCGCGGATAGATCAGGACTTCCACCGGCAGGTACAGCCACGTCCAGCAGCGGAAGAGTCCGAACGGCGCGGTCGTAGACAGTTCGATGCGCTCGAGGCGATGGCGGCCGCGGCGCGCACCGTGATACTTCACCTGCACGCTGGCGTCGCCGAGTCGCTCGACATCGAAGCTGGAATCGCCCTGGCCCGGTGTGCGCGCAGCCAGCGCGCGACGCGGCAGCGGTGCCGCGTTGACGAAGCGCAACTGCACCAGGCCGTCGTCGCCAGCGTGGCAATCATCAGCCTGCGCCTGCGCGAGTTCGAGCCCCTGCAGCGTGCGCTGGCATTCATGCATGCCAACGAGCATGAAGCCGGCCACCATGAATGTGAGGAACAGCGCCAGGCTGTTGCTGTAGTTGAGCCCGGCGACGAGCATGACGAAGGCGAGCATCCCAAAAGCAATGCCCGCGCGCGTCGGCAGGATGTACAGGCGCCGTCCCAGCAGCGTCATCGGCAGTGTGTCGGTTCCCTGGCGCTTGCGCGCCCACCGCTCGATGCGCCCGGACAAACGGCCTCGCAACCCGGCGAACACAGGAGTACCTAGACCGGTACCGGCACCGCGGCGAGCAACTCGACGGCCCGTCGCGCACCATCGCCGACCGGAGTGCCACCATCGCGTTGTTCCAGGCGATGCGCTGCCACGGAGGGCAATACCGCCTGCACATGCTCGGGCATGACGGAACGCTCCTCGGCGAGAAGGGCCCAACCCTGCGCGGCGCGCACCAGGCCTTGTGCGGCGCGCGGCGACAGGCCGAGCTGGAACATCGAGCGCGATTTCGCGACGATGGCCTGCACGTAGTCGAGCAATGCCGCGCTGACGTAGATCGCGCGCACTGCCCGTTGTGCCGCCAGCAGGTCCTGCGGATTGAGCACGGCTGCCGTGGCTTCGAGCAGCTCGTGGCGATCGCCCGCGAGCAGCAAGGCGCGCTCCGCGTCGCGATCGGGATACCCCAGGCTCACGCGCATCAGGAATCGGTCGAGTTGCGATTCGGGCAGGCCGAATGCGCCCAGTTGCTCGTGTGGATTCTGCGTCGCGACGACGAAGAATGGCTCGGGCAACAAATGCGTTTCGCCGTCGATGCTGACCTGCCGCTCTTCCATCGCCTCAAGCAACGCACTCTGCGCCTTCGGGCTCGCGCGGTTGATTTCATCGGCGAGCAGCAACTGCGTGAACACCGGACCGCTGCGGAACTGGAACTGCTGCGTATTGCGGTTGAACACCGAGACGCCGACGACATCGGCGGGCAGCAGGTCGCTGGTGAACTGCAGCCGGCGCCAGTCGAGGCCGAGCACGCGTGCCAGCGTATGCGCGAGCATCGTTTTGCCGACACCCGGCACATCGTCGAGCAGGAGGTGACCGCGCGCGAGCAGGCAGGCCAAGCTCAGGCGGATCTGCGTCGGCTTGCCGAGAATGACACCCTCGACGGCCGCGACCGCTTCGCGCAGCCGTCTCATGACTGCAGCGATCGCACTTGCGTGAGCTGGCGCTCGAGCCCGGCGAGTGTCTGGCCGAAATCCGCGAGACGCGCGCGCTCCTGCTCGACGACCGCTGCGGGGGCGCTGCGCATGAAGTTCTCGTTGCCGAGTTTCGCCTCGGCCCGGGCGATTTCGGCGCGCGTCTTGCGGATGTTTTTGTCGACCCGCGCCAGCTCCGCGACCGGATCGATCAGCCCCGCCATTGGCACCAGCAACGTCATGCTCCCGGCCATTGCGGCGGCGGCGGGCGGTGCCTTGGCATCGTCCGCAAGCAATTGCGGCGCTTCGATACCGGCGAGACGCATCAGCAGTGCGCCGTATAAGGTGGCGAGATCGCGATCCGTGACGCTGGCGTGCTGCAGCAACAGTGGGAGCTTGCGCGCCGGGCTGATGTCCATCTCTCCGCGAATCTGCCGCACGCCGAGCACGACCTTCATCAACCATTGCATGCCCGCTTCCGCTTCCGCATCGGCGGGGAAATCGGCCGCGCGCGGCCACGCGGCCAGCATGATGCTCGGTGCCTGCGCAGCACCGGTCAGCGGCGCGACTCGCTGCCAGATTTCCTCGGTGATGAACGGCATCAGCGGATGCAGCGTGCGCAACAGTGTTTCGAGAACGGCCAGCAGCGTCGCTCGCGTGCCGCGTTGCTGCTCTGCAGTTCCGCCTGCGCCCTGCAGCACGGGTTTTGCGAGCTCGAGGTACCAGTCGCAGTATTCGTGCCATGTGAAGTCATACAGCGCCGTCGCCGCAAAATCGAAGCGATACGCGGCGATGGCCGAATCTACGTTAGTGATCGTTGCACCCATCCGCGAGCGGATCCAGCGATCGGCCATCGACAGCTCAACCGCGCCGTCCAGGGGCAATGCGCTGCTTTGTTCGACGCACAGCAGCACGAAGCGCGCAGCGTTCCATAGCTTGTTGCAGAAATTGCGATAGCCGGCGACGCGCGCCAGGTCGAAGCGCAAGTCGCGTCCATGCGTTGCGAGCGATGCGAACGTGAAACGAAGTGCATCGGTGCCGTGCGCGGCGATGCCGTCTGGAAACTGCTTGCGCGTGGCCTTGTCGATCGCCGGCGCAAGCCGCGGCTGCATCAGGCCGGTCGTGCGCTTGGCGAGGAGTGCATCGAGCGTGATGCCATCGACGATGTCGAGCGGATCGATGACGTTGCCTTTCGACTTCGACATCTTCTGGCCTTCGCCGTCGCGCACCAGACCATGCACGTACACGGCGTGGAACGG
>JBEPVS010000158.1:0-6123 GCA_041690875.1 Gammaproteobacteria bacterium
GCACACCATCAACGGATTCTCCGCGCACGCCGATCAGGCCGAATTGTTGCGCTGGCACGCGCGGGTCGGTGGCGCGGAGCGCACGCTGCTCGTGCACGGCGAGCAGGGGCCGATGAATGCTCTGGCTGCACTGTTGCCCAAGGTCCCGATCACCATGCCGGGACCGGGAGAACGGTTGACGCTGTGAATACACGTGGGCATCGTCCTGCAGCATTAACCAGGACCATCGCAATGGCCGCGGCGGCCAGCAGCTTAGCGCTGGCCGCGCCGGTGCGCGCCGAATGGCTGTCACGCACCGTCGATGGAACGATGGGCACGCGCATCATCGTCGAACTGTGGTCCGAAGACCGCGCTGCAGGCGAGCGTGACATCGACGCGGTGATGGCCGAGATGCGCCACATCGATGCCGACATGAGCACCTACAAGCCCGACAGCGAGATCTCGCGCGTCAACGCGCACGCGGCGCAGGGCCCGGTGAAGATCGGCAGCGAGCTGTTCGGGTTGCTCGAAACTGCGCTAGAGTATTCGCGCATCACTGAAGGCGCCTTCGACATCACGTACGCCAGCGTCGGCTTCATGTACGATTTTCGCGCGCGTCATCGGCCCACCGAGCAACAGATCGACGCGGCGTTGCCCGCGGTCAATTACCGGCATGTGCTGCTCGACCGCGCCACGAACACGGTGCGTTTCTCGCAGCCCGGCGTGCGCATTGATCTCGGCGGCATCGCCAAGGGCTACGCGGTCGATCGTGGCATCGAGATCCTGCAAAAACGTGGCATCAAGCATGCGCTGGTTTCGGCCGGCGGGGACAGCCGCATCATCGGCGATCGATTCGGCAAGCCATGGATCGTCGGCATCCGCCATCCCGATCACAAGGAGCAGGTCATCGCGCGGCTTCCGCTGGTCGACACGGCGATCTCGACCTCCGGCGACTACGAGCGCTACTTCGACGAGAACGGTGTGCGTTATCACCACATCATCGATCCGCGCACCGGGCATTCCGCCAGCGCGGTGCGCAGCGCGACGGTACTGGCGCCGACCGCCACGCGTACCGACGGGTTGTCGAAGACCGCGTTCGTGCTGGGGGCGGAGGAAGCCATTCGCATATACGAAAAGCTTGGCGACGTCGATGCGATTGTCGTTCGTCCCGACGGGAAGGTACTCTATACGAAGGGCCTCGAGCCGCCGCCGGCGTCTCACTGAAAATTAAGGAACCACCATGCGCCTGGATGACATGAAACGGAGCGACAACGTCGAGGATCGCCGCGGATTCAGGCCGGTCCACGGCTTTGGGATCGGCACGGTCGTGCTGCTGGTCGTCGGCTATTTCATGGGCGTCAGCCCGAGCACGCTGATGAGCTTGATCGGCGTCGGCGAATCGGTGACGCAGGGCGGTGCGGGTGCGCAGCAGCAGGGCGTGACCGGCCGGCCGCATGACCCGCAGGGCGATTTCGCGGCAGCAGTACTCGGTGAAACGGAAGTTGTCTGGACGAAGTATTTCGCCGCGGCCGGCAAGCAATACACGCCGCCGACGCTGGTGCTGTTTAGCGGCGAAGTGGCTTCGGCCTGCGGCGACGCGAGCACAGCCTCGGGTCCGTTTTATTGCCCGGGTGACCAGAAGGTCTACATCGACCTCGATTTCTTCAACCAGCTCGCCAGCGATTTCGGCGCGCCCGGTGATTTTGCGCGCGCCTATGTGCTCGCGCACGAAGTCGGTCACCACGTGCAGAATTTGCTGGGACTGACGAATGGCCCAATCAGCGCCGGCGCCAGCGGTGGCTCGGTCGCGATTGAATTGCAGGCCGATTGCCTGGCTGGCGTGTGGGCGATGCAGGATCAGCGCATCATCGAACCGGGCGAAGTGCAGCAGGCGCTGGCTGCCGCGGCCGCGGTCGGCGATGACACGCTGCAGAAGCGCACGCAGGGTCGTGTCGTGCCCGACACGTTCACGCACGGCACCTCGGCGCAACGACAGCACTGGTTCGAGCGGGGATTCCAGGGCGGCAAGATCGAGAGCTGCGACACGCAATCCGCGTCGCAGCTCTAGCATCGCTACGCTCGAGGCTTGGGCCTCAGGGCTTGGCGGGCGTCGACGACGCAGCGGGCGCAGCGGGCTCAGCGGCCATCTTGGCCTTGTACGCGCGCACTTCGACGTTGAACTGGTCGGCAATCTTCTGCAGCTTGTCGGCGACTTCGTTCTGGCGCTCAGCGTATTCGTTGCTGATCTTGACCTTCTGGTCTTCCTTCATCGAATCGCCCCCCGCCGCGATCTTGGCATCGCGTTCCGCAACGAGGCAGTCGTCGAATTGCTGCGCGGCTGCGTCCAGGTCCTTGATCGAGTGCTGCGTCGCAAGCATGTCGGCCATGGCGGCCTTCGAACCGTCGGGCATGTTCACGTTAATCGTCGGCGGCACGCAGTCGGCGAAGGCGGGCGCCGCGGCGGCGGCTGCAAGCAACGCTACAGGCAACAGGAATTTCATCGAAGTGCTTCCTCTGTAAACGGTTTTAGGAGTCGCGAGCAGCGGAATTCCCCTGCATGAGCGCATGTTAAGATCACCCAGCCGCCATTGCCAATCCTTCTGAACGGGCCGGCGGCAAGCTGCGGGAATTACCTTGGCCGTCAAACCCATATTGCGCATCGGCGACCCCCGGTTGCTCGCGGTTAGCGAGCCGGTGACCGAGTTCGGCACGCCCTCGCTCCTGGCATTGATCGCCGACATGGAAGATACGATGCGCGCCGCCAACGGCGCGGGTCTTGCCGCACCCCAGATTGGTGTCGGACTGCGCCTTGTCATTTTTGGTGGTGGACCGACGCCGCGCTATCCGGACGCGGAGATCGTGCCCTACACGGTGCTCGTCAACCCCAAGCTGAAGCCGCTAAGTGGCGGCCGTGAATCCGATTGGGAAGGGTGCCTCTCCGTGCCGGGCATGCGCGGTTGGGTGCCACGCCACCGACGCCTGCGCTACACGGGATCGGACCCGTGGGGGCGGCCGATCGACCGGATCGTTGAGAACTTCCACGCGCGTGTCGTGCAGCACGAGGTCGATCATCTCGATGGCGTGCTGTATCCGACGCGCATCAAGGATCTGCGCAAGTTTGGATTCGTCGAGGAGCTGTTTCCCGGGCAGCAACTGCAGGACGACTAGCTGCTGGATTTCAACCCTTGCCCTCGATGGCCAGGGCAATCGCAGCGAATCCACGGTCGCGAGCCACATCGGCCGCCGTCGATCGCTTGCCATTGCGCAAGGCCTTGCTGGCACCGCCCGCCAGCAAGGCCTTCACGACCGGTGCGTTGCCGGCGCGGCTGGCGACCATCAGCGCCGTGTCGCCATCCTGGTTCTGGCGGTCAATGACCGCGGAGTGCTGCAGGAGCGATTTCACCAGCGCGTCACTGCCACGCGCTGCCGCCAGGATCAACGGCGTGTCGCCGCGGACAGTCTTCGCATCTGCGCGCGCGCGCGCCGACAACAGCGTGCCGACCAGTGACTCCTGTCCCGCGCGGATGGCGCACATCAGCGGCGTAACTCCGTCCCGGTCCGCGGCGTTCGCGTCGGCACCGGCTGCAAGCAATGTGCCGGCTGCCTGCGCGGCGCCTGAACGGGCCGCGCGCCACATCGCAGTTTCGCCCTGATGTTCTGCGAGATCTATCGCGGCTCCCTTTTCCAGCAGCAGCCTGATGAGCGAGTCATTGCCGCTACTGGCTGCACTTAACAGCGCCGTCTCGCCACGCGCATCGGTCGCATCGACCTTGGCGCCAGCGCCTAACAGCTTCTGGGCAATTTCCGCATGGTCCGCACGTACCGCCGCCAGTATCGGAGGGGCTTCCTTGTCGGCATGCGTGTCCGGATTGACTCCCCCGGCGAGCAACTCGCCCACCATGCCGACGTCGCCGCGCGTGGTTGCCAGGACCAACACCGTTTGGCCACGCTTGTCAGCCAAGCGCGGGTTGGCGTGTGCGGCGAGCAATGCCCGCATGCTCGATTCGGCGCCCGCATGGAATGCAACGTGTAACAACGTATCCCCCTGTGCCGTCCGGCCGTCTGGATCTGCGCCGGTGCCGATCAACTTTCGCACGCTGTCGGCGTCGTTCCGTGCGACTGCGAGGGCGATCGGCGGCCAGCTGCGGTAGATCTCGCCGGGGCGCGCCGCATCGAACTTGCCTGCGCTGGCCTGGCGACTGGCATGCGATGTCCGCGTTTTCACCCCTAGCGCGCGTAACTGCGCCGCGGCCTGATCGGCATCCACGCTGAGCGCGGCGTCAAGGGCGCTGTCATTGCGGCTGTCGGTCGCGGCAAGCGCGGCATGGGCCTTGGCCAACGCAGCAATGGCCCCGCCGCGATTCGCTTGGGCGGCGTAGAACAGCGCGGTACGCTGCTGCCTGTCCGCAGCATCCACGGCTGCGCCATGTGCGAGCAAAAGAACAAGCAGCTGTTGATCAGACAGTTCGGCCGCACGCATTAGCGGCGTGACGCCAAAGCTGTCGGCACGATTCGCATCGCTCCCATGGTCCAGCAGGAATTGCGCGGACGGCAGCGAGCCTGCCGACACGGCGTGGGCGAGCACCGAGGCGCCGAACGCATCCTGCAGCATCGCGAGGCCGCTTCCAAGCGAGCGCAGCAGGGCCAGATCGCCGTTGCGGGCGCCGTAAATAGCGAGTTCAGTCCGCAGCGCGGCATCGCCCAGGCCACTCCACTCCGGGCTGAGCGGCAAGCGTGCCGCGCGCTCGTCGTCGATCGCCGCCTGGTTTCCGAGTGTCGCGGCGTTGTGAAGCATGGCCTGCGCCTTCGCGGCGCCCGCTCCGGAACCGCTCGCCAGCAAGCCCGCCAGCACGTAGGCGGCCGTGGCGTTGTTTTGCTCTGCGCTCTTCGCGAGCCAGAGTTCCGCGGCCGCGCGATCGATGTTCGTGCCAACGCCATTGAGATTGAGCAGTCCGAACAACAACTGCGCGCTGGCATCACCTGCCTCGGCGCGCTGACTCAGCATTGCCTTTGCGGTTGCGTAGTCTCGGATCCGCAGGGCTGCCTTGGCGCCCTCGAGCGGATCGGATGACCTGGGCGCTGCGACGGCCACACCGCCGGCCAATAGCAGACTCGCCATCGCGGCATGCGCCAGCATTGCAAGCACGAGAGTTGCCTTGCGGGCGCAGGGCGCAGCGCCCATCAAGCGGTTCCGTACTTGGTGTTGACGCGGATTCCGACCTTGTCGAGGAACTCGTTGGGTAGCACGCCGCCCGCGCTGACGATGACAGCGTTGTTGCGGATTTCGACCTTGCTGCCTGACTGCTCGAGAATCACGAGTTCGTCGTGGATATGCTGCACGTTCGACGACAGCATCAGCTTCAGGTTGCCGCGACTCGCCGCAGCCGCGACTCGCTCGCGGTTTTTCGTCTTGGCGCGACCGAAAGCCTCGCCGCGATAGGAAAGCGTCACCTGCGTGTCGCCGATTTCCGCAACGCTCGCCGCGGCTTCGAGTGCACTGTCACCGCCCCCCACCACCAGGACTTTCTGGCCACTGTATTGGTCGGGGTCGATCAGCGAATAAACAACTTTCGGCAGGTCTTCGCCCGGAACGGAGAGCTTGCGCGGTGTGCCGCGTCGGCCGATCGCCAGCAGCACGTTGGCGGCGCGGTAGGCCGCTTTCGTGGTCCGTACGATGAAGGCGTCGCCATCTTTTTCCACCGCCTCGACCCGCTCTTCGGTCTGTATCCGGAGTTCGTGCTGCTGCACGATCTCGGTCCACTTCTTCAGTAGCGCTTCCTTGGAGGTCTGGCGGAAATGAAAGCGGCCGACCAGCGGTAATTCCACCGGCGCGGTCATCACCAGCTTGCCGCGCGGATATTTGTACACGCAGCCGCCCAGCGAATCCTGTTCGATGCAACGGTAGCTGAGGTTGAGGGATTTCGCGGTGAGCGCGGCCGCTACGCCGGCTGGGCCCGCGCCGACGATCAGAACGTCGAGGCGCTTGCCGCGCTCGGCATTGCCGCGCCGGGCGATGGCTTGCACGGCCTGCATGCCCTGCGTGAGCGCATTGCGAATCAGCCCCATGCCACCGAGTTCGCCGGCAATGAATACCCCCGGCACGTTGGTCTCGAAATTCGGATTGAGCACGGGCAAGTCAATGCC
>JBEPVS010000159.1:0-6031 GCA_041690875.1 Gammaproteobacteria bacterium
CTCGACGCGAACAAAAAAGGCCTGTCCGAAGCTTCACGCAATACGCGCCAGGCCAGCCGTTTCCTCGACGACATGATCCGCGGCGTCACCAAGGCGCAGATCGACGCGGGGTTGCCGATTCCCTCGGCACGCACCGACAACCATGGCAAGCAGCCCCCGGCCGGGCGGCTTTTTTTCCAGACCAAGAGCCTGGGCAGCGGCCTGCCGGACAACCTGCCCGGCCACGGGGCTGACAACCAGATCCTCGGCCAGACGCTGGCCCTGCAGCAGGAACATCCGCAAACGCGCGTGGTGCTGGTCTCGAAGGATATCAACCTGCGCATCAAGGCCGCCGTCGTCGGCGTGCACGCGGAGGATTACTACAGCGACAAGACCATTGAAGACGCCGACGTGCTGTACACCGGCAGCGCAAAGTTGCCGGCGGATTTTTGGGAACAGCACGGCCGTGACATGCGTTCGTGGAAAGAGGCCGATCGCACCTGGTACGAACTGTCGGGTCCAGCCGTGGCCGACTGGTACGTCAATGAATTCGTCTATGAAGACAGCGCCGCCGGCATCGAGGCTCTCGTGCGGCGCATGCATGAGGGCGCCGCGACGCTCGAGCTGGTGCGCGATTTCCGCAGCGATCGCCACAGCGTCTGGGGCATCACGGCGCGCAACCGCGAGCAGAATTTCGCGCTGAACCTGCTGATGGATCCCGAGATCGACTGCGTGACGATCCTCGGCCCCGCCGGCACCGGCAAGACGCTGCTGGCGCTGGCCGCGGGCCTGCTACAGACGCTCGAGCGCAACCGCTTCGCCGAGATCATCATGACGCGCGTGACCATCCCGCTCGGCGAGGACATCGGCTTCTTGCCCGGCACGGAAGAGGAAAAGATGGAGCCGTGGATGGGGGCGCTGATGGACAACCTCGAAGTGCTGACCCGGAGCGAGGAAGGCGGCGCCTGGGGCCGGGCAGCGACTAACGACCTGCTGCGCAACCGCATCAAGATCCGCTCCATGAACTTCATGCGCGGCCGCACCTTCCTGAACCGCTACATCATTATCGACGAGGCGCAAAATCTATCGCCGAAGCAGATGAAGGCGCTGATCACGCGCGCCGGGCCCGGCAGCAAGCTGGTGGCGCTCGGCAACATCGCGCAAATCGACACGCCCTACCTGACCGAAACGACTTCGGGCCTGACCTATGTCGTCAACCGCTTCCGCGGCTGGCAGCACGCCGGACATATCACGCTGGTGCGCGGCGAGCGCTCGCGACTGGCCGATTTCGCCTCCGAGCAGTTATAGGCGCTATATCCTTCGCCGGAACCCCACGGCCCGATGCCGGTCGAAACGCTGATGCCAACGCCCTACCTGCCGCGCTTTCGCTCCCTGCACCCGATCGGTGCGGCACTGGCAGGCCTGCTGCTGTTGCTTGCCAGCGTCGGCGCCTCGGCGGCGGGCGATACGGGCGCCGTGGCGAGCCAGCTGCCGGACATGGGTTCGCCCGAGAACGCCATCCTCAGCAAGACGGACGAGTTCCAGATCGGGCTGATGGCGATGCGGGAGCTGCGCGGCCAGGAACTGATCCTTGATGATCCCGAGCTCACCGACTACATCCAGCAACTCGGCTCGCGGCTCGCCGCCCAGGCGCGCGATGACGATCAGAACTTCCAATACTTCATCGTGCGCTCGAACGAGATCAACGCCTTCGCGACCTACGGCGGATTCATCTGCGTCAATGCCGGACTGATGCTGCTCACCGAAACGGAGTCCGACCTCGCCGGCGTCCTGGGCCATGAAACCGCGCACGTGCGCCAGCGCCACATCGCACGCTCGATCCTCGCACAGAGCCGCATGTCGCTCGGCACGACGGCCGCGATGCTCGCCGCGGTGCTGATCGGCGCGGCGAGCGGCGCAGGTGGCCAGGCCATGGAAGGCGCCATCGCGATGAGCCAGGGCGTGGCGCTCCAGCAGAGCATGAACTTTACGCGCGGCGAGGAAGAAGAAGCCGATCGCATCGGCATCGGCCTGTTGGCAGGAGCCGGCTTCAACACGATGGCGATGGCCGATTTCTTCGAATCGATGGGCCGCCGCCAAGGCATCGATGAAATCGCCGGCCCACTCGACATGCTGCGCAATCACCCGGTCACGCGCGACCGCATCGCCGAGGCGCGTGAACGCGCGCAGCAGTACGCGAAGAACCCGGTGCACGAGTCGGCGCAGTTCCAATGGATGCGTGAAAGATTGCGCGTGCTGGTCGCTCCCGGCGACAAGGACATGACGGTGTACTACGCGCAGATGCGCGATCGCCGGCCATTGAGCGATCCGGAGCGCTACGGCGAGGCGCTCGCGCAGACGCGCAACAACCAGCCGGCCGCGGCCGCCGTGACGCTGCGCGAACTGGTCGGCAAATACCCGGAGATCACTGCGCTGTATGGCGCGCTGGGCCAGGCGCTGCAAGCCGATCACCAGTCGGTCGCGGCGCTGGCGATGTTCGAGCGCGCAAATGCCCTGTTCCCGCGCAATGTGCCGCTGGCGGTTCGCTATGCCGACACGCTGATGCAGACCGGGCACGCGCGGAAAGCGCACGAACTGCTGCTCGACGTGTTCAACAACACGCAGCCGACGCCCGAGGAAATCCGTTTGACGGCGCTCGCGGCCAGTGCCGCCGGCGACACGGGCGATGCGTCCTATTACATGTCGGAGTATCACATCAGCAACGGCGACCTGGCGCTGGCCAACCAGCAGCTCGAAATGGCGCTCGCATCGCCCAACCTCACCTCGGTACAGCGCCAGCGCTTCCGCGCGCGTCTCGATGAGATCCGCGAGTGGATGCGCGAGGCCCGCCAGATGCGCACCGACACGCAATGAGGGCCGGGGCCTACGAGCTTGCCTGATCGCTTGCCGAACCGCTGGTAGAATCACACGCATGAAAAAGATGACCAGGGCCGCGGCACTTGCCGCGGTGTTCGCATTGTGCGGCTGCGCAGCGCTCCCCGCCGGCAAGCACGATGCACGCGATCCGTTCGAGCGTTTCAACCGCGGCGTGTACCGATTCAATTCGGCCGCCGATCGCGGCGTGTTGCGCCCGGTCGCGCGCGCATGGAAGGCGGTCGTGCCCGCCCCGCTCCGCCGCGGACTCGGCAATTTCGTCGGGAACCTGGGCTATCCGGACGTCATCGTCAACGATTTCCTGCAGGGCAAGGTGCGCGACGGCGGCAATGACGTGACACGCCTACTGATGAACACGATTTTTGGCCTGGGGTTTTTCGATCCGGCCGCGCGCGCCGGACTCGGACGCCATGACGAGGATTTCGGCCAGACGCTCGGCAAATGGGGGGTGCCCGCAGGCCCTTACCTGATGCTGCCGCTGCTGGGGCCGTCGACGCTGCGCGATGCGCCGGCGCGAGTTCCCGATGAATACGGCGACGCGCGCCACTACCTGAATGACCCTTACCTGCGCTGGGGATTGTGGACCACGGACAAGATTGAAGCGCGCGCCAGCCTGCTCGACACCGACAAGGTGCTCGATAACACCTATGATCCGTATGCCTTCGTGCGCAACGCGTGGCTGCAGCGGCGCGAATACCAGGTGCGCGATGGCAACATCGACGAGTCAGATATCGGCGCAGGCGATGATCTGCCGGCGGATGCACCTGCCGAAATGCCGGCCGAGACGCCGGGCAACGCGCCCGCTGGACCCTCGGGTGCTACGACCCCGCCAGCAGATCCTCCACGTCACTGACACGCGCCAGCGCCCGGAGCGCTTGCGGGAGCGCGGAGAATGTCAGTTTGCGGCCCGCCGCCTGCGCCCAGGCGAGCCAATCAACGAGCAGCGCCAGGCCGCCACTGTCGGTGCGTTCGACCCCGCCCAGGTCGACGACGATATCGCCCGTCACTCCGGCGAAAACCTGCCGGCCCTGCGAGCGCAAGGCCGCGACTGTTGAAAGCGTCAGGGCACCGTTGAGCGCAAAGCGCCCGTCGCCAGCGTTGCGCAGCGTCGGCGCTTCGCTCACTTCGTGCCGGCCTTCTGCTGCTTCTCGAGGCGGTCGATCAGCGAGTCGACGCCTTTCGCCTCGATCTCCGAGCTGAAGTCGTCGCGGAAGCTCTTCACGTAGCTGATGCCTTCGATGACCACGTCCCAGGCCATCCAACCGCGTGCGGTGCGGTGCAGGCTGTAGTTCACGGCGACAACCGTGCCATTGTTCTTGCGCACCTGGGTTCGCACCGTGGCGTTCGTGGCCGCGGCATCGCCCTTGTACGGCAGCACCTTGAGACGATCGCTGGTGAAGTCGAGCAATGCGGTGCCGTAATTGTCCAGCAGGGAATGGTAGAACGCATCGACGAAGCGCTGGCGCTGCGCGGGTGTCGCCGTATTCCAATGACGGGCGAGCACCAGCCGCGCGGAATAGTCGGTGTCGAAATGCGGCAGCAGGATCCGATCGACCATCGCGTTGATCTTGGCCGGATCATGCCGATATTCGTCGCGGTGCGCGTCCAGTTCGCGCAGCATCGCCTGCGCTGCGGACTGGATCAGCGTGCCCGGATCGGTGGCATCGACAGCGGCCGACGCCGCCGCGGGCGTAGCCGCGCTGGTTGCGCTCGCGGCGGCGGGCGCGGCCGTCTCAGCGCGGGCGGCATTCAGCATGCCGGCGAGAGAAAGCGCGCCGATCGTCCATGCAACGAACTGCATGCGAACTTTCTGGTTCATGGACCTATTGCTTCGCATCGCCGCCTTCCTTCTTGCCGGCAAATCCGGCGAACAGTTTATTGACCAGATTCTCGAGCACCAACGCGGATTGCGTGACCTGGATCTGCGTGCCATTGGCCAGGTACGTTGCGGATCCGCCCGCGCCGAGACCGACATACTTCGCGCCGAGCAGGCCCGAGGTCTGGATCGCCGCGTCGCTGTCATCCGGTATCTGGTTGTAGCGCTTCTCGATTGCAAGGGTCACGACGCCCTTGAAATCGCTCGGATCGAAACTCACACCGGTCACATGCCCGATGCGCACGCCGGCCATCGTCACCGGCGCACCGACCTTGAGGTCGCCGACATTGTCGAAGCGCGCGCTGACCTGGTACGTGTCAGTGGCGCTGTGGAAGCGCACGCCGCTCGAGGGTAGCTGCGTGGTCAGGAACCCGAGGGCTGCGAATCCGAGCAGCACGAACAGCCCGGTGCCGATTTCAAGACTGCGACTGGTGTTGGCCATGGTGTCGGTATTCTCCCTCAACTATTCAGGAACGCGGCAGTGAGTATGTAGTCGAGCAGCAGGGTCAGGACCGCGGAATTCACCACGGTACGCGTCGTCGCGAGGCCGACGCCCTCGGCCGTCGGTTCGGCATGGTAACCCTCGTACACTGCCATCAGGCTGCAGGCCACGCCGAAGCAAACGCTCTTGATCAGACCTTCATTGATGTCGCGCGGTTCCACCTGCGATTGCATCTGCGACCAGAATGAGCCCGAGTCGACGCCGATGAGGCCAACGCCGATCAGCTGGGCCCCAAAGATACCGATGACGTTGAATATGGCCGTCAGCAGCGGCATGGCAATGATGCCGCCGAGGAAGCGCGGCACGACTACGCGTTGCACCGGATCGACCGCCATCATTTCCATCGCACTGAGCTGGTCGGTGGCGCGCATCAGGCCGATTTCGGAAGTCAGTGCCGTGCCGGCGCGACCGGCGAACAGCAGCGCAGTGATGACGGGCCCCAGTTCGCGCACGAGTCCCAGCGCAGCCGCGACCCCGAGCGCTGATTCGGATCCGAAGCGTTGCAGCAGGTCGTAGCCCTGCAGTCCCAGCACCATGCCGACGAACAAGCCGCACAGCATGACGATGATCAGCGAGCGTGCACCGGCGTTGTAGATCTGCGCGATGAGCAATCGCGGAGAACGCAACGATGGCAGGCACTGCCCGAGCACCCGCAAGAGGAACAACGCCACGCGGCCCATGCGCGCGATCGCGGCGGTGGCGGGCCAGCTCATGAGTCCCCATCCAGCAGCTGCGCGCGATAGTCGGGCGCCGGCACATGGAACGGCACCGGGCCTGTC
>JBEPVS010000160.1:0-5959 GCA_041690875.1 Gammaproteobacteria bacterium
GCGCGCGCTCGACGTCCAGTTCCACGGCGCCGTGCAGACGATCTTCTCGACCGCTCATTCGATCGAGCGTGCGGTAAAGGACGCGGACCTTGTGATCGGCGCCGTGCTCGTTCCCGGCGCGGCAGCCCCAAAACTGGTTACCGACGCCATGATCCAGGGCATGCGCCAGGGTTCCGTGGTCGTCGACATCGCGATCGACCAGGGCGGATGCTTCGCGACAAGTCGCCCGACCACGCATGCCGATCCTGTCTACACGGTGCACGGCGTCACGCACTACTGCGTCACGAACATGCCGGGCGCCGTGGCGCGCAGCTCCGCGCAGGCGCTCAACAACGCAACGCTTCCTTACGTGAAGGCCCTCGCGGACAAGGGCTGGAAGGATGCGCTCGCGGCCGACGCGGGCCTGCGCAATGGCTTGAACGTCATCGACGGACGTGTCGTGCACGCCGCGGTGGCGCGCGATCTGGGACTGCCGGCGCCTACGCCGGCGCCGATCAAGGCCTGATCAGCGCTATAACTTGAGCTTGCCGCCGCCGGGGATCGCGCCACCGGCGACGTCGGGCACGACGATTCGCGAGGAGGATTCGCGGCGGTACTCGCGCGCTTCCTCGATGGCCTGCTCCAGCGCCGCCTGCACGGCGGCCGGGAAACGCTGCAGCGCTTCCTCGAGCGAAGCCGCTTCAATGTCGAAGGACAGCGGCAGCACGCCGCCCGGCGTCAGCAACTGAGTCTGGCCTGAATACAGCACCGGCCGCGCAGGATCGACATCGCCATTCACCGTCACCGGCGTGAGCCGCCGGATTGTTCCGGCCTTGCGGTCGGTGAACAGCTCGTCGCGATACATCGTGGCCGCATCCATCTGGATGTCGGGCATTCCGGGTTCCTGGGCCATCATGCTTTCCCTCAGCTTGCGAAAACGGTGCTCTCGAGCCAATCGACAATCGGCAGGTCGGCCGGCAAGAGCGGCAACTCGCGCAGCGCCGCTGGGTGTTCCCAACGCAGCGGTTGCCCTTCGCGTCCGCTCGGTACGCCGGCGTAATCATCAACCATCCAGACCGACAGCTCCACGTGGCGCTCAGCGTATTCGTGTGTCAGTGCGAACGCCGGTCGCGCCGAGTCCACTCGAACGCCGAGTTCCTCCTGCAATTCACGACGGAGCGCGACGGCTTCGGCCTCGCCCGCTTCGAGCTTGCCGCCCGGAAACTCCCATTGCCCCGCGAGTGCCTTGCCGGCCGTTCGCTGCGTCACGAGCACGCGCTGCTCGTCATCAGCGATCACCGCGGCCACTACGCGTATCGTCGGTTTCAAGGCTCGAGCGCGCCGTGGCACTGCTTGTACTTGCGGCCGGAACCGCAGGGACAAGGCTCGTTGCGCCCGACCTTGCGATCACCGCGCACGAACGGAAGCGCAGGCTCGAGTCCGCCCGGCGCCCCGCCAACCGCGGCAGCCGCGCTGCCAGCGCCCACTGCGGCGGCACCGCCGCCCAGATCAGGCGTTCCTGGCGCAAGTGCGGTCGGCATCTCCGCGTGCTGCGCCTGCAGCGCGCGCATCAGGCGTTCGCGCCGCTCGGCCTCTTCGCGATCGATCTGGTCCTGCGTGCGGATTTCGATGCGCGCGAGCATCGCAGCGCTGTCGTATTTGACGCGACCAAGCATCGCCGTGAACAGTTCAAATGCCTCGCGCTTGTATTCATAGCGGTAATCCTTCTGCGCGTAGCCGCGCAGATGGATGCCCTGCCGCAGGTATTCCATCGCGCCCAGGTGATCGCGCCAATGCTGGTCGAGCTGGCGCAGCACGACGTCGCGTTCGATATGGCGCATGATCGGTGCGCCAATGCGCGCCACTTTCTGCCGGTAGTTGTCGAGCACTGCATCGACGACGCGCGTGCGCAGCACGGCGTCTTCCATCTGCGGATCGGCGGCGAGCCAGCCCGCGATATCGACGCTGACGCCAAAATCGCGCTGCAGCGCTTCGTTGAGCGAGGTGAGATCCCAGGCGTGCGGTGCACTGCCGATCGGCAGGTGCGCATCGAGCAGCCCGCGCACTGAGTCTTCGTACATGCCCAGCACCGCATCACCCAGGTCATCGGTGCCGAGGATCTCGGTGCGCTGGTGGTACACGACCTTGCGTTGGTCGTTGGCGACGTCGTCGAACAACAGCAACTGCTTGCGGATGTCGAAGTTGTGCGCTTCGACCTTGCGTTGCGCCTTCTCGATCTGGCGCGTCAGCATCCCGCTTTCGATGACTTCGCCCGCCTTCATGCCGGCCATCTGCAACCAGCGCTTGGTGCGCGCGGGGTCGCCGAAGATGCGCATCAGGTTGTCTTCCATCGACAAATAGAAGCGGCTCGAGCCCGGATCGCCCTGGCGGCCCGAACGGCCGCGCAGCTGGTTGTCGATGCGGCGCGATTCGTGCCGCTCGGTGCCGATGATGTGCAACCCCCCGGCGGCGATCACCGCATCGTGGCGCACCTGCCACGCCTTGCGCACATCATCGCGTGCCGTTTCGTCGCTGGCGCTCTGCCCGCTCAGGCTGAGCGACTGCAATTCCGCTTCGAGGTTGCCGCCGAGCACGATGTCCGTGCCGCGGCCGGCCATGTTGGTGGCGATCGTGACAGTGCCGGGCCGGCCCGCGTTGGCGACGACGTGTGCCTCCCGCTCGTGCTGCTTCGCGTTCAGCACATTGTGCTCGATCTGCTCCTTCTGCAGGAGACCGGCGAGGTATTCCGAGGTCTCGATCGAGGTCGTGCCGACCAGCACCGGCTGCTGCCGCGCGGCGCAATCGCGGATGTCGGCGATGATCGCCTCGAACTTGTCGCCGTGCGTGAGATAGACGTGATCGGCGCTGTCCTTGCGGATCATCGGGCGATGCGTCGGGATCACGACCACTTCGAGGCCGTAGATCTGCAGGAATTCCGGCGCCTCGGTATCGGCGGTGCCGGTCATGCCGGAGAGTTTCTTGTAGAGGCGAAAATAATTCTGGAACGTGATCGAGGCGACCGTCTGGTTCTCCTCGCGCACTTTCACGCCTTCTTTCGCCTCGACGGCCTGGTGCAGCCCGTCGGACCAGCGCCGTCCGATCATGGTGCGGCCGGTGAATTCATCGACGATGATGACTTCGCCGTTGCGCACGATGTATTCGACATCGCGCTTGTAGATCGCGTGCGCGCGCAGCGCCGCGTTCAGGTGATGCATCAGGCGCACATTGGCCGCGTCGTACAGGCTCTCGCCTTCGCGCAGCAATCCCGTCTCGAGCATCAGCTGCTCGACGCGCTCGTGGCCATCTTCGGTGAGGTGGACCTGCTTGCCTTTTTCATCGACCGAAAAATCGCCGGGGCCGTCTTCCTCGAGCTGTCGCTTCAGGCGTGGCACCAGCGCGTTGATGCGCTGGTACACCTCGGTGCTTTCCTCGGCGGGGCCCGAGATGATCAGCGGCGTACGCGCCTCGTCAATCAGGATGGAGTCGACTTCGTCGATGATCGCGTAGCTGAGCGGACGCTGCACGCGATCCTCGAGCCGGAAGGCCAGGTTGTCGCGCAGGTAGTCAAAGCCGAATTCGTTGTTGGTCCCGAAGGTGATGTCGCAGGCGTAGGCGGCGCGTTTCTCGGTCGATTCCTGCTGGCTCCTGATGACGCCGACGGTCAGGCCAAGGAACTTGTAGACCGGACCCATCCAGTCAGCATCGCGCTGCGCGAGGTATTCGTTGACGGTGACCACGTGCACGCCGTGGCCCGGCAGTGCGTTGAGATAGGCAGGAAGCGTGGCGACCAGTGTCTTGCCTTCGCCGGTGCGCATCTCGGCGATCTTGCCTTCGTGCAGCGCGATGCCGCCGACCAGCTGCACGTCGAAGTGACGCATCTTCAGCACGCGGCGCGCCGCCTCGCGCACGACCGCAAAGGCTTCCGGCTGCAGCTCGTCGAGCGTGGCGCCAGTCGCGATTCGGGCGCGAAACTCGTCGGTCTTCGCGAGCAACTGTGCATCGCTCAGGGCGGTGATCTGCGGCTCGAAAGCCTGGGACGCACGCACCGCGCGACCGTATCCCCTGACGAGCCGCTCGTTGCGGCTCCCAAACACACGCGTCAGGGCCTTAAGCACTTAAAAAATCCTTGAGAATCATCTGCATGCCCCGGCGTTGAATCGCGGGCCTGGTTGAGGAACCGCGCATTGTACGGATAGATGGAGCGCGGAGGAATTTGTTCAAGTGCTTGCGCTCGCATGGCTGATTTCATTATGATATCAATATAGTATCAACCACAAAGAGAACAACCATGCCCAGCCAAACCGTCCGAAGGCAAACCGCCGAGATCCCCGCCCACACGATGAGCGGCTGGCCAATGCTGTGCTTCAACTTGTTGCTACTGCTCGGCGCGCCGCTGGCGATTGTCATGACCGTGGCACACGATGCGATGAGGAGCGGCGTGCCGTTGATACTCGTATATGCGCTGCTGTTTCTCGTCGCGATTTTCCTGCTGTTCGGATTTTTCACGCTGCAACCGAACCAGGCGCGCGTGCTGATCCTGTTTGGGGCCTACAAGGGCACGGTGCGCAGCAGTGGCTTTCACTGGGCGAATCCCTTCTACGCGCGGCATCGCGGCTACGTGCCGGGTAAGTCCGGCGGCGAGACTGCCCCGACGGGGCGTGGCGCGCGCGCGGGCAGCGCTGCGACTTCGGCGCTGGCGTCATACCGAACCCTCACCACGAAGCTTTCGCTTCGCACGCGCAATTTCAGCAGCGACACGCTCAAGGTCAACGACAAGCGCGGCAATCCGGTCGAGATCGCCGCCGTCGTCGTCTGGCGCATCGAAGACACCGCGCAGGCAGTGTTCGATGTCGATGACTACTCGAGCTACGTCGAGGTGCAGAGCGAATCCGCGATCCGGAGCACCGCCAGTCGCTATGCGTATGACAACGGCGAGGAGCACGAACTGACACTGCGCGGAGGTTCTGATGAAGTCGCGCATGCACTGAAGGAAGAACTGCAGGTGCGCCTTGCGACCGCGGGCGTCGTCGTTGAAGAAGCGCGGCTGACGCATCTCGCGTACGCGCCGGAAATTGCGCCGGCAATGCTGCGCCGGCAGCAGGCGGAAGCGATGGTCGCGGCACGCCAGATCATCGTGCACAACGCCGTAGGCATGGTGCACATGGCGTTGCGCGAACTCGATGAGCAGCACATGGTGCAACTCGACGAGGAGCGCAAGGCCGCGATGGTCAGCAACCTGCTGGTCGTGCTGTGCGGCACGAACGAGGCCTCGCCGGTCATCAACACCGGCACGCTCTACACCTGATCGTGAGCGCGGAACAACGCAAGGCGTTCCTGCTGCGGGTGCCACCCGACCTCTGGAAAGACCTGGAAAAGTGGGCGGCCGACGATCTGCGCCGCGTCAATGCGCAGATCGAATTCCTGCTGCGCCAGGCCCTCGCCCGCCGCAGGGGCGCCGACCGGCACACCTCCGCTCCCTGACGACCCGGGGGCTTTTATCGGGCACGAGCGCTTGCCGTTGGCATCGTCGCGCACTTCACTGTCATTGAAAATGTATTGGAGGGCACGCCAGGCGAGCAACGCCCGCCTGGCGTGCCCGACAACATTTTGAATGACAGTGAAGTGCGCGACGATGCGCAGCGAAAACGTCAGTGTCCGATGAAAGCCATCGGGTTAATCTGCCGTCCGTCTTTCAGCACTTCGAAGTGCACGTGCGGGCCGGTCGAGCGGCCCGTGGATCCGACGACGGCAATCGCCTGTCCTCGCTGCACGGTATCGCCGGCCGAGACCATCACGCGCGAGTTGTGCGCATAACGGGTGACGTAGCCGTTGCCGTGGTTCACTTCGACAAGCACGCCGTAGCCTTCGCGCGGGCCGGCCCAGGTGACAACGCCCTGCCCCACGGCCAGCACGTCGGTGCCTGCATCGCTGGCGAAGTCGAGTCCCTTGGCCCGGTGGATGGTGCCGATCTTGACGTTGT
>JBEPVS010000161.1:0-5844 GCA_041690875.1 Gammaproteobacteria bacterium
GGCCGCGGTGACCGGGGCGATGACCGAGCTGCGGTTCGCCGCCGGCAACTTCTACGTCAACGACAAGCCCACCGGTGCCGTCGTCGGCCAGCAGCCGTTCGGCGGCGGCCGCGCGTCGGGCACCAACGACAAGGCCGGTTCGATCCTCAACCTGCTACGCTGGATCAACCCGCGCACGATCAAGGAAACCTTCGCACCGCCGCACGACTATCGCTATCCGTTCATGGATGATGGGCAGCCTTGAGCGAATCTATCGCTGTTGAATTGGAGCTGCTTTCCCGTGTCAAGCGCTTGGATGCGCCGAACGGTTCACTCCACTGCACCGTATGGCCTGGCTACAAACCTCTCAGCCGATCGCAGGCGTGCCTTCCGCGCTTCGATGTCCCGGTCGCGCGGTTCGGCGGTGGTGACCAATGCGTCGATGAGCGTGCGCGCCGAGGCGGCGATGTCGCGGATGGCGCGTTCGAAGGCTTCGGCATTGGCCTTCGAAGGCGCGTTGAATCCACTGAGCTTGCGGACGAACTGCAGCGACGCGTCGCGGATTTCGAGTTCGGTGGCGGGCGGGGCGAAGTTGAACAGCGTCTTGATGTTCCGGCACATGGCGACTCCGCAATACTGGTTGATCGGAAGATAGCTCGGCAATGGATCGAGCGGGACCGACCGCACGCCCCTCAGAACTTCGCATTCTCCAGCGGCCGCTCGCGGTGCATCAGCGCCCATTCCGAATGTTCGGCGAGCGCGGCTTCGCCAAGTTCGCGGAGGATTTCGCGTTTGCCGCCGGCGTCGAGCGCGGCATCGAGCTTGGTGCGCGCGTTGGCGAAGATGTCGAACATGTAGCGGTACTGCTTACTCAGTTCCTTGTCGCCCTTGCGATAGGCGTAGGACTCGCGCGCCGCGGCGACGATCGCGAGCACGCCCATTGCCGACACCAGCATGTTGGTGTTGTCGCCGCCGATCTGGCGCTGGAACACCGCAAGGAAGACACCGATCGAAATGCTGACCCACAGGCACGCGAGCCCGAGGCCTCGCGTGAGGCGGTGCATGCGGCTGCGAAGCGCGGTCTTGCGCGCGTAGTAATCGAGCTGACCGCCGCTGCCGGGCGCGCCGACCCAATCGGCGATGACGGTGGCCAGCGCGGCATCGGCTACCGACGTGCTGTCGTTACTTTCGAGGCTGGCCGCACGCATGACATTGCGGATCCAGCCGAGTTCGATGTCCTGCTTGCGCAGAAAATTGTCGTGCGCGAACGCGCTCGAACCGGCTTCGACGATCCCGGCGCGGCGCCACCAGCGCTGCACGCGCAGCCCCTCGGCGAGCGCGCGGTAGTCGACGTATTTGCGATGCCAGTCGCGTCGGCGCGCCATCCATGCCAGCAACGCGCCCGCGCCGAACAGGGCGATGAACACATAGATTCCATAAAACTGTATCGGCACGTCGGAAGGCAGGTCGGAGTAGCACAGGAAGGCAATGCCGGTTAGCGCCGCCAGGACATGCGTGCTGCGCATCGCCCACAGCACGCGCTTCTGGAAGTGGACTGCGAGGCCATCGGCGGCCGAAAACAATCCATCCATCGCGTCGCTGCCGGTTCCATCGGCAGCGCTTGCTGAAGCCGCCGCACCCGACCGGATTTCTTCCGCGAAACGGTGCTGGTCGAGGTTGAATTCCTGCATGCGCGCGAACATGCGCTGGAATTCGTCCGGCATGCCCGCGTCGGTCGAACGCGCTTGCGTCTGGCTGAACCAGCGCGTCTGCAACGGCAGCAGCGGCGCCAGCGGCGGTTGCACCGCGCCATTGGCTTCCGTGCGCGAACAGACGATGTGATAGACGATGCTTTCGTCGATGCTGTCCAGCGCCGCGCGCGCGCCACGGCGGCGTTCGATCAGGCCCGGCATGACCCCGTGCAGTGCATAGCGCACGACCTGCGCGGTGCCGCCGAGCAGTTCCGATTCGCGGCCATCCCACAAGGTCAGCAGGATGTGGCTATGACTGGCGACGAAGACGCCAGCCTGCGCGTACTGGCGATCGCGCGCTTCGCCATGCACGGCAACGATTGCGGGCGTATTGCCGCGTACCAGCGGCAATTGCACGACCTCGGCGCGTTCGCACAAGCCGGCGAACGCGGCACGGCCGGCGGAATCGAAATCCTCGATGTACGACGCCGGTTCCAGCGGCAACGGCGCGATCAACCGCGCGCCGGCGGCAAGCGCTTCGCGCGCGACCAGCTGATCGCCCCCCTGGGCGAGCGCGGACAACACGACCATCGGCAACTCGGGAAAATCGCGTTTGAGTTGCGCGAAGAAACCCCGGACCTGCAGGCGAATCGGCTCGATTTCGCTCGCAGCCAGGTTGCGATGGCTGGTGACGCCCACCACCAGCGGGATGTCCTGCCAGGAGACGGACACGTTCAATGCTTCAGCCATGCGCCGCCGCAATCAGGTCGGACAAGTAGCGCATGTCGACGAGCCGTTTCGCCTCATCCGATGCGCCGTCGATCTGCGCCTGCGCTTCCGCCAGGTCCGCGCTGCGTTGGCTCGCGCCTGTTGCATCTGCGGCTTGCGCGATCGCATGGACGTACAACGCATAGGCGAAATCGTGGCGGAACGTGGAGCCTTTCGCGCCGGCCTTCAGGTCGGTACGGTACCAATCGAGCGCGGGTTGCAAGGTCGCGCGCGCTTCGTCGAGTCGGCCCTGCCCCGCGAGGGCGTGGGCCAGCACGGCGCGGATCAGCGAGGAGTGCGTGCGCAGGTCGTCGTAGGAGTTTCGGTCCGGCGGCAGTGCCAGCCACTGACGCGCGAGGGTTTCGGTCTGCGCATAATGTCCGAGACGCACAGCGGCCAGCGTGGCGATCTCCAGGGCGCCGTCCAGTATGTTCCGCTTCGCCAGCACGGCATCGGGCGCGTCGTCGGGTACCTTGATCACTTCGATTCCTGAAACGACCTTGATCGCGTTGGCAAGCGCGCCCTGCGCATCGCCCGCGACCAGTTGCAGGTGGCTCGCCTGTCCCTGTGCGCGGAAAGCGAACAACGGGCGCTTCGCATCGTCCGGAGCGAGCTGGGCCACAAACTCCGAGGCGTCACGCAGGTAGGCCTTCACGGACAGCTCGGCTCCCGCCGTATCGCCGGATCGGGCCTGCTCGTCGATCAGTGGAAACCGCAGGAACCACACGACCGGTGCGATGCTGGAAGGACGGCGCGGGTCCTGCTCAAGGGCCGTCATTGCCCGCAGCGTCGCGATCGACTTTTCCACGTCGCCGTGCTCGAACTGCGCGATGCCAAGCGCCTGGTAGCCGATTGACCAGCGCGCCCATGCGCCAAGGTCGGAGGGATTGAAGCGGATCTCGTCCTCGCCCGAACGCACCGTGCGCGCCGCGTAGTCGGCGGCGGCCGCATCGTCGTGCTGGCGGAGCGCGATCGCGCTGAGCAATTCCGAGGCGTAGCTGCGGTCTGCCATCGAATGCAGGTCGCCGGGACGCTGCGTGAGCAACTTGTCGGCCAGGTCGTAGACCTGCTGCTCGAGCTGGCGCGCCTCATCGACGCGGCCGAGCGTGAGCAGGAAACGCGCTTCCGAATCGGCGGTGTCGGCATAGGACGCCGCGGCATCCAGATCCGCCAACTTCGTGGCGCCGAGCGTCTCAAGGACCTTGCGCGCTTCATCGCAGGTCGCGACGCCCTGCTCCAGCGGCTGGGCGTGGCTGAGATAGTTGAGGATGTCGCCGTACAGCTGCCTGATCCGCCGCGATGCGTTCGCCGTGTACACGTGGGGCCTCAGAAGTTCGGCGACATGCTTGAGCTTGCGCGGGTCGTAGCGCCCGCCGATGGTACCGGCCGTGCCGGCGCCTTCAATCCCCAAGGTCAGGGCGAGGCCGTAGACGACCGGCTCGCTGTGGTCACCAGCGGCATACAGCTTTTCGAAGACCGAGCGCGCCGCATCGAGGCGTTGATAGCCATCGTTGACATGGCCGCTGCCGGACAGCGCCGCACCTTCGCGCGCCAGCGCCATCGCGCGGAAGACTTCGGTTCGTGGCGTGACCAGTTGCGGCGGCAGGCCGTCGTAGTAGCCGACAGTCATGTGCGCGAGCTTTCCGAGCGTTTCCAGGCGACCGGTCGGCGCCAGCTCGTTGTAGAAATCCTCGATCAGGAAGTTGACCAGTTTCTCGGCGTTGCTGCGCGATTTCTGCGCTTCGGCTTCCGCATCGCGGGCGCGACGCATGCTGATCAGGCCGAACACCGCGCTTGCGATGGCGACCACCATCAACACTGCACAGACGCTGGCGACCATGCGTGCGCGCACGAGTGCCCGATGCGTGGCGGCCTCGCGCTCGCGTTGCGCGGCGAGTTGGCGTTCGGCTTCATCGCGCGCCTCGCGCTCCTGCCGCATCGTCCGGCTGGCGAGCACGACACCGCAGAGCACGTCGTGGGTGAGTTCCACCCGGCGCATGTCGAGGCGTTCCTCGATGCGCAACAGGCGGCGGTCGACCAGCGTCGCCAATGTTTCGTGCGAGGCTCCCGCTGCAGCAAGCGCCTTGATCACGCGCTCCTCGGCCAGGCTCTCGCGATAACCGGACTCGGTCAGCAATTCATCCTCGATCACCCGACGTACGCCAGCCGGCTGGTCGGCGAGCGTGCGCTCGTAGAATTCGCTGAGGATGGTATCGCGCGAACCCGCCAGCAGGTCTGCTGAAATCTCGGCGCGCCCCTGTGCAAGACGCACCGTGTTCAACTCGCGGCAGACCAGGCTGAGCAGAGACGGTTCGATCTCCGCGTTGCCGAGCTCCGAGCCGCCGGCGACGAAACGCACGATCGATTCGGCCACTTCCTGCGACACCAGCTTGCCACCGGGTTTCACGACGGCGCTCAGTGCTTGGGCGCCCGTCATGCGCGCCAAGCGCATCCGGTTCTGGGTGATCGACGGCATGATCGACTTCACGCCTTCGAGGTGCGCGAGGTAGTCCTCGCGCAGAGCGATCAAGACACGGTAATCGGCGCGCGCGAAATCGAAATCTTCCGCCGCGTTGTCGTCGTTTTCGATCTTCGCCTCGAGCGCCGCGGGCGGACGGTTCTCGACGAGGTCGGCAAGGTCGGCGAGGAACTCGTTTGCGCGCTTGCGCCCGGCATCGTCCGCCTGCGCGAGCGTGAAAATTTCCTCGAACTGGTCGAAGATCAGCAGCGGCAGCAGCGTGCGGCCAGTGGCATCGCGCAACAGGTCGCCGCGATGGTGCATGAACTCCCACAACGACTCGCCCTCGATGGCGGTACCCGGCCGCGTCCAGTAACCAGCCGCGGCCGTCGCCCTGAAGATCGCCTGCTTGATCTGCTCGGAGGGCGAAGGCGATCCTGACGCGTAATCGATGCGCACGTAGACCGGGCAATAGCCCTCGGCGCGCAACCGCGGCACGATGCCGGCGCGCAACAGCGAGGTCTTGCCGAGGCCGGACTGGCCGAAGAGCACCGTCAGCAGCTTGCGCTGCACCCGGCGCGCGAGTTCGGCGGTCTCCTCGTCGCGGCCGTGGAAATAGGCGAGCGTTTCCTCGGAATAAGAGAACAGTCCGAGCCAGGGATTCTGCGGGTCGATGGTGACCGCAGGCAATTTGCCGGTGTTGGCTGCGTCGTTCATGGGCGGCCCCCGCTGAACAGGTCCTGGAGCCGGCGCAGGAATTCCGGCGGTGGTTCGCCACCGGGTATTCGCACGATATGCAGGGCCTTGAACTGCTCTGGCATCAACGCCTCAGATTCCGGGGTGTCGTCGATGCACACCGGCAGGATGAACTTGGCGCCCTCGGCGATGTTGCGCGCGCGATCGACGGCGTAACTCCATTCGCGGCGGAAGTACGCTTCGTGCCGACGT
>JBEPVS010000162.1:0-5807 GCA_041690875.1 Gammaproteobacteria bacterium
CAACCTCGATGAATGCTTCGAGATCCGTGTCTCGGGACTGAAGCAACTGCTTGAGCTCGGCTCCGCGCAGTCCGCGCCGGATGCGCTCAGCATTCCCGAGCAGCTCGCCGCGATCCACAGCCGCGCGCGCGCGCTGATCGCCGAGCAATACCGCGTGCTCAATGATTCGCTGCTGGCCGACCTGCAGGCGGAAGGCATCGACCTGTTGCCCGGCACGCAGTGGGATGCCGAGACGCACGCCTGGCTCGGGAATCATTTCGCCGCCGAGGTCGAGCCGGTCCTGAGTCCGCTCGGTCTCGATCCGGCGCGACCGTTTCCGCGTATCCAGAACAAGAGCCTCAACTTCATTGTCAAGCTGGCGGGCAAGGACGCGTTCGGGCGCGACGGCGACATGGCGATCGTGCAGGCGCCGCGTTCGCTGCCGCGCGTCGTCGCGTTGCCGGGTAGGGGCGGAAAACAGCGGCTCGTCGCGCTCTCGACCATCGTCGAGGCCTTCGTCGCACGCTTGTTCAGCGGCATGGAAGTACTCGGCTGCTACCAGTTCCGGTTGACGCGCAACAGCGACCTGTTCATTGATGACGAGGAAGTCGATGACCTGCGCCGCGCACTCGAAGGCGAACTCGCCCACCGCCGCTATGGCGCGGCCGTACGACTCGAGACCGGGGCAAATTGCCCGCAGCAGATGGTCGACTTCCTGCTGCATCAGTTCATGCTCGAACCGATCGACTGGTATTCGGTGCCCGGGCCGGTGAACCTGAATCGGCTGTCTGTGATCTACGATCTCGTGCCGCGGCCAGATCTCAAGTATCCGGTGTTCACGCCGGGCATGGCGGAAGGATTCACCGGCGTGCACGACCTGTTCGACGCGATCAGGCAACGCGACGTGTTGCTGCACCATCCGTTCCAGAGTTTCTCTCCGGTCATGGATTTGCTCCGCCAGGCGGCAGCTGATCCAAACGTGCTCGCGATCAAGCAGACGCTGTATCGCACCGGCGACCATTCGCACATCGTCGACGCGCTGGTGGCGGCGGCGAACGCCGGCAAGGATGTGACCGTCGTCATCGAGTTGCGCGCGCGCTTCGACGAAGAAGCAAACATCGAGCTGTCGACACGACTGCAGGAAGCCGGCGCGCACGTCATGTATGGCGTCGTCGGTTTCAAGACGCATGCCAAGCTGATGCTGATCGTGCGGCGCGAAGTACAGGGCATCCGGCGTTACTGCCACCTGGGCACCGGCAACTACCACGCCGGCACGGCGCGCAGCTACACCGACTACGGATTGTTCACGTGCGATGAGGCAATCGGCGCCGATGTACACGAAATCTTCCTGCAGCTGACGAGCCTGACGCAGACGCCGCGCTTGCGAAAACTGCTGCAATCGCCGTTCAAGCTGCACGAGGCGCTGCAGGCGCTGATCGAGCGCGAGATCACCCATGCTCGTGCCGGCAAGAGTGCGCGCATCATCGCCAAGCTCAACGCGCTGGTCGATCCGGTCACGATTGAGAACCTCTACCGGGCTTCGAATTCAGGTGTGCGCATTGACCTGATCGTGCGCGGAGTGTGCGCGTTGCGGCCGGGACTGCCCGGCGTGTCGGAGAACATCCAGGTGCGCTCGATCGTCGGCCGCTTCCTCGAGCACTCGCGCGTGTTCTGGTTCGAGAACGCGGGCCGCGCGCAGATGTACCTGGCGAGCGCCGACTGGATGGAGCGCAATTTCTTTCGACGCGTCGAGGTGGCATTTCCAATCGCACAGGCGAAATTGCGCTCGCGCATTCGCGAAGACCTGGAGCGCTACCTGACGGACGACACGCATGCCTGGCTGCTGCAGAGCGACGGCAGCTACCAGCGCGCGGTGGCCCATGCGCGCGGCGACGCACCGTCGGGCGATGCGCAGGGCCAGTTGCTGGAGTCCTATGCGGCGGCGGCGCGACTGCCGGAGTAGACGCGCAGCTTCACGCCTTGCGTGCGCAGGTACTCGATTTCCTGGTGCAGGTCTTCCATCGACAGCGCGTGGTCCTTGAGCCAGCGCACCGGGAAACGCAGTTCCAGCGTGCGTCCGCGCGCCGTCAACTCGATCGGCGGCAACGGCGTTTCACTCCGTCCACGGTGCAGCAGCACTGCAAGCCGGAGCAGCAGCATCAAGAACAGTGCCAGCCGATCCCACGGCGGAATCAAATCCTCGACGCCGGTCAGCGTCAACTTGCGCCGGTGCGCGCCGACCAGCCGCGCCAGCAACAGTTGTTCCTCGCGCGCGAATCCCGGCATGTCGGCGTTCTCGAGCAGGTAGGCACCATGGCGGTGATAGCCGCTGTGTGCGACATCGAGGCCGATCTCATGCAGCCGCGCCGCCCACTTGAGCGCCAGTTCCGCGTGCGGATCGTCGAGTTCCCAATGCTCGGCCACCTGCGCAAGGAAACTCAGCGCGGTCGCCTCGACGCGCGCGGCCTGCGCGACATCGACGTGATAGCGCCGCTCCATCGAGCTGACGGTGCGCGCGCGCGGATCTTCATCGGTGAGGCGGCCGACCATGTCGTGCAGCAAGCCATCGCGCAGCGCACCCTCGGCCATGCGCAGCTGCTCGATGCCGAGCGCCGAAAATAATTCCGCGAGGATGACGACTCCGCCGGGGAACACCGGTCGCCGCTCCTCGGTGAGCGTCTCGAGCTCGAGTTCGCGGCTGTGACCGACCCGCATCATCGACTCGACCAGCTTGTCGAGTCCCTCGGCGGTGATCGCACTGAGCTGCGGATCGCGCTCCTGCAGGCACTCGCCAATCGCGCGCACGGTGCCCGAGCTGCCGACGACGCTTTCCCATCCCTGCTGCAGGAAGCGCGACTGCATGGGTTCGATCTCGACGCGCGCCGCGAGCCGCGCGCGCTCGAAGCGCTTCGGTGAAAGTTTTTCGTCGGCGAAATAGCGTTGGCTCAGCGACACGCAGCCGAGCTTCAGGCTCTCGAGCAGCAGCGGTTCGTATCGCTCGCCAATGACGACCTCGGTGCTGCCGCCGCCGATGTCGATGACGAGCCGCCGCCCCGGCTCGGAAGGCAGCGTGTGTGCAACGCCGGCGTAGATCAGGCGTGCTTCTTCCATGCCCGAAATGATCTCGATCGGATGTCCGAGCGCATCGCGAGCGCGTTCGAGGAAGGCCTGCTTGCGCCGCGAGATGCGCAGCGCGTTGGTGCCGACGACCCGCACGCTGCGCGCGTGCATGTCGCGCAAGCGCTGCCCGAAACGTTCGAGGCAAGCGAGCGCGCGCGCCGCAACCTGTTTGTCGAGGCGGCCATCGGGGCCGACACCGCCCCCGAGTCGTACCATCTCGCGCATGCGGTCGATGACGACGAGCTGGCCGTGCGTGTAGCGGGCGACGACGAGGTGGAAGCTGTTCGAACCGAGATCGACGGCCGCCAGGACGTCGGGCACGGTGCGCGCAGCACGGGTCACAAAGCGGTCAGGCCGTCGTGAATGAAGAGCCGCAACCGCAGGTGGTCTTGGCGCTGGGATTTCGGATCACGAACTGCGCGCCATCAAGGCCGTCGCGAAAATCGATCTCAGCGCCGCCCAGGTAGTTCACGCTCATCGGGTCGATCAGCAGTTTCACGCCCTGGTTCTCGACGCAGGTATCGCCGTCCTGCACTTGTTCGTCGAACTCGAAGCCGTACTGCAATCCCGAGCAGCCGCCGCCCTGCACGAAGACGCGCAGCATCAGCGCAGGGTTCCCCTCGGCGCGGATCAGATCGGCTACTTTGAGCGCCGCGGCATCGGTGAATACGAGCCGCGGCTCGTCCGCGGGTGTGTCTTTGACGGGTGCATCCATGTTGGCCGCAAGTGTAGGCGTGCCGCCGCAGGGCGTCAAAAAGCGAGACGAAATCGGCCTAGGGCGCCCTCGCCTTGTCGGTTTCGTCCGTCGGATTGCCGGGAATGAGCCGCCCGGTGATTTCTGCGCCGAGCGCCATTTCGATGACACCGTAGCTGACGTTGCCACGCACGCGCGCCTTCGCGCCGAGCACGACGCGCTCGGCAGCGTGGATGTCGCCGTTGACGGTGCCATTCAGCACCACCTGCGACGCTTCGATCGAGCCCTCTATGAGGCCGTGCTCGCTGACCGACACCGAGGCATTGCCGCCGGCGACACGGACATTGCCCGTCACGCGCCCATCGATGTGCAGGCCCCCGGAAAATTCGATGTCGCCCTGCACGCTGGCGCTGCGGCCGATCAAAGTGTCGATGCTGGCGGCCTGCTTTTCACTGCGGTTGAACATGCGCTTTGGCCTAGGGTGCGTCCGGATTCCAGACGAATGTTTGCCGATAGGGCGGCGCGCTCTTGCGGGCGGGCCGTATTTCAATGGTAACGCGTTCGGCGCGAAAATCCGCGGGCAGCGTCACAGGCTGCTCGATATTGCTGTAGTACCGGAAACTGTAGGGCACTTCCTTCAGCTTCGAAGCGGTCAGCGCCGCAAGATCGACGCTGGCGGCGACACCGGCGCGCTCGCCATCGATGGTCATGGCCAGCGTACCGGCCGATGACTCATCGACGCGCGAAGCACGGTTCAGTGCAAAGCGCAGCGTGTATCGGTGCGCAGCGGCGTCGTTCGTCAGGACCTGGAACTGCTGCACGCGCGTCGGCGCCTTGGCGGCGGCGAGCGGATTGGCGATGCCGCGATAGAAATCGAGGTCCTGCTGCGCGCGGCCAAGCGCGGCTTGCAACTCACCGATCGTCTTGGCGACCTCGCTCCGTTCACGAACCTGTGCAATGCGCGCCTCGTCGGCCGCGGCGAGCTGCACCTGCAATTCTTGCGCGCTGGCCTGCAGCGCGACGATCTGGTTCTCGAGCGCGTTGCGTTGTTGGGCCGCCTGGATGCCGTCGAACCCAGCCTTCTGCCTTCCGAACTCGAACGCCAGGTACATCGCCACGGTGCCCAGCAGCAGCGCGGAAGCCAGCATGGTCCAGCGGCGCGCGGGCGCATAAGTGCGAACGACAAGTTTGCCTGGCATGTCCATGTGCAGCGATCTCAGGACGTCTCGATTTCAGCCGCGGCGGCGCCGCCGCCTTTCTCGTCCTGGTGCCACCAGTCGGGATATTGCGGCAAGCCCTTCGGAAACACCTGGGCGCCGAGCTCGTGCAAGGCGCGCGTGTACACGGTGCGCTTGAAGTAAATGACCTCGCGCACCGGCTGCCAGTAGTCGACCCAGCGCCAACGATCGAATTCAGGCTCATCGCCCGTGTCGAAGCGAAACTGCGCGTCCGCGCGTTCCAGCCGCAGTAAATACCAACGTTGCTTCTGACCGATGCAACGCGGACGCGAATCGCGCCGCTGGTAGCGCGCCGGCAACCGATAGCGAAGCCAGCCACGGGTCTGGGCGATGATTTCGACGTCATCGCGCGTAAGTCCGATCTCCTCGCCGAGTTCCCGAAACAGGGCATCCTCGGCCCCCTCGCCGCGCTGCATGCCACCTTGCGGAAATTGCCAGCCGCGTCCACCCGAGCGCCGTCCGATGAACAGGCGGCCGTCCCCCTGCATCAGCACGATGCCGACGTTGGCCCGGAATCCATCCCGATCGATCACATCGCCCATAATGCGGTTGTTTTACCCTTTACCGGCCCTCGCGCTCAAGCGCCTGGGTCTTGTTACGTGGGTCTTGTTATCGACCGGGCGCGGTCCTTAGGCTTAGGGGCCTGTTTATTCTCAGAACATCGATGCGGGCGTGCCTCGTTTTGCACAGGGCAAGGCGCGACGACCGAAAGGTGGTCATTACACATAATGGAGGAGCAACCCGGCCCGGTGCAAAACCCCGCCCCCCCGCCGGTT
>JBEPVS010000163.1:0-5664 GCA_041690875.1 Gammaproteobacteria bacterium
ACCGCTTCGCGCGCGCGGTCCACGCTTCCCGACCGGACCGCCTCGCGCAACTCCGCGACCTGCAATTGACCGTAATAGCCCTGCGCTTCGGCGCCAGTCAGTGCTGCACTGGACTCGGCGCGCGACATGAAATGAATGGAAGGTTCGCTGCCACCGGCGACGGCCGTGGAACAGGCGAGACCGAGGACAATCCATATTTTGATACGCATCGACGGAAGGTAACCGATCGATGCATTTCCTGCCAGAATGAGTAATGGCCAACGCACCACTGCTGATGTGGCTCACGCCTGCGCTACTCGCGCTGCTGCTTTACGGCCTGGGCCAGGGCTTCGTAAAGATGTGGATCACCGAAGTTTCGCCCGCGCGCTTTTGCCTGTATTTCGCCTTTGCCCGCGCCGTCGTCATGGGCTGCTACTTCTTCGCGAATCCGCACGACTCGATTTTCGCGGCCGGATCACACCGCGTATTCGTCATCGGCGTGCTGGCCTACCTGCTCGACGGCACGGCATGGATCATGTACTTCCTGTCGATCATCGCTGGCCCGATAACAATCGTCGGCACGCTGTCGGCGGCCTACCCTGCGCTCACGATCGTGTTCGCCAACTGGTTCCTCGGCGAGACGCTCTCGACCCTGCAATACGTCGCAGTCGTGCTCGTCATCGGCGGCTGCATTGGCCTCGCCTACCAGCCGGAGGGCGCCGCCAACAAGGTCAAGGGGCGCGCCTGGATCCCATTGGCGTTTACGGCGCTGGTGCTGTGGGGTGCGGCGCAGACGATCGTAAAGTACGACTACCAGTTGGGCGCAACGGATTCCAACATGTCGCTGTACAGCATGATCGGCGCGTTGCTGACGTTGGGCGTCTACGGTTTCTGGAAGGGACGCGCCGGCACGCATTCAGTGCGCGAGTGGCTGCGCTCCTTCCTGCCGATGGGCATGATGGCCGCGGGTGACCTGGGCGTGCTGGTCGCAAGCCGCTACGGAAAAATCTCGATCGTGACGCCGCTGACCGGCGCTTATCCCGTCGTCACGCTGGCCTTCGCATCGATCGTGCTGCGCGAGCGTATCCTGCTGTTTCAGTGGAGTTGCATCGGCGCCATTCTGGTGGGTATGTATTTCTGCACGTCATGATGCAGCGGCGCCTATGAACATCCGGCGCCTCGCAGCGGCCAGCGCGATCGGCACCACCCTCGAGTGGTACGACTTTACGATCTACAACGTCATGGCGGCGCTGGTGTTCAACGCCGTGTTCTTCCCGCAGTACGAAGCGATGACCGGCACGCTGCTCGCTTTCTCGACCTACGCCGTCGGCTATTTCTCGCGCCCCGCCGGCGGCTTGTTGTTCGGACACCTCGGCGATCGGCTCGGCCGGCGTTTCGTGCTGTACGCGACATTGATGCTGATGGGCGGCGCCACCTGCCTCATTGGATTGCTGCCCTCGTATCAAATTTGGGGGATCTGGAGTCCGCTGCTGCTGGTGCTGTTGCGCTTCGTTCAGGGCGCCGCGATCGGCGGCGAATGGGCCGGCGCGGTCCTGCTGTCGATCGAGCACGGCAGCGCACATCAACGCGGCCGCAACGGATCATTCGCACAACTCGGACCGGCCTGCGGCACGATTGTCGGCACGGCGACAGTTGCGCTGGTTGCGCTCTGCGTCGCGCCGGAGCACTTCGAAACGTGGGGTTGGCGTATCCCGTTCGCATTGAGCCTGGTGCTCGTCGCATTCGGCTCTTGGTTGCGCCATGGCGTGGCCGAAACACCAGTATTCATCGAACTGCAAGCGCGCCGCGCAACAGCGCGCGCACCGATCGACGACGTGATGCGCCGGCAGCGGCGCGCCCTGTTAACCTCCATCGGCGCGCGTGTGGGGCCGGACGTGTTCTACGCATTGCTGGTCGTCTTCACTCTGACCTACGTGACGACCGTGCTGCATTTGCCGCGCATGCGCGGCCTCGTGGCCACGATGATCGGCGCGGCCTGCAGCGCGCTCTGCATGCCGCTGCTGGGTTCGCTGTCTGACCGCATCGGGCGGCGTCCGTTGATCGCGGGCGGCGCCTTGTTGTCGATGACCTGGGCATTCGCCTACTTTCGGCTGTTGGACACGCGCGAACCGCTGCTGATCGTTATCGCCGTCGCGGCGGGCATGGTGATGCACGCATCGATGTACGGTCCGCAGGCCGCGTTCATCGCCGAACAGTTCCCGGCGCGCGTGCGTTACGCCGGCGCGTCGATGGCCTACACGCTCACCGGCATCGTCGCCGGCGGGCTGGCGCCGTTCTTGTTCACTGCGCTGTTTCGTGCCTACGGCACGCCACTGGCCTTGTCGTGGTACCTGGTCTTCGCGCTCGCCGTGACGCTGCTTACGATGGCGTTCGCGCGCGAAACGGCCTGGGACTCGCTCCCTGAATCCTCGGTCATCCGTGAACCCTGATTCACCGACCGCCCGATGGGTCAGCGAGACCGCCGCTGTGCTCGAGGCCGGCGGTGTGACGACGCTTGAGAAACAACAGCGCATCTGGGCGCTCGCCGATCGATTCCGGCCACGAGCGCATGTGCGCGAGGTCGTGCCGGGCATGAACAACCTGGGCGTCGAACTCGATCCGGCCTCTCCTCGGCTCGAGCATCTCACCGAGGACTTGATGAGCGAATGGAACAGCGTCACTCCGGTAACGAGGCCACTTCGCCGCATCGACATTCCGGTCGAATATGGCGGCGAGGCAGGACCGGACCTCGATGAGGTGGCGCGCCACACTGGCCTGTCACCCAGTGAAGTCGTGCGCCGGCATTGTGCCGCCGAGTACACCGTTTATTTCCTCGGATTCCTGCCGGGTTTCCCCTATCTGGGGGGACTCGATTCGACATTGGCGATGCCGCGCCGACGCGAACCACGCATCGCGGTGCCCGCGGGCTCCGTCGGCATTGGCAGCGAGCAGACCGGTATCTATCCGTGGACCTCGCCCGGTGGCTGGCAATTGATCGGGCGCACCTCGGTGCAGCTGTTCGACGCCGCGTCGTCTTCACCCGCGTTGCTTTCCGCCGGCGACACCGTGCGATTCATCGACGCGCGAGCGCGCACTTGATCACGGTGTTGCGACCGGCGCTGCAGACAACCGTCCAGGATCTGGGCCGGCGCGGGCATCGTCACCTGGGCGTAGGCCTGGGCGGCGCAATGGACCGGCTCGCGTTGGTCATCGGCAACGCGCTCGTTGGCAACGCCGATGAGGCGGCGGCACTCGAACTGTGCCTGCCGCCTGCCCTCATGCGGTTCGATGCGGACTGTGTCATCGCGCTGACCGGCGCCGATTGCGCGGCGCGGCTCGACGGCGCGACATTTCCCGTCGGAAACGCCATGCAGGCCAAGGCCGGAATCATGCTGGAGTTGTCTCGCCCGACGCGCGGCGCGCGCGCCTATCTGTGTGTGCGGGGCGGCATCGATGTGCCGGTGTTGATGGGTTCGCGCAGCACCGATCTGCAAACGCAGTCGGGTGGCTTCGCCGGCCGCATGATTCGGCGCGGCGATGTGCTGCGTGTGCGCTCGGGTGATTCGTCGCCGTACCCGGCGGGCGGTGGCCTGCCCGCCCGAGCCGCATCGCCCCCGCACTTGCATTGGCCAAAGGACGATGGCCCGATTCGCGTCATGCCCGCACCCGAGTTTGCCGAGTTCGCGCCGGAATCCCGCGCGGCCCTGCTCGAGGCAGATTGGAGAGTCTCACCGCAAAGTAACCGCATGGGTTTCCGGCTGGAAGGTCCGGCGTTGACGCGCGTTGCGCAACATGAACTGACATCCCACGCTGTTTTTCCCGGCATTATTCAGGTGCCCGAAGGGGGCGCACCGATTGTGCTGATGGCCGACGCGCACACCACCGGCGGCTATCCGCGCATCGCAACGGTGATCGCGGCTGACCAATGGCGGTTAGCGCAGGTTCCGCCGGGTGGGTCGCTGCGATTTTCGCTGTGTACGCGCGCCGACGCCATGCAGGCCTTGAAACGGAGCCTGAATGCACATTGACCTCAACGCCGATCTCGGTGAAGGCTGCGACACCGACGAGGCAATCCTCGAGCAGGTGAGCTCGATCAACATCGCCTGCGGTTGGCACGCAGGTAGCGCAGAGACCATGCAACAGCTCGTGCGCGCAGCACGTCAACGCGGCGTCGCTATTGGCGCACATCCCGGTTATCTCGATCGCGAGCATTTCGGTCGGCGCGAATTGCAGCTGCCGCTCGATGTTGTGCGCGCCGGCATCCTCTACCAGTTGGGCGCGCTCGATGCCATTGCGCGCGCCGAAGGCGCCCAGCTCACGCACGTCAAGGCGCATGGCGCGCTCTACAACCAGGCCGCGCGAGACGCTGCACTCGCGCAATGCATCGCCGAGGCAGTGCGCGATTTCGATCCACAATTAAAGGTCATGGGGCTCGCGAACAGCCCGATGATCGCCGCGATACGCAAGGCCGGGCTCGTGGCGCTCGAAGAAGGATTTGCCGATCGCCGCTACACCGCCGACGGACGGCTGGTCGCGCGCGGCACGCCCGGTGCGCTCATTGACGACGCCGGACAGATGCTGGCGCAGGCGGTGTCGCTCGTAAAGAGCGGCACCGTCCTCGCACAGGATGGCAGTGTTTGCCGCCTGCGTGTCGATACGATCTGCCTGCACGGCGATGGACCGCACGCGCTCGAGTTTGCCCGGACCCTGAAATACGGCCTGCAGCAAGCCGGAATCGACACTGCGCCGCGCGCCTGACTGCAGCGTGAATGTTCGCGGAACGAGTCTTCGCTGCGCGCTACCGCTTGGCGTCGAGGCCTCGCAGCAGCGGGCCCAGCATCGCCTCGTAGCGCCGCCAGCGCCCAATCGATGTGGCGTTGAGCGGCTGGCGCACTTGCCAGGCACTCGCCGTCAGCACCGATCTTTCCGTGCGGTGAAAATCGAGGCAGCGCTCATCCCATGGCAAGCCGATGTGCTCGAGCATGCGGCGTATCCACGTCGCAGATTCTGCGACCAGGGCTTCGTACGGAACATTCAGCAGCGCATCGGCGGGTAATGTCGCTCCCCAATGCTGCATCAACCGTTGGTACTCGCGAAAGTAGTGTGCCAGATCGTCGAGATCAGTTGCGTATGCGTGTGCGGGCGAAAATCCCTGGAAGAAAATTGACAGACAGGTATCACGCGGGTCGCGTTCGATATGAATGATCTTTGCCCGCGGCAATGCAGCGTGTATCAATCCAAGGTTCTCGAAATTCCCGGGCAACTTGTCAATGACGCGCTTGGCCGCGGCGGAGCGGCTGGCCAGCACCCTCAGATATTCGGCGCCGAGACCAGCGATCAGCGCCGCACGCTGCGCCCAGGGCACGGAACGGGCGCCGTCGGCGGCGATATTCCAGAACAGCAGCTCATCGGCACCGTAAACATGCGGGTGGGAGGCGAGAATCTGTTCCGTCAGCGTCGTCCCCGATCGTGGCATGCCCACTATGAAGACCGGTCGATCACTGTCGAGACTGGATCCGGCGGCGAGCACCGCATCGATCGAGGCGCGGTTGTACGCGGCCATGATGGCATCGACGCGCGCCGTCGTCGCGGCGCGGTCATAGGCCTGTCTCTTATAAACATCTCCGAGCCCACGAGACGGACTCCGAGGTCGTATGGCGTGTTCTGCGTGAAAAAAAAATAGGG
>JBEPVS010000164.1:0-5631 GCA_041690875.1 Gammaproteobacteria bacterium
CTATCGGCCCGTCATCGGGCGGCACCAGCAGCGCATCGAAGCGCACCGGCAAGCGCTGCAGCGAGGGGTAGCGCGCGAGCAGGTGACGCGTGGCGAAAACGATGCGGCGCTGCTTCGAGCGCGTGATGCTGGCCCCCGCGCCGCCGAACTGCGCCGAGGCGCGCAGCCGCACTTCGATCACCGCCAGTGTCGATGCGTCGCGGGCGACGATGTCGAGTTCGCCGCGTCGGCACAGGTAGTTCCGGTGCAGCAGCACGAGGCCCGCTTCACGCAGGTGTTGCGCGGCGCGCTCTTCGGCATGCTGGCCGACCAGGCGGCGATTGATGTGCGCAGGCGACGGCATCGATGCACCCAGCGCCAATCGGAGTGCGCTCTATCTGAGCGCTAGTTGCCGCCGCCGGTGGGAGCGCCCAACAACTGCGGCAGGCCATTGCGCGCAATGCGGGCCCAGGCGGGATTTCGGTGGACTCGTCCGTCGGCGCCGAGCCGCAGGTCACCGGTCAGCCCGGCCACTTGCAGGCGCTCGATGTCGCCTCCGGCCCCGGCGATCGCCACCGCGAGCTGGCAGGCGTCATAGCCGAACGCATACAGGCCCGACTGCCAATCAGCATTGCTGTCTGCCGCTGCGGCGACGCTGTCGCGCACCGTCCAGGCCGGGCCACTGTTGGGCACGAGCCAGGGCATCGCCGGAATGATCAGTCCATCGAGGTCCTGGTTGGCCACGCCGCCGTCGGCCGAATACGCATCGCTCGTTGCGTAGACCGGCACGTCGCCGGCGTACTGGAAACGCAGCTGTGGCCGCAGCAGGCGCGCAGTTGCGGCCTGTGCCGGAGCGAAGATGAAATCAAGATCGGCGCGGCCGCGCGGTTCGAATTCGAGCTTCTGGCCGAGCAGCGTCTGCAGCCGCAGCCGCCGCCCGATACTGAGGTCGGTGCCGAGCACGGCGCGGATGGGTTCGGCGAAATCGTGTTCGGCGGGGTCGTACACGGCCTGCGCGAGCAGCGTGCCGCCGCCCGCCTGCAGTTCCTGCGTGAACGCTGCAAGCACGCGCGTGCCCCAATCGCCGGTGGGCGTCAACGCGACGCCGCGTTTCTGGCCCGAGGCGAGAATGCGCTGCGCCACTTCGCGCGCATCGTCTTCGGGCGAGAGTGCGTACTGACGCATGCCAGAAGGCGCCGCGCGACCGGCGCTGAGGAAGTTGAGCGCAAGCATTGGCACGCCCGGCCACGCGCTCGCCGCGACATCCACTTCCTGGCGAGTCAGCGGCCCGACGATGAAATCATTGCCATCGGCCTGGGCCTGCCGCAACGCCTGGTCGACAGGCAGCACGCCGGTGTCATACACCTGTACGGCAGGCCGGGAATCGGCTGGCAATTGCTGCCATGCGTAGTCGAAGCCAGCGTGGATCGTGGCGGCGTAGCCCGCGGCCTGGCCGGTCACGGGCAACACCAACGCGAGCTTGCGCAACCGCGTCGCCACCTGCAGCGGCGCGGCCAACGCCTGCGCCAACAATTCGGTGGCCGGATGCCCCGGATAAGTGGAGCGCCAGCGCGCGGCCTCGATCGCGCCGTTGATCGACGCGCCGCCGCCGTAATTGGCCACTGCGCCGAGATCGAGCCAGCCGCGCACGGTTGGATCCTGGCTCGCCGCGGGCTCGAGTTTGACGCCCTGCTCGCGCGCCACGCGTAGCAGTGACAGCAATTCGGAGCGTAACGCGCTGCGCTCGGCATCGGATGCGGCGAGGCGCTCCGCGCCGATCTCGGCGCGCACGCCATCGACCGGACGCGCCGCAGCCAGCGCGATGCGCATGCGACTCTCGAAATACTGCGGCGCGGCTGGCGTGCCGGTGGGCTCGGGGATGGCGCTCATCTTTTGCCACGCCTGCTGCGCGCGACCATTGGCGAGTTCGATGTCGGCCTCGATGACGCGCCGCTCGATGGCCTGTACCGGTGTCAGCGTGCCGGCAATGCCGGCCAGCACGCGCGCCGCTTCGGAGCCGCGGCCCGCCTGCAGCCACGCACGTGCGGCCTGCAATTGCAGCGCCGGACGCGCATCGGGCTCGGCTCGGCGCGCCGCGCTTTCGAGTGCGCTGGCGTCGCGGGTGCGCGCCGCCGCCTGTGCATTGGCGGGAGCCGGTGCCGAAGTGCCGGCCGGCGTACGGCCTGGAAAAGTCGCAGCCGGAAAACTCGAGCAGGCCGTCAGCATGGCGAGCGCTGCGCCTGTCGCGAGCACGCCCAGAGAGCCAAATGAGACGTATCGTGTTTGCATGTGTAGTACCGCGCCCTGCAAGCTAGGCGAACGTGGGCAAGGACGGATTATAGTGGCGGTCGCGCAGGGAAGGCTCGATGTCATTGCGACGCCAATTGGCAATATTGGCGATTTGAGTCCGCGCGCGCGCGAGTCATTGGGTGCCGCGGCACTGGTGCTGGCCGAGGATACGCGCCGCACTTCAACGCTGCTCGCCGCCTGCGGAATCAGCCGTCCGCTGCTCTCGCTCCACGATCACAACGAAGCGAGCCGCGTCGATGCGCTGGTTGCGCGGCTGCGGCGCGGCGAGACGCTGGCGCTCGTCAGCGACGCCGGCACACCGCTCCTCTCCGATCCGGGATTCATCCTGGTGCGCGCCGTCGCCGCGGCGGGCTTCGAAGTGCGCAGCATTGCGGGTCCTTCGGCCGTGACCGCCGCACTGGCGGTCGCGGGCCTCCCGACCGATCGATTCGTGTTCGAAGGATTTTTGCCGGCGCGGCCAGGCGAACGAAGCGCCGCGCTGGCGCGGCTGGCACAGGAACCGCGCACGCTGGTGCTGTTCGAGGCGCCGCATCGAATTGCCGCAACGCTGCAGCATCTCGCGGATGCTTTTGGCGGCGACCGCAATGCGGTGATTGCCCGTGAACTCACCAAGCTGCACGAGTGCATCTATCGCGGCACGTTGGCGCAACTCGCCGCGCGCGCCGTCGCCGATGCCGACATCGCGCGCGGTGAAATCACGCTGGTGATTGCGGGCGCGGCAGCAGCAGGAGAGGGCGATGCGGCGCTGCTGGCGCGGGCCTTGCCGCTGCTGCTGAAAAGCCTTCCGCCCGCGCGGGCCGCAGCGATCGGCGCGCAGCTGAGCGGCGTGCCGCGCGCAGCGGCGTACGAGCAGGCGCAGCGCCTCGCGCGCGGATCGGGCGCTGCGCACGGGGTCGGCGAGACGCGCGATTCCGCTGCAGAAGACACCTAGAGGCCGTATCGTGGCTGCTGGAGAGCCGGCCAGGCAATCGCTGTTTCATGGGTTTTGCCCGTGTGGCAGAGGAAAGTCCGGGCTCAGCGGGTCGAGGTGCCAGGTAACGCCTGGGGGGCGCGAGCCCACGGAAAGTGCAACAGAAAGCAAACCGCCGAAGTGCCGGAAACGGTACTGGTAAGGGTGAAATGGTGCGGTAAGAGCGCACCGCGTTGGTGGTAACACCAACGGCGATGGCAAACCCCACCTGGAGCAAGGCCAAATAGGGAAGTCGCGGTGGCAACACCGCAGCGCCGGACCTGCGCGTGCTTCCGGGTAGGCCGCTTGAGGCGCGCGGCGACGCGCGTCCCAGAGGAATGATTGCCCACGACAGAACCCGGCTTATCGGCCGGCTCTCCTTCTTCCTCTTTTTTAATTGAGCTTTCCCGGGCAAGTCGTTGATCGATAAGTCGCTTGCCCAAAAGCGTCCGCTCCGGACCGTGACGCAGGTCTCATTTCACACGTAAGTCGTTGTGCAACTGGAGAAAAACCCAGGCAACAGCCATTGACATAAGAGCACCGCGATTTCTATAGTGGCGCCAAGTGGGAAAAAGTGGGAGCAGATGGGCCCAATTGGCCTATCGACGATATGTTTCGCGGCGCAACAAAGCTCACGGTGGACGACAAAGGCCGGTTGGTCATGCCAACCCGGCATCGCGACCGCTTGCGCGAGCAGTGTGCGGGGCAACTGGTCATCACGGTTGATCGCGACCAGTGCCTGCTGATCTACCCGCTACCGGAGTGGGAATTGATCGAGCGCAAGTTAATGGCGCTGCCATCGCTGCAGCCGCAGGCACGACGGTTGCAACGCCTAATGGTTGGACATGCCACCGATATCCAGCTCGATGCGCACGGGCGCCTGCTGCTGCCGCCGGAGCTGCGTGAGTTCGCAGGGCTGCATCGCCACGCAATGTTGATCGGGCAGGGCGCGCGCTTCGAATTGTGGGATGAAGCACGCTGGATGGAACGGCGCGACGTCTGGCTCAAGAGCGATGATTCGACCGGCACACTGCCGGCCGATCTCGAATCCATCTCCCTCTAGTGCCCGATTCGATGCGCCAGGGCGGGGAAATTGGATGAGCACAAACCGGTGCTTGTCGACGAGGTGCTCGCAGCTCTTGCCGTGCGCCCGGCCGGGCGTTACATCGACGCCACGTACGGGCGCGGCGGCCATAGTCAACGCATCCTCGCAGCCCTTGGCGTCGACGGCCGCCTCATCGCCATCGACCGTGATATTCAGGCGATCGAAGCGGGCCGCGCGCGCTTCGCATCGGACTCCCGTATTGCGGTTGTGCATGGAGCCTACGGCGAAATCGCGGCGTTGCTGCGCGCGGCGGATCCGGCTGGTGGCCTGTACGACGGAATCCTCATCGACTGCGGCGTCTCCTCACCGCAACTCGATACGCCGTCGCGCGGATTCAGTTTCCAGAAAGACGGCCCGCTCGACATGCGCATGGATGCGCAACGCGGCGAACCCGTCAGTGCCTGGTTGGCCCGGGCTACGCACGAGGAAATGCGCGACGTGATCGCTTCGCTCGGGCAGGAGCGGTTTGCACGGCGCATCGCCGCGGCCATTGAGCGCGCACGGGCTCAGCAACCGCTGGCGAGCACGCTGCAGTTGGCGAACCTGATTGCCGGGGCGGTCCCGGTGCGCGAACCGGGCAAGCACCCCGCGACGCGCACCTTCCAGGCCCTCCGCATGCACATCAACGACGAACTGGGCCAACTGCGCTCGGGCCTGGCGCAAGCCGTGCCGCTGTTGGCGCCGGGCGCGCGGCTCGCGGTGCTCAGCTTCCATTCGCTCGAGGACGGCGTCGTGCGTGATTTCCTGCGCAGTCGCAGCAGCGTCGATCCGGCGCTGGCGAAACTGCCGGTGATTCCCGCCAGCGCGTTGCCGGTGCTCAAGCTGGTCGGTCGCAAGCAACGCGCGAGCGCTGCCGAAGTGCATGCCAATCCGCGCGCGCGCAGCGCATTGCTGCGTGTCGCGGAGCGAATGCCGTCGGTGGCTGCGTGAAGCCATTGCCGCGCGCCGCAACCTGGATCGGCGTGCCGCTGCTGTGGCTGGCGGTGCTCGCTTCAGCCGCCGGCGCAATCTACTGCAAGCATCGGGCGCGAGAATTGTTCGTGCAGCTCGAGCACTTGAACAACGGGCGCGATGAACTGGAAGCCGAATGGGGACGGCTGCAGATCGAGCAGAGCTACTGGTCGACGTATGCGTACGTCGAGAACACAGCCACCGCACGCTTGCAGATGCGCATCCCCGCTTCGCACGACGTCGAGATGCCGACCCCATGAGCCGCCGCTCGTGGCGCGGCAAATCCGGCGGCACGCGCGCCGCGCGCGCTACGAGCGCGCCGCGCCCGGTTGCATTC
>JBEPVS010000165.1:0-5401 GCA_041690875.1 Gammaproteobacteria bacterium
ATAAGAGACAGGCGCATGGCCCCTACGACCAGCGAAACGGTCATGGGATCACTGTGGCCATGGTCGCGGCAGCGTGGTGACGTGGCCGGAACGCATCGGCGGGTGCCGAAGCGCGGGCCAGCCGCGCGCCAGTGCGACGCGGTGGTGTACTGCTGGTCCACTGGCGCCGCGCGCGGCGGACCGCGCGAGGTTCGCCGCTGCGCGCGCCGGGTTCTATTCCAACTATTCACTTCTTCCGCAGCGGCGCACCCGACGGCGTTCCGGCCACGCCACCACGCTGCCGCGACCGTAACCGTAGCGTCGCCATGACCGCTTACGCTGAACTGCATTGCCTGAGTAATTTCAGCTTCCTGCGCGGCGCCTCGCATCCGGCTGAGTTGGTGAAGCGCGCGCATGAGCTGGGGTATCGCGCGCTGGCGCTCACCGATGAGTGCTCGATGGCAGGCGTCGTGCGCGCCTGGGAAGCCGTGCATGCGTTGCCCGCCGACAATCGCCTGCAATTGATCGTCGGCGCTGAATTTTGCTGCAGCGATGGACTGCGTTTCGTGCTGCTGGCGCCGGAGCAACGCGCCTATTCGCAGATCTGCCGGCTCATCAGCCGCGCGCGGCGTCGCGCCGCCAAGGGCCGCTATGAACTCACGCCGGCCGATCTCGACGACGGCCTGGATGCCTGCCTCGCCCTGTGGCTGCCGCCTGCGGGCGCTGCGCTGATGGATCCCGGTGCGGGAGTGCAAATCCTCGCGCAGGGCACGGCGCTGCGCGAGCGGTTCGGCGAGCGCGCGTGGCTTGCGGTGGAACTGCACCGGAGCGGCGGCGATGGCGCGCGGCTGGCGCACTGCATGCAGCTCGCGGCGCAATGCGGATTGCCCGCGATGGCGGCCGGCGACGTGCACATGCATCGGCGCAGCCGCCGGCGATTGCAGGATCTCGTGACCGCGATCCGGCACGGCTGCACGCTGGCTGAGGCGGGCGCGCGGCTGTTTCCCAACGGCGAGCGGCATCTGCGGTCATTGCCTGCGCTCGCACGGCTGTATCCGCCGGAGCTGCTGGCAGCGAGTGCCGCCATCGCCGAGCGCTGCCAGTTCGACCTCGGCCAGCTGCGCTATGAATATCCGGCCGAACTGGTGCCTGCGGGCTCGAGCGCCGGCGAACACCTGCGGGCACTCAGCATGGACGGAGCGCGCGCGCGTTGGCCGAAGGGCGTGCCGGAAAACGTGGCGGCGCTGCTTGAAAAAGAACTGCAGCTCATTGCGGAACTTCGCTACGAGCATTTCTTCCTGACGGTACACGACGTGGTTGCGTTTGCGCGCTCGCGCGGCATCTTGTGCCAGGGACGCGGATCGGCCGCCAACTCCGCCGTCTGCTACGCGCTCGGCATCACCGAGGTCGATCCGGCGCGCATGACCTTGCTGTTCGAGCGCTTCATCAGCCGCGAGCGGCGCGAAGCGCCCGATATCGACGTTGACTTCGAGCACGAGCGGCGCGAAGAGGTCATCCAGTACATCTACACGAAGTACGGACGCGAGCGCACCGCGCTCGCCGCCACCGTCATCACCTATCGTTCGCGCAGCGCGCGGCGCGATGTCGAGCGCGCACTGGGCACATTGCCTGGCACGGCTTCTGCCGATGAACGCGCCGCGCGGGCGCAACTCGCGGCGCAACTGGTCGGTGAGCTGCGCGGCTTTCCGCGCCACCTGTCGCAGCATGTCGGCGGTTTCGTGATCTCGGGCGAGCCGCTCCATGAGCTGGTGCCAATCGAGAATGCCGCGATGGCCGATCGCACCGTGATCCAGTGGGACAAGGACGATCTGGAATCGCTGGGCCTGCTGAAGGTCGACGTGCTGGCACTCGGCATGCTGACCGCGGTGCGTAAGTCGCTCGAGCTGACCGGCGCGCACCGCGGCTGGCCGCGGCGCGTGCAGGATATTCCAGCGGAAGATGGCGCCACCTACGACATGATCTGCCGCGGCGAGACCGTCGGGGTGTTCCAGATCGAATCGCGCGCGCAAATGAGCATGCTGCCGCGGCTGAAGCCGCGTTGCTTCTATGACCTCGTGATTGAAGTGGCGATCATCCGTCCCGGGCCAATCCAGGGCGGCATGGTGCATCCGTACCTGAAGCGGCGCGAAGATCCGGCGGCGGTGGTCTATCCCAGCCCCGCGTTGGCGGAAGTGTTGCGGCGTACGCTCGGCGTGCCGATCTTCCAGGAACAGGTCATGCAGATCGCGGTAGCCGCCGCGAATTTCAGCGCCGGCGAAGCCGACCAGTTGCGCCGCTCGATGGCGGCATGGAAACGCCGCGGCGGGCTCGAGCCCTTCCGCGAGCGCTTGCTGTCGGGCATGGCGGCCAACGGCTACAGCGCGGAATTCGCCGAGGGCATCTACAAGCAGATCCTCGGCTTCGGCGAATACGGGTTTCCGGAATCGCACGCCGCCTCGTTCGCGCTGCTCACCTATGTGTCGTGCTGGCTCAAACGCCACGAGCCCGCGGCATTCTTCGCGGCGCTCATCAACAGCCAGCCAATGGGGTTCTACCAGCCGGCGCAGCTCGTGCAGGAAGCGCGGCGCGACGGCGTCGCGATATTGCCGCCCGACGTGCTGATCAGCGATTGGGATTGCACGCTGGAAAAAGGCCGCGGCGGCGCGCTGGCGATCCGCGTCGGATTGCGGCTGGTGCGCTCGCTCCCGCGCACCGACGCCGATCGCCTGATCACGGCCCGCGCGGCGCAGCCATTCGACAGCATTGCCGATCTGGCGCAACGCGCGGCGCTGAACCGGCGCGCGATGCGGTTGCTGGCAGCCGCGGGCGCGCTGCGCTCCTTAAGCGCGCATCGCCACGAAGCGGGCTGGCTCGCGCTCGGCGCCGATCCGCCGCCCGGCACGCTTGCGCTCGCCGCCGCCACCGAAACGCCCGTGGAATTGCCGCGGCCCGATGCGGGCGAGGAAATCCTGGCGGATTATCGGCAGCTCTCGCTGAGCACGACGCTGCACCCACTCGCCTTGCTGCGCGAGCGGCTGCGTGCGCTGGGTCTTACCAGCCAGCTGGAGCTGCGCGCGTTGCCCGACGGCGCGCAGGTGCGCGTCAGCGGCATCGTCACGCACATGCAGCAGCCCGGCACGGCCTCGGGCGTCGTGTTCGTCTCGCTCGAGGACGAAACCGGCATCGTCAATGTGATTCTGTGGCCGAAGGTGTTCGAGGCGCAAAAACGGCCGGCGCTTGCAGCAAGCCTATTGGAAGTGGACGGTACGCTGCAGAACCAGAATGGCGTCGCGCACGTCGTCGCGCGCAAGCTCCATGATCGTTCACACTGGTTAAAGGGATTAGCGCGCCGCTCGCGCGACTTCCATTAATTGCTGAGCGCTTTGCGGAGCGATTCGAGTTCGGCGGCCGAATCGGCGAGCAGGCTGCCGCAGCCGGCTTTCAATCCCAGCCGCTGCATCGGCCGCGAATCGACCAGCAGGGACTGCAACAGTTCCGGATTATCGCCGTGACTCAGCAACAGGTCGGCCGCCGCAAGCACATCCGCCAGATCCGCCGTGTGGCGCGGATCGTTGTCGACAGCCGGCCAGTCGCGCACGGCGGCGACGATCTCGGGCGCCATCTGCCAGCTCTCCAGCAATGCCTGCGCGATGCTCGCGTGCCAGTCGCGCACCAGGTTGTGGAAAGCCGCTTCGTCCGCGAACAAATCCGGATGCTTGTTCACCTGCGTCAGCAGGTACAGCTTGCCGATGCCGGAGAGCAAGCCGGCCAGCATCGCGGTGTCGGGGCGGCTCGTGCCGGTTTCGCGCGCCACGACGTAGCTCATCGCCGCGCGCCCAACGCTCTCGCGCCACAGCTCCGCCATCGGTTTCTCGATGCTCTTGTATTCGCCCGCCTGGCGAATCTGCACCATCGCAAACGCTGCCGCCGTCGTGCGCAGCTCGTCGAAGCCCAGCAACACGATCGCGGTGCGCAAGTCGGTGATCTTGCGGCCGGTGGGATTGAGCGCGGCCGAGCCCGCCATCGTCGTGACCCGCGCGGCCAGCACCGGCTCCGCGCCCAGCACGCGCACCAGCCGATCGGTGTCGCTATCCCCCTCGGCCAGCATCTTCTGCAGCCTGATCGCCGCCTGCGGATAGCTGGGGAGCGATACGGTGCCCGCCGACAACGCCGCCGCCAGCTCGCGCACCAGGTTGAAGGCCGCCGTGTCCGCCGACGCTGCCTGGGCCGTCGACGCCGCCGGACCGTTTTTTCCCGCGCTTGAGGCTGTCATGCCCAGACTATCGGCGGATCGGCCGGCGACTTGAGCCGATCCCTAGCGCTGTTCGCGCAGGTACGGGAGCGCGGCGCGCAAATAGACCAGCATCGAGCACAGCGTCAAGGCCGCCGCAAACACCGTCAACCAAAGGCCGAGTCGGTACAACGGAATACCGAACAGGTCACGCCGGTACAACAGCAGGCTGACGCCGACCATCTGCGCGATTGTCTTGTACTTGCCCAGCGAGGAAACAGCGACTTTCGTGCGATGGCCGAGTTCGGCCATCCATTCGCGCAACGCCGAGATGGCAATTTCGCGCCCAATGATGACGACCGCGGCCAGCACGGTCACCACGCGCGGATCGCGGCTGACAATCAGCACCAGTGCGACCGTCACGATCAACTTGTCGGCGACCGGATCAAGGAATGCGCCGAGCGAGGTCGTCTGGCCCAGGCGCCGCGCGAGGTATCCATCGAGCGTATCGGTGATGGCGGCGGCGGCGAACAACAGGCCTGCGGTGACATCGGCAATCCCTTCGGGATGCTCTCGGCCCATGACGAACAGCACGATGATCAGCGGGATGGCAAGGATCCGCAGCCACGTCAATACTATCGGCAGGTTCCAGATCACGAAGTGGTCTCAGGCACCGGGATGCAGGTGATCATAAAGCGTCCGGGCCAACGCTGTCCCCACTCCATCGACCTGTTCCAGGTCAGCAACGCCGGCGCGCAACACGCCGGGCAGGCCTCCGAAATGCACGAGCAGCGCACGGCGCCTCGCAGGACCGAGGCCCGGCACGGTCTCGAGGATCGAGTCCTGGAATCGCCGCGCACGCCGACGCCGGTGGCCGGTGATCGCAAAGCGATGCGCTTCATCGCGAATGCGTTGCAGCAGATGCAGCAGCGGACTGTCCGCGGGAACGCTGTGCGGCACGTCATCGCCGGGAACATGCAGTTTTTCCTGGCCTGGACGCCGGTCGGGCCCCTTCGAAATACCGAGCAATGACAGGCCCGCACAGTTTGAGCGCGCAAGCCCCTGCTCCGCCGCGCGAAGTTGCCCGGGGCCACCGTCGATCATCAGCAAGTCAGGCCGCGGCAAGTCGCCCGACACGATGCGCGCACCGTGGCGCGCCAGCGCCTGTTCGAGCGCCGCGTAGTCATCGCC
>JBEPVS010000166.1:0-5299 GCA_041690875.1 Gammaproteobacteria bacterium
GTTCCGGCGAGGCGGGCGATGACCTCGAGAAAGTGAAGGCGCACGGACCTCCTGAGTTCGTCGCCTCGCGCCCCGATTTTCCGTTCATCGTCGCATCGCCCCAATCGGCGTCGGGTTCGACATTTGATCCGGTCGCGTTGAACGTGATGCTCGATGAACTGCTGGCACGACTTCCAATCGACAAGGATCGCGTTTACCTGACCGGATTGAGCCTCGGCGGTATCTGGAGTTACGGCTGGGCCAGCCGCAATCCGGAGCGCTTCGCCGCGATTGCACCGGTGTGCGGCAGGTGGGATCCGGACGAAGCGTGCAAGCTGAAAGACACGCCGATCTGGGCTTTCCATGGCGGGCTCGACGATGCGGTGCCGATCGACGACGACAAGGCGATGATTGCCGCGATCAACGCCTGTGGCGGCCATGCGAAGCTATCCGAATATCCCGACATCGGCCACGACGTCTGGAATGTTGCGTATGCCGATCCGAAGCTCTATGAGTGGTTGCTGCAGCAACGCCGGCATGTGCCGGCCAAGTAGGGCGGCTTAACGATGTGCCTGATCCTGGTTGCGTGGCAGGTGCAACCGCATTTTCCCTGCGTCGTAGCCGCCAATCGCGACGAATTTTTCGGCCGACCCACGGAGGAAGCCGATTGGTGGCCGGGCGATGCCGGCATCCTTGCGGGTCGCGACCTGCAGGCCGGCGGCACCTGGCTCGGGGTGACGCGTAGCGGGCGCTTTGCGGCGCTGACCAACTACCGCGATCCGGCTACCACCCTCGCCGATGCGCCGAGCCGCGGCAAGCTGGTCACTGCTTTTCTCGAAGCAGACTGGTCGACCAGCCAGGGCCTGCGCGAAATCGCCCGGCGCGGCAAGGGCTGCAATCCCTTCAACATGTTGTGCAGCGACGGCTCCGAACTCGGTATCTACGAAAGCACGACCGGCGCCACTCGCACGCTTGAGCCCGGCGTTTACGCGTTGTCCAATCACCTGCTCGATACGCCATGGCCCAAGGTGCGGCAGGCCAAATCGCGCCTCGCGGCCGCGCTCGATGACCTGCCGAAATCCGCAGCAATGCTCGACCTGCTGCGCGATGCCGAGCCGGCCGCCGACGAGGAATTGCCGCGTACCGGCGTGAGCCTGGCGATGGAACGCATGCTGTCGAGTGCATTCATCCACGGCGAAGCCTACGGGACGCGCTGCTCGACCATCGTGACGACCGACAGCGACGGCGCGATCTCGTTCGCCGAATGGAGCTGGGACGAGGACGGCGCGCTGGCCGGCATGGCCCGCTATCATTTTCACCCCGAACCCGCCGGAGCCGCGCGCGCCTGATCCCGTGCCGCGCCCGCCATGCCGCGCGCTGGGGGCTTGCGAGTGCGGCGTGATTGGGTAATCCTCATGCTCGTGGACCCGAAGGGAGTACAAGGCTGGCCTGTGCGGCGAAGTGCGGCGCCAATTCTCGCTGCACTCGCAGCGTTGGCCCTGCTCACATCCTGCGCGAGCAACGGCGCATTGCGCGCAATGCGCGCACAGCAGAACACCGCCGTCGTCCTCGCCTTTCTCGACACAGTGTTCAACAAGCACGAAGTCCAACAAGCGTTCCGGCTGTATGTCGGCGGCAGCTACAAGCAACACAATCCGAACGTCCCCGATGGCATCCTCGGCGCGGTGGGCGCGTTGACGAAATACACGCATGAGCTCTACCCGGACTTGCGCCAGGAAGTGAAACGCACCGTGGCGCAAGGCGACCTCGTGGCCGTGCACTCGCGCTATGTACCGACGAAGGCCGACCGCGAGCGCGGCTCGGGACAAGCGGCGGTCGACATCTTCCGCGTCGAGCACGGCAAGATCGTCGAGCACTGGGACGTGCTGCAGGACATCCCGGAAAAACCTGCCAATGACAACTCGATGTTCTAGGCCCTAGATGAGCGCCGCGCGGGTCAAGGCTGCGGCCGATACATCGCTGCTGGTGGCCGACATCGGCGGCACCAATGCGCGCTTCGGCGTGTGGTATCGCGGAGCATTGCACGCCGAGGAGGTGCTGAAGTGCGCCGATTTCGAGGGGCCCGCCGCGGCCGCTACGCAGTTCCTGCAGGGCCTGCGCGCCGCAGGCAAGGTGCCGCTGCCGAAGATCGGTGCGTTCGCGGTGGCCGGCCCGCTGCTCGAGGATCGCATCGCGCTGACGAACAATGGCTGGGATTTCTCGGCCGCCGTCACGCGGCGCGTGCTCAAGCTCAAGCAGCTCATTTTCCTCAATGACTTCACGGCGCTCGCCTTGTCGGTGCCGCGCCTGACACCGGCCGAGCGCTACCAGGTCGGTGGCGCGGCACCGCTCGCCGATGCACCGATTGCAGTCATCGGGCCCGGCACCGGCCTCGGCGTGTCGGGACTGCTGCGCGCCGATGAGGGACGCTGGCTCGCGCTTCAGGGCGAGGGCGGCCACGTCACGTTGCCCGCGGTCGAGGCGCGCGAGATGGCGGTGGTCGCGACTTTGCATCGCCGCTACAAGCATGTGTCGGCCGAGCGCGTGCTGTGCGGCGACGGGCTCGCGCTGCTGTATCGCACGCTTTCGGAACTGGACGGCGCCGCCGTCGACCCGCTCGATGCCGGTGAGATCACGAGCCGCGCGCTTCGCGGCGATGATCCGCGTTGCCGGGAGACGGTGCAGCTGTTCTGCGGGTGGCTCGGCAATGTCGCCGGCAATCTTGCGCTGACGATCGGTGCGCGCGGCGGTGTCTACATCGGCGGCGGCATTGTGCCGAAGCTCGGCGAATATTTCGCTGTCTCGCCGTTTCGACCCTGCTTCGAAGCCAAGGGACGGTTTCGCAGCTTCCTGACGGCAATACCGGTGTATGTGATCACGGCGAAATATCCGGCACTGATCGGCTGCGTGCAGGCGTTCACGCACGCGAGTCCGCGGCTCGAAGCCGGTTGAGCGCTACTCGGGTATAAAGATTGTCGCCGGATGCTCGAGCAGGTCGCGCAGCGACTGGATGAGTCCTGCGGCATCGGCGCCATCGACGAAGCGATGATCGAATGAGGATGACAGGTTCATCATCCGGCGCACGGCAATCGCGCCCGCAACCACCATCGGCCTCTCGACCGCACGATTGACGCCGATGATCGCGACCTCGGGCATGTTGATGATCGGCGTGCTGGCGATGCCGCCGAGCTTTCCGAGGCTCGTCACGGTGATCGTCGAACCGCTGAGTTCCTCGCGCTTCACCGAGCGGTCGCGCGCTGCGGTCGTGACGCGGCTGATCTCAGCGGCCAGTTCGCGGAGCTTGCGCTGATCGGCATTGCGAACCACCGGAACCTTCAGGCCCTCGCTTGTCTGCGTCGCGATGCCGACATGCACCGCGCGATGGCGCAGCACCATTTCGCGCGCGGCATCGTAGTGCGCATTGCATTGCGGATAGCGCTGCAGCGCCCGCACCAGCGCGGCGACGATGAAGGGCAGGTAGCTCAGCGGCGCGGCGCCTTTTGGCGCGGTCGCATTGAGGTGCTCGCGCATCGCATGCAAGGCTGAGATGTCGACTTCCTCGACGTACGAGAAATGCGGGATGCTGCGAGCCGATTCGCTCATGCGCTGCGCGATGACGCGGCGGATCCCGATGATTGGGATTTCCTGGACGTCGCCCGCCGCCGTGCCCGTGGACTTCGCGCTGCTCGGCGCACCGGGTTCTTGTGCCTGCTCCCGCGTGCCGTCGTTGCGCGCCGAAAGCGCGCTCAGCAAATCGTCGGGCGTGATGCGTCCGCTCGTGCCGGTGCCCGGCACGCTCGCCAGGTCGAGGCCTGCCTCCTGCGCGCGACGTCGCGTCGCGGGTGAAGCGCGCACTTGCGATGACGCCTCGCCCGCCGCACGAGCCGGTTGCGGGTTGGCCGATACCGCGGGCGCGGGCGCTGACGCTGACGCCGAATCCGGCGCTTTCGCTGCAGCGCTCGCCGCGCCGGCAGCAATCGTCGTATCGAAGGTCGCGAGTTCCGCGCCCACTGCGATGACATCGCCCGGCTTGCCATTGATTGTCAGTACACGCCCGCCGACCGGCGATGGAATCTCGACTACCGCCTTGTCGGTGGACATCTCGACCAACGGCTGGTCTTCCTTCAGCACATCGCCCGGCTTGACCAGCCAGTTGACGACTTCAGCCGAGACGGTGCCTTCGCCAAGATCCGGCAGCTTGAAAACATGCACGCTCATCGGGGCTCCATGACCGCTGTCAATGCCAGCGCGACCCGCGCCTGGCCAGGGAAATACTCCCATTCGAAGGCATGCGGGTAGGGCGTGTTCCAGCCTGCGACGCGCTGGATCGGCGCCTCGAGGTTCCAGAAGCAATGCTCCATGACCGTCGCGGCGAGCTCGGCGCCGAATCCGGCGAAGCGCGTCGCCTCGTGCGCGATCACGCAGCGGCCGGTCTTGCACACCGAATTGCATAGCGTGTCGACATCGAGCGGCACGAGACTGCGCACGTCGATGATTTCCGCGTCGAGCTTCAGCGACTGCGCGGCGGCTTCGGCCACATGCACCATCGTGCCGTAGGCGATGATCGTGACCTGGGAGCCCGCGCGCACGATCTCTGCGCGGCCAAACGGTACCGCATAATGATCCGTGGGCACTTCGCCCTTTGAATGCGTGCTCCACGGCACCGCCGGCTTGTTCGGATCGCCATCGAAGGGTCCGTTGTACAGGCGCTTGGGCTCGAGCAGGATCACCGGATCGTCATCCTCGATCGCGCCGATCAGCAGGCCCTTTGCATCGTAGGGGTTCGAGGGCATCGCGACCTTCAGGCCGCAGACGTGCGCGAACAGCACTTCGGGACTTTGCGAGTGTGTCTGGCCGCCGCGGATGCCGCCGCCACAGGGCATGCGAACCGTCACCGGAGCATAGAAATCGCCGGCACTGCGATAGCGGAGTCGCGCGAGTTCGCTGACGATCTGGTCGTAGGCCGGATACACGTAGTCGGCGAACTGCACTTCGGCCACGGGCCGCAGCCCGTTCACGCCCATGCCGATGGCAGCGGCAATGATGCCGCCTTCGGCGATCGGCGTGTCGAGCACGCGATGTTCGCCGTACTTGCGCTGCAATCCGTCGGTCACGCGGAACACGCCGCCGAAAAACCCGACATCCTGGCCCAGCACGACGACTGAAGGATCCCGCCCCATGGCGATGTCCATGGCGGAATTGAGCGCCTGAATCATGTTCATCTTCGCCATGGTCCGCGCTCTAGGGCCTGTTCATGCTTAGGATGTCGATGCGGCCGTGCCCGAGATTGCGCAGGGCAAGGCGCGACGACCGAAGTGTG